>JAJDEJ010000315.1 GCA_029259815.1 Planctomycetaceae bacterium | reverse complement strand
CGAACATCACGGCGGCGTAGTGCCAAGGGACATCCGTGTCGGGCCACTTCTGGCCCATGTACCAGCAGTAGAGAGTGAGGCGGTCGGTGGTGCGGCCGAGGTATTCGCTGACGTGAGCGATGGGGTCGAGCCAGAGCCAGGGCCAGGAGATGAAGAATACGACGACGCCACTCAGGCCGAAGAGGATGATCGGCAGGATGGCTCGCAGTCGCCAGTGCCACAGGGCCCAGAAGGCGATGGGAATCGGGAGAAGGATCGCTTGGATTTTGGTCAGCAGGGCCAGTCCTAAGAGGACGCCACTGAGAGTAACAGCTGACCAACTGGGGCGATCACCTCTCGTCCATCGGTCGGCGACGTGGAGCACCGTGGCGACGTAGAACAGGTTGATGAAGGTTTCCAGTGAGGCGATGTGGGCGTGGGCGAAGAGGCGGGGCATGAGGACCATGCTGATCGCGGAGATGAGGCCGGCGGTGCGGCCGTACCAGCGGGAGGTGGTCCAGCCGATGAGCAGGATGGTCAGTGCGAAACCAAACGCGGGGGCGACGCGTCCGCAGGTGACGGCGACGGAGTTGGCGGGGACATTCGGGGTCAGGAGGGGCCACGAGAGTTCGTGAGCAAGGCCGATGAGGAGGCGTCCGAGTGGTGGATGATCCGGGTTGTAAGCATCGGCTCCGAAGACCTCACGGATGCTGTCCATGTGCAGCAGGCCGAGTCCGTACTCTTGCACGGCGCGGACGTGATAGACGCCCATCTGCACGTTGAACGTTTCGTCGAACGTGAGGCCGGGGCCTTCGCCCAATTCGGGCACGGCACCACTTGAGTCGAGCGTGGCGATGATAGCCAGCCAAGCGAGCGTGGCGACAAGCAGCGGGAGCGGCCAGTGTCGAACTGACGCATGCGTCGGATCGGTCAACGGAGCCGGGCTACCGGTCGGGTCGGACATTGCGAGAGATGTTTGCTGTCAGTGAGAACGCACGACGAGAACTCATCACCCGGCTGAAACGACGGATGCTTCGCACGCGCGACGTGACGCCGTGTCCCCCGTTTCTGACATCCCTTCAGGTGGTGGACCCGACATTGGGACTTGTCACGAGTTTGAACGTGCCATGTCGCACGGGCGAAGCACCGTGCAGCAGGCCAGCGAGACGCTGACCTTGAATCTCAGCCGCCGGTGATGCCGGAGACGCCAGCTGATTCTCTCGAATCATACGCTGACGTATGAGCCTCCGGCAATCGGCGTTGACAGCAGATTAAGCAATCTGCTTCTTGCGACCGACGAGCGTGCGGATACGCTCGGCGAGCAAGGCCGCATCAAACGGCTTGCGGAACGTCTCGTTGAAGAGCGTCCGGTCAAAACCGCTCGCGTTGTCTTCGTCGCTCAGCAGACCGATCAGCACCGTGTCGGCGTAATCGGTATTCTTCTTCAAGTTCTGAGCGATCATGAGGGCTTCGTTGCGGCCCATGCCGAAATCGATCACCACACAGTCCGGGTGGAGCGACTCCGCCTGGATACCCGCTTCAAAACCGCTGGCAGCCAGCTCAGTTTTGAAGTCTTCCGGGCCCATGACTTCGTTCAGTCCAGCGCGGGTTGTGGGATCGACGCCGACGAGCAGCAGCTTGCCCATCGCTTCGTCTTCAAGTTCGCCAAGCGGCATTCCGTGCTCCTTCAGGAACCGGATCAGATGCTCCCGCGGAATGCGGCGATCTTGAGATCCGGGAATCCGGTAGCCACGCAGGCGTCCGGAATCAAACCATTTACTGACGGTGCGCGGTGCCACCTTACAGATCTTGGCAACTTGTCCAGTTGTGAAGATCGTCCTCATTGCGGGCTCTCCAATTGACGTGTTCTGGGTCAGAGGGTGCGTCGTTCCCTCTGGATCTTCACCCCATCTGCCTGATCGCAATTGCGGGAGGTTCGGACGTTCCGAACACCACATTTGCTTCGTGGGCATTCTTCGACAACCAATGTCCAGTCAAAAAAACGGGTCCTACGCATTGGTCATCGTGTCTGGGTCGGGGCAGTCTCAGGGTCTGGATCACATCCAGGTGTCATGTTTCATCCTCACACGGCGCGAAGATGAGGTCATTGCTGGTCATCAAAGATCACCAGCGTCGTGGGAGGCGACTGCACACATTGTGCAGTCACACAAACGGGGAGCGGACCAAAACACCACCACAGAGCATCATGCTCTGGTGGTCAGTCGGCATTCTAAGAGTCCAAATCCCCCTTGACGGCTTCCCCCCTGACGACAGCCTCTTGCTGACGTCTGGTTTGTCTGACCACATTGGTCCGCACAAAACCGTCTGACGTGTACTATCGGAATCGCGGACGTGACGACTTTAGATTGTTCGCACGATTGATCCGCTGGTAGGGGCAAAACGTGTCAAGACCAAACATCCGCCGTGGTATTGTCGCCCACATCCTTCCGTCTTCGCAGGAAGTCTGCCCTCTGCAGCGCAGGGCGGTCGTGAGAATCGCAGTGGTCGTAAGAGATTGACCAGATTCGCTGGCGCACGATCGGCAGAATCGGCACGATTGGACGGGTGGAGATGTCTTGTGGAAGGGTGGAGATGTCTTGACGTCTTTCCCGCGAAGGCGGGAATCCAGCACAACCACCAATGGCCCGTCCTCGTTGGACTGCGAGTCCAATGCTGTCTAGATTCCCGCCTTCGCGGGAATGACGGTGATCGGGAATGACGGTGATCGGGAGTGACGGTGATGCTGTGCGACAATGGAAGCCTCGCTCTCCCAGAGCGGTTACTCCTCCGCCCCTACGGCTTCAACCTGTGCGGCGGGGAGGCAGGCCATCCGGAAGAACAGGCCCTGCTCCTCGCATTGGTCCTGATACGACTGCGGCATCTTCTCGACCGTTGCGTCGTCCCATTCGATGATGTACTGGAGGTCTGCCCCACGTCCTTTGGTCTCAAGGATCATCGCTGTCCAGCCGTCAATCGCGAGATCGGGAAATTCCGGCAGTGGCGTGCCCTGTTTGATCCGCACCGACGTGCCAGCAGCGAGCATGCTTGATTTTTTCTTGGCCATGAGCGATTCAACCAGAAGACTTGTCCTGTCGCGGTGTCCCGACTTCGGGCAACACCGTCTCAGGCCCTCTCTGACGAGAAAACTAGCAGGTTGAGCAGGACGCTGTCAAAAGCCAACCCGGCTGAGCTTTCGTCCGGGATCGAGATTCGCGAGAATGCCGCTTTTGCATCCCGCTGTTAAATGTGAAGAGAGCATCAAGATGACCGTAGAATGCACCGCTGAGGACATTGAGCGATTTCATCGGGATGGATTCTTAGTCGTGAGGAACTTGCTGTCCTCTTCTGAGATCCGTCTGCTCGGTGACGTCGCTCGTACAGACCGTGAACTGGCGGAATCGGCTCACAGCAGGCTGGACGCGTCGGGGCAATCGACGACGCTCGCCGTTCGCAATGATTTGACAGATGATGTCTACAGCACCATCGCACGCAGCCAACGCGTTGTCGAGCGGATGACGGCCCTGCTTGGCGGCGAAGTCTACCATTATCACCACAAATTGATCTTCAAGGAGCCCCGTGTCGGCGGAGCATGGGAGTGGCATCAGGACTACGGCTATTGGTACCACAACGGCTGTCTGTTGCCCGACATGGGCAGTTGCATGATCGCAATCGATCGGGCGACTGAGGAGAATGGCTGCCTCCAAGTTCTGCGAAGCTCACACCTCATGGGACGGATCGAACATGGCAAGACTGGAGACCAGACGGGTGCTGACCTGGAGCGAGTCGCAGTGGCTCTCGACCGTTTCGAGTTGGTACATGTCACACTCGATCCGGGAGATTCGGTCATCTTTCATGCCAATTTGTTGCACCGCTCAGACCAGAACCGCAGCGATCAGGCTCGCTGGGCGTTGATCTGCTGTTATAACACCCGTCGGAATGATCCCTACAAGGAATCCAGGCATCCGGGGTATTCGCCCCTCAATGTCGCTCGGGACGATCAAATCGTCGAGATGGGTCAGCGACAACTCGCGGCCATGCAGGCTCGTCAAGGAGTCGCTTCGGGTGACTGATCGTCGTCCAACTTTGGTTCCGTCGTGGTCGGGCGGAAGTATTTCATGGACTCGATGACCACGAATCGTCGGGGAGCGAGACGGACCCCGAGCGAGAGCAGGTAGTTGAGCCAACCTGAGACAAAGTACTGTCGATTCTTTCGCAGGCCCCGTAGCGCTGCCTTCACAACTTGTTCGACAGTTTGTGATCTGTGTTTCTTGAGCCACCCGCCCACGCCCGCGGAATCAAAGAAGTCTGTCTGAGTGGTTCCCGGACATAACGCCATCACTCTGACTCCCTGATCGCGTGTCTCGGCCCAGAGTGCCTCGCTGAAGTGCATCACGAACGCCTTGCTCGCTGCGTACACCGGCATGTAGACAACCGGCTGGAAGGCTGCGACTGAGGCGACATTGA
Organism: Planctomycetaceae bacterium; assembly: GCA_029259815.1. Classification (GTDB taxonomy): domain Bacteria; phylum Planctomycetota; class Planctomycetia; order Planctomycetales; family Planctomycetaceae; genus JAHBXU01. The sequence continues at coordinate 26,081 of JAJDEJ010000315.1, read as the reverse complement.
TGATGGCCCCCTGTTGTCGGGCCAGCATCTCGTGCAGATACAGATACGTGAGCTCCGTCAACGACCGCACGTTCAACTCAACGAGTTCCACCATGCGGGTGACATCGGCGTCCTGAATGGTGCCGACGTATCCGGCTCCCGCGTTGTTGACAAGGAGTTGGATCTGCAGTCCTTTTTCCTTGATCGTGTCGTATAGTTGACCCGCAAACGAAATGTCTGTGAGGTCGCCCACGACGATTTCGGTCCGCGTGCCGTGACGCGTGTGCAACTCATCAGCGAGCTCTTTGAGCAGATCTTCACGCCTCGCAGTCAGCACAAGATGCATGCCCCGTGCGGCCAGTTGTCGCGCAAACTCCCTCCCGATGCCGCTGGATGCACCGGTGATCAGTCCCCATTGGTCTGCGAAACTGTCCGCCAAAAAATCACCTCTCGTTTTCGTCTTGCGATGGTCGCGCAAGCTCGGGAATATTGTGAGATCGTATCACAAAGGTCTTGAAAGGAAAGTGCGGCCATGACATCGATTGTGACAGCGCTCTCACGCGATCAGGTCCGAGACGTCGACCGTCGCGCCGTTGAAGAGTACGGAATGACCAGTCTGGTCCTGATGGAGAACGCCGGTCGAGGCGCGGCCGACCTGTTGCTCAGTCGGAACATCACCGGGCCTGTCGCCGTGTGTTGCGGAAAGGGGAACAACGGCGGTGACGGATTTGTCATCGCCCGCCACTTGGAGGCAGCCGGGATCGAAGTCCATGTGCTCCTCGTTTGTGAGCCGGGCGACATCTCTGGCGATGCGGCTGCGAATCTGGCGATTCTTCAGGCAGCGGGAACGCCCATCACCGACCTTGCCTCGTCGCAAGACAACAAAATGGCATTGTTGCAAGATGCTGAATGGATCGTCGACGCGTTGCTGGGGACTGGCATTTGCGGCGAAGTTCGTGATCCTTATCTCAGTCTCATTGAGGCCATCAATCGAGCTCCGGGTTCTGTCCTCGCGGTCGATCTGCCCTCCGGGCTCGACTGCGACAAGGGTGTCGCACTCGGGGAGAGCGTCCGCGCTGATCTCACAGCGACGTTTGTTGCTCGCAAAGTCGGGTTCGATGAACTTGGTTCTGACGAGTGGGCCGGACTTGTGAAAGTGTTGCCAATTGGTGTTCCCCGCGAGTTATTAGCAGCCTACAATTTGTAATCTGTCGTCACGATCTGAGCCGCAATTCAGCGTGCTTTTCCGGATTCTTTCCAACGATTGGACCATTGAAAACGTAAGAACGAGAGATCGCGGGGATTGGATCTACGATCTGTCGCTTGGGACCAATGTCGCTCGGGCAGGGGCGAACTTGGGCTGCAAGCTCTAATGAATGGAGGATAATTCTGTGAGAACCACAATGAAAAACCACTTGGGACTTGTCTCGACTGTTGCTGGCGTATGTGTCATCGCAGCGGCAGTCGCCGTCGCACAACAGCAATTGAGAGTTCCCGACACAAGTCCGGGAGTCGAGCACGCCGAGGCCTTGTCGTTTACGTTTCGGAACGTCGCCAAGACCGTGCTGCCGGCTGTCGTCTCCATCGAGACACGGAGTAAAGCCGTCCAGATCAACCAACCTGGAGGTCGATCACCGTTTGAAGACGAGTTCTTTAAACGGTTCTTCGGAGACAACAAAATCCCGGAAGAGATGTTTCGACAGCGGCAGATGCCCCAGCAACGCGGTAGTGGCTCGGGATTCATCATCGACAGTTCGGGCATCATTCTCACCAACGCCCATGTGGTCGAGGGAGCCGAACGGGTCGTCGTGAAGATGGAGGATGGCCGTGAACTCACCGCAACTGATTGGGAGGCGGATTCACGATCAGATGTCGCGATCGTCCGTGTGGATGCTGGCGAGCCACTGCCGAGTATGGCCCTGGGCAACAGCGACGACATGGAAATCGGTGACTGGGTCCTTGCCCTCGGCAACCCGTTCGACATCGGCACGACTGTTACGTCGGGAATCATCAGCGCCAAACAGCGAAACACGGGGATCAATGAACGCGAGAGCTACCTGCAAACGGATGCCGCGATCAACCCCGGCAATAGTGGCGGTCCGCTCGTGAATCTGCGTGGCGAAGTCGTCGGCATCAACACTGCCATCTCCACTCGCAGTGGTGGCTACGATGGCGTGGGTTTCGCGATTCCCATCAACAACGCCCGTTGGGTTGCCGATCAGCTGATCGCTGACGGGTCCGTCAAACGGGCGTACCTTGGCGTGAGACTGCAGGAAATGAACCCGCGTCTGCGGGATCAGTTCGGAGTCCCCAATGGACACGGCACGCTTGTCGCTGATGTCGTCGAGGGGGCACCCGCGAGCGCAGCAGGCATGGAGCCGGGAGATGTCATCCTGAACTTCGCAGGTCAGGATGTCCGTAACAGTACGCATCTGCAGGGCATTGTCGAACAATTGACTGTCGGTGAGACATACCCCATGACGGTCCTCCGTCAAGGCAGCGAGACAACGCTCAATGTCACCGTGGAGGAGATGCCGGGCGACTTCACAGCAGCCATGCGACGTTCCGCCCAACCTGACAACGAACCAGAAGGTTCGCCCGCGTTCAACGAACTTGGACTTGAGATTGCTAGTTTGGGATCACCGGAGGCTGAGAAGTTCTCGGTTGACTCATCGGTCCAAGGTGTGCTGATCACGTCTGTCGAACCAGGCAGCCCTGCTGCCCAAGCCCGTTTGAGAGCCGGGGACGTCATTGAGCGGGTCGGCGACATCGCGGTCACCACCCTGGAGGAATACGAAGCCGCAGCAGCGGAGCAGTCACTTGCACAAGGGATCGTGCTCCTTGTGAGGCGCGGTGACGGGTCACTCTTTGTGGTAGTCGGTGCCGAGTAGGCCTTCGGAAACGACGCGCACGTCTCAACAATGCAAGCAGCCCACGGGATCGCTCCCGTGGGCTGTGTTTGTTGTGGTCAGTCAAATCGGCTCAGTTCGCTTCGGCAACCTGGACGTTAATCCGGCGGCCCTTCCGATCAAAGAACACGGTGCCTTCGACCAGAGAGAAGATCGTATAGTCGTTACCCATGCCGACGTTCTTGCCGGGATGCCATTTGGTGCCACACTGGCGGATCAGGATATTTCCTGCGTCAACGCGTTCGCCACCAAACTTCTTGATCCCCCGACGCTGTGCGGTCGAGTCGCGACCGTTGCGGCTGGAGCCTTGTCCCTTCTTATGAGCCATCGTCTCAACCCTCGTTCAAAACAGCTGTTTCTGCTGAGAAATATCGAACGGGGAGTATCGGCGATGCGGCGGACGACTGCAAGTGTTTCTCGGTTGGCAGAATAGAATACTCCTCAAGGCAATTCGCTCGGAAGCCACAGCTGCATCAGAATTGATTCGGCACCCACTGGCCGTTCTGAGGGGGCAAGTAGCCCGCTTGTGTCTCGCCTCCAGAGGGGGATGGTTGCTGGAAGTCGCCTTCCTCCGGATCAGAAGGACTTCCTGATGATGGTGGCACCGGGAGTGACTCCTGCGGACGGCTATGGATTGGCTGGGGCTCTGATCCCGACGGATAGGCATCTGGAGACTGGATTGTACCGGGCACCGTCTGCCAATGCTGATCTTCGCCCAAGTACGTCTGGCAGCCGCCTCCTGCACACGTCCCGCCATCTGCATATTCACACGGACAGCCAGACGTCATCCCTCCGTCGAAGACGCCCGCTCCCATGAATTCTCCCTCAATGATGCCTGGTCCGCAGGAGTCGCAGCCGGACATTCCATCGCAGCACATTCCGCCGCCAAGTTCGCCCTGATAGGACTCCATCGGAATGAGATAGGCCACGTAGGGACCAGGATTGGTTCCGCCCATCATCATGCCGCCACAGCCACACGAACTGCAGCTTGAGCAGGAACCGCAACATTCGACATCGCAGTCAATCTCACATTCTCCGCAGCAATCATAACTGTCACAGGCTCCTCCGATGTCACACATGCCTGATCCGTCGCAACCGACGTCATAGTACGTGTCACACCCGATGTCTCCATGGGCACCTTGTCCACGTTTTCGGCCACGACGATGTCCAGGGTGTCGACCCTGCCGACGTGCCAGGCGGTCGTCACGTCTGGCCTGGAGGTTTTCACGCAGATCGTGAAGCCGTTGTCCGTGAGCCCCGTACCCATAGTCACCAGCACCATAGCCTCCGGTCACACAGTCTCCATACTGACCGTACGCCCCTCCCGTTGCCGGATTCGCGCCGTAGGCGTACCCCGGCGGGGGGGGGATGAGGAAACGGCCATGACAGCCCGTCAGTGAGGTCAACAACGACAATCCCAGCAACAACACCATCCGACGTGACCCATCCATGGGAACATCTCCGCATCCGTATTGGTCTTCTGCGCCACTTGAGACACCATCGAAGCACTCTCAGGGCGCAATTTACGCACTCTTCAGCGAATATCGACGACTGTGCCGGTAGACTTTACCGATTCGACCGGTTCTGCAGATTGTGATCCGCAGTCAAACTGGGAGAGTTACGAGGGCGTCAGAGAAGAAATGAGGTCATTATCAGTCACAAGTGTGGAGCGCGAACTCCACAGGTCCCTCCAAGTCGGCCACCAGTTCGCTGCCGGTTGACCGAACACAAGTCCTCGAGCCAAAAGTTCTTGCAACAGACCTTGTGCCGCGTAGAATTGAACTACATTGCTCCAGACATTGATTAAACGGCCATTCTGACTCGCTTGCACTGCAGTTCCCTTGCCGATTTTGTGGTTTAACCTCATCAGGCAGGCAGGGAAGCAGATGTTGCTGGCAAAATGTGGGAAGGCCGATGCAGACAAGGGGTGATGCCGTATTCCCTCTTGTCATCGCGAGTTCCTTACTCCGCTCTGCTGATGCGAGCCCCTGGGAATGCGAAGGCAACCTACGACAATCAATCTCACGGACTGGGACTGACACGACAATCGCGTCCGCACGAAGTACCCATGAAGGGCAGCGGACATTGCCGACGACTGACAGACCAACTCGCTGAGTCCTCGACTCGACGAACGACACCGACCGGGAGCCTACCAAGATGGCCAAGAAGTATCTCACCCTCGAAGAAGCCGCAGAGCGTCTGTCGCTTGCCAAGGATGTCCTCGTACGCATGCGCGAGCAAGGAGACGTCCGTGGTTACGCAGATCGTGGCAACTGGAAGTTCAAAGTCGAGGACATCGAGACTCTGGTCCGCCAGCGACAGTTGGACTCGGACCCGGAAGCACCGATCTTGACGGACGACGACAATGATCTCGCCCCCTCCGATCCCGAAAGCAAACTGGGGCTCGGCAGTGATTCAGGCGTGATCACGATGGGTGACAGTGGAATGCTCACCGGCTCGGACCACGCTGAGTCCAGCGTCGTATTGGGTGCCGAGGGGTCCGACAGTGACGTTCGGTTCCTTTCAGATTCCGGCTTCATCTCCAGTGCAGACAGTCAACTCGGCCTCGGTGCCCAGGACGATTCTGACAGCGACATTCGGCTCGGTTCCAGCACGCCAGATGACTCAGATAGTGACGTCAAACTGGTCGAAGATGACAGCGATAGTGACGTCATGATGGTGCAAGGAGCGAGCGACAGTGATGTGAAAATCATTGGGACCTCCGATTCCGACAGCGATGTGATGCTCTCACCCGCAGCAGAGCCGACAGACAGCGACGTCAAGCTGGTCGGCGATGATTCTGACAGCGACATCCGGCTCGCCGCGGATGCCTCTGAGGGAACCGAAAGAGAACTGGACCAGATCGCTGCTGACAGCGACAGTGACATCTCTCTAGGACTCGAAGATAACGCCGAAGAGACAACAGACAGTGATGTGCAGCTCGTCGGCAGCGACTCAGGCAGCGATATCTCGCTAGACCTCCCCTCCGAGTTGGGAAGTGATAGCGACGTTCGTCTCGTGGTCGATGATGACGTCAACGGAGATATTGAAGGCAGCGACAGCGATCTGCAACTCGTGGATTCGTCTAGCATCGATCAAGCCGCATCGGACAGTGACATTGCGTTGGTGACATCTGACGACTCGGCCATTTCACTCGATCTGGGCAGTGACATCGATGATTCCGGCTCGGTCCTCTCGGACGAGAGCGGCATCGCACTCACTGGTGGTAGCTCAATGACGCTGGCCTCCGAAAGCGGAATCTCACTCGAAGGACCGACGGACAGTGGTATTTCACTCGATCTTGATGTCGACGAGGGAATCACTCTCGCAGCCGACAGCGGGATCGCACTCGACAATTCCGCCGACAGCGGAATTGCATTGTCTTCAGAAGACAGTGGTATTGCCTTGTCGCCAATCGATGACGACGCAGGCGGCACCATGCCCATGATGGACATCGTCGACATTGATGACGATAGCCAGTCGGAAACCAACTTCGAGATCCCCCCGGTTACAGGGGAAAGTGATGGCGATTTTGAATTCGACGACGATACGGGCACGTTCGACCTCGCCGACGATGACTCGGAAGAGCATACGGCTTTGCTGGATTCTCTGGACGACTCGTCTGAGCTAGGTGATGCCGTCTTCGATGTGGATGAGAGCGCCGAGTTCTCCGATGAAATGGAGTTCGATGACGACTTTGATGATGAATCGGTCGAAGACCTGGATGTGTTCGAGGACGAAGAAAGCGGATTTGAAGAAGGCTTTACCTCAGGGACGAGCCACAGTGAATTCGTCGCACCGGTCTCTCGGGCGGCCGCTGTTGACACTGACTGGGGGACGGGCCCCTTTGTCGGATTGTTAGTATCAACCGGACTGATGGTGCTCGTGGGGATTGTGATGTTTGATCTCGTCCGATCCATGTGGATGTGGAACGAACCCACGCCGCTTGCCAGTGGACTCCTCAGCGCGTTGCGGGGACTCTACCAGTAGGTCCCGACAGATTGATTGACGTCCCAATTCGTACTCAGGGCTTTTGCCCCCCTGAGAATAGGGTCGGTTGTTTGTCCGCTATGAGAAAGTCAAACGAGAGACACCGCTTGGTGCACTCTCGCTTTAGGCTTCTTGTCAAGAAACCTTGCTCACTGCCATACGACGGTCGACAGGGGGACCGATGGTTTTGAGCAGCTCATCGCGGTCAACCATCTCTTCCTCCTGAAGTTTCACGGCGATGGCATCGAGTTTCTCGCGGTGCTCCTGCAGAATCTGTGTCGCACGACCGGATGCGTCGTTGAGGAAATTCTGCATCTCCTGATCGATCACATGGGCCGTCTCGTCGCTGTACTGGCGTTGCTCGTGCATCTCCTTACCCAGGAACGGATGTTCCTCGCCATTTCGGAAGGCGACCGGACCAATGACATCGCTCATCCCCCAGTAGCCGACCATCCTGCGGGCCAGACCGGTCGCGCGTTTCAGGTCGTCTTCAGCATTCGCAGAGAACTCATCGAACACCAACTTCTCAGCCGCACGTCCGCCCAAGAGGACCGCCAGTTCACTGTGGAGTCGGGTCTCGCCGACGCTGTGTCGTTCTTCGTCAGGGAGTAACTGAGTCACTCCCAGGGCACGTCCGCGCGGGATGATCGTTACTTTGTGCACAGAGTCCACATCGGGCATCAACCATGCGAGGAGTGCATGCCCCGCTTCGTGGTACGCGGTCATCTCACGCTCGTGCTCGTTGAGCAACTCTTCGCGTTTGGCTCCCATGAGAATCCGATCACGAGCTGCGTCGAAATCCTCCATGTCAACGGCGTCCTTGCCCTCTCGCGTGGCGTTGAGCGCTGCCTCATTCACAAGGTTTCGCAAGTCGGCCCCGGAGAAACCGATCGTTCCGCCTGCCACTTTGTTGAGGTCGACATCGTCCGCCAGCGGCACCTTGCGGCTATGCACCTTGAGCACACCCACACGCCCCTCACGAGTCGGTTTCTCGATAGTGACGTGACGATCGAACCGGCCCGGACGCAGCAACGCTGGATCAAGGACGTCCGGTCGATTTGTGGCGGCGATGACAATGACCGCTTCGTTGGATTCAAAGCCGTCCATTTCGCTGAGGATCTGATTCAGAGTCTGTTCGCGCTCATCCTGCCCGCTGCCGACCCCGGCTCCTCGGATGCGTCCGACTGCGTCAATCTCATCGACGAACAGAATGCTCGGTGCAGCCTCCTTCGCCGTGCGAAACATGTCACGCACCCGGCTGGCCCCCACGCCGACGAACATCTGAATGAACTCGGAACCGTTGATCGAGAAGAACGGCACCTCGGCCTCCCCAGCCGTCGCCCGCGCCATGAGGGTCTTTCCCGTTCCCGGCGGTCCCATTAAGAGTACACCCTTCGGGATCTCCGCTCCCAGCCGCTGAAACTTCGCAGGGTTCTTCAGGAACTCGACGACCTCCTGCAGTTCCCGCTTGGCGTGCTCCATCCCGGCCACGTCGTCGAAAGTGTTGTGTTTGTCAGAAGGCGTGAATCGTTTGGCCGGACTGCGAATGAAACTGCCGAACATCCCTGAACCAAATGGATCTGATGAACGACGCATCATGATGAACAGAAAAATCAGCATCGGGACGAACAGCAGGAGATAGAACAACATCTGCTGCAGTGGCCCGACCGAGACGTCGCGTGCTTCGAACGTCACGCCTTGTCGTTCGAGCGCGACGAGAAGACGTTCCCCTTCGAGCAGTGGGACGACCGTGTTGAACTTCGCTTCGAGTTCAGCGGCGTCCTTATCCTCAGCCAACTTGGGATTCGGCGGGATCACCTTCCAGATCCCCGTCAGCACACTATTTCCACTGAGGATGCTGTCGCTGATTGTGACGGATTCGATGTTATCCTTTTCGACCAACTGCTGCCAAAAGAAGCTGTAGTCCACTCGTGACCCGATGCTGCCCGGCAGCTTGATCCACTGCCAGGCCAAAGCAAACAGCAGCAGGAGCACCAGAATCAGCCCGATCCCCGGCACGCCTCGACGGTTCGTCTCCGCCTTGTCGCCCTCGGCCTCTTTGCGCTCGGTGACGGGTTGTGGTGGAGACTCCTCGGGGGAATCAGTCGATTCTGAGGACATGCGACTTCCTTGACGTATTTGATCCCGAAACAGCATTTTCGAGCCTGTAATCTGGTGAACGAACGATGCAGGGTAACGAACGCCAAAGAGTGTCGCAATCAGTCTACGAATGCATCCAACTCAGGTTCCGACCGTCACTCATTGACAGCTTCCGCCTTCTCCTCGGCTGCACTTTTGCGGAGATAGATCGGGTTCAGTGACCACGGGTCTACACATCGTTGGGCCAATGCCAACTGACGACCGACACGTGCGACTGTGACCGCAGTTAGCGTGCAAGTTGATGCCGGTAAGATCACGACATCCTCCGGGATACGGTCTCTCAATTGTTCAATCGCTGGTCCCATCACAGCACATTTTTGGGTCAACTCGTTGATCCAGTCCTCACCAGCGATGATCCGAACGGCCGCTGACTCTATCCAGGCGCCGTCATCGCCGACTTCGTATTTCCCCTGAAAAAGATCACCACGTTGGGCATCCACCACAACGTCGACGCGGCCGACATTCGTGTCGATGGCTGAGGCGATCGCCAGGAGTGTGTTCACTCCGACAAGCTGACACCCCGTCGCATAGGCCCATGTCTTCGCACAGACGACACCCACACGCAGTCCGGTGAAGCTTCCCGGTCCCTGGCTCACCGCAATGAGATCACAGTCCTGCGGCGACACACCTGCTTCGCTCAGTAGTGACTGTAACTCGTGCACCAACGTGCGAGCATGCCGCCGTCCTTCACGAGACAGCGAACGCTCCGCAACGGTCTGTTCCTGTCGTAGCAGGGCGACGCTCCCTTCTCGACCTGACGTCTCGATTCCGATTGTCCACATGAGCCGCCCCTTTTTATCGGTCCGCATTCACTCGTCAGACTCATCCCGTTCGACGATCGGAGCAAACGCCTCATCAAACATCTCAAACAGAAATCGTGATGCCATTGAGGGGCGGACCTTGCCCCACTTGCGACGTGTGGCAGCTCGGGTGAATGTCAGTACGTCTTTCGCCCTCGTGACTCCGACATACGTGAGTCGGCGCTCCTCTTCAATCTCCTTCTCCGTCGCATCGACCGACCGCTTATGAGGCAGCAGTCCTTCTTCCATGCCCACCATGTAGACTCGCGGAAACTCAAGCCCCTTTGCACTGTGCAGAGTCATGAGCTTGACTGCATTCTCAGCCGCCTGCGTCTCCTTATCCGGCTCCTCATCTCGACCTTCGAGGGTGATGCTGGTGAGATAGTCGTCCAGCGTTGGACGGATCGTCTTTTGCACATACTCACCGACTGATTCGACGAACTCGTCGATCACCGCTGTGCGTGCGAGTTGCTGCTGCGGATCCTTGTACTGTCGCTCGATCTCCGACTCGTAGTGGATCGTCTCGACCAGTTCTCGCAACAAATGCTCCATTTGTTGCGGTGACTCGTCGAACCGTCGGCGGAATCGCTGAAGCAACTGTTCCAAGTTTTGAAGACCCGCATTCGCTTTGGCAGGCAGTTCGCCGGCCTGTCTCGCCTCGCTGACGACGTCCCAGAACGCTCGTCCTTCATGGACCGCACGCTCCTGCAGCCGTTGAACGGTCGTCGCTCCGATGCCTCGCGCGGGCACATTGATGATACGGAACAATGACGACTCGTCCTGCGGATGGCTGATGACCTTCAGGTAGGACAGCAGGTCGCGAATCTCTTTGCGGTCATAGAACGACTGACTGCCAATGAGCACGTAGGGCACGCCCGTGCGCCGCATCTCCGCTTCGAACATGCGAGGCTGTTCGTTTGTCCGAAAGAGAATCGCAACATCACGCAGCGGGACGTCCTTCTTCTGCCACAGAAAGCGAATCTCCAGCACTACCTTTTCCGCTTCCTGTTGTTCGTCAGGATACTCGATCATCCGCACATCTTGAGTGGACGTCTTGTGAGCCCGCAGCGTCTTCGGATGACGCCCACGGTTGTGCAGTACCAGCCGATTGGCCAGTTCGAGGATTCGATCTGTGCAGCGATAGTTGTCCTCCAGTCGAAAGACAGCTGCCTCCGGAAAGTGCGATCCAAATCCGAGGATGTGTTTGACTTCTGCGCCCCGCCAACCGTAAATCGCTTGGTCGTCATCACCCACGACACAGAGATTCTGATGCTCCCGGACCAGAGCAGCGATGAGGCGGAACTGAATCTCATTCGTGTCCTGATACTCGTCGATCTGCACGTGATCGAATCGAGACTGCTGTCTGGCGAGCACATCGGGAAACTCGTGAAACAAACGATCGGTCAGTAGCAACAGATCATCAAAGTCGACAGCACCTGCTGCCCGGATGCTTTCCTGATACCGGCGGTATCCCATCGACGCCAGAAACTCATGATCGTTCTCCGACGCATCAGCCGCACGATCCGCACTGACCCCCGCTGACTTCCAGCGACTGATAACGCCCAGCAAGTCGCCCGGCTTGAGCGACTTCTCCGTCACACGAATGTCACGCAGCACTCGCCTCGCAGCGGACTCCTGATCACCACGGTCCATAATTTGAAACCGCGATGGATAACCGAGGTGCTCGATCTCCTCTCGCAGGATACGCACACACAGCGAGTGAAACGTCGAGATGAAGGGTTTGGCCGGCAGGCGCCGACCGATCAAATCGGTCGTCCGTTGCTGCATCTCCTTCGCGGCCTTGTTGGTGAACGTCACCGACAGAATGCGGTCTGCTGCAATGCCTGAGCGGATGAGTTCCACAATGCGGTGGGTGATGACGCGCGTCTTCCCCGTCCCCGCTCCCGCGAGGACGAGCATCGGACCTGAGAGCGTGTGGACCGCTGCGCGCTGTACGTCGTTGAGACCGTCAGTTGGAGGTCGGACGGACTGAGACGGCCTTGCGCGACGAGCCTCATTCGTCGTCGTCATGGACCGGCTCCAGTCTCCTGCGGACCTTCTTTATAGCACCGACCATCTTCGACGCCGATTGCCAACGGTCATCAGGATACCGTGTCAGGCCCTTCATGATCACTTTGGCCAACTCGTCATCGATCTCCGGAACATACTTCTGCAAGGGCTTCGGGGGTTTGTTGACGTGTTCCAGCACGCTCTCGAGCGTGTCGCCTGTTGCCCAGGGATACACATGGGCACACATTTCATAACAGGATACGGCATACGAAAAGACATCAATCCGCTGATCCGTCGTTTGACGCATGACCAACTCCGGAGCCATGTAACTCGCGGTCCCCGTCCGATTCCCCGGCTTCTGAAACTCCTCCGTGTTGGGGACCGTGAGGCCGAAGTCGATCAACTTGAGCGTCAGGTCGTTAGAGACGACAACATTTCGCGGACAAATGTCGCGGTGGATCCAGCCTTGCTCGTGCAGGTAGGCAAGTGCTTGCCCCAGTTGAATCATGAAATTCAGTCGATTCGCGAGCATGACGTCGTTTTGCTGATCGACATAGAAGCTCAGGCCACGGCCTTCGACGAACTCCATCACCAGATACTGCTCGTCATTAGTGGTGAACCCGTGCTCAAGCGTCTTGACGATGTTGGGATGCCGCAGAGTGATGGCAACCTCACCTTCGATCGGCTTTGTCATTCCGACGAAACGTCGTTCCAGCCGAATGAGCTTGGCCTTGTCGAGGACCTTGACGGCCACCATCCGCCCCGACATCCGGTCTGTCGCCCGCCAGACTTTAGACATGCTGCCCTGCCCCACGCGCGTGATCAGATCGAATCGTTTCGAGAGATCGACCTTCTTGACCCTGGGGCCGCGCTTCAGGATGTTCTTGAGGAACTTCATCGAAGACAGGACTGTGAGAGAATGGCAACCGTAACTGCCTGAACACCATGACACGGCCAGCATCACACGGACATCGTCACCAAGTCTTTGACGCGACTCTATTTTGACGACATCTCACAATAGTCGATGATGCGTGAGAGTTCACCTCGCAGGTCGGGCCTCGCCACGATTCGGTCAACGAAACCATGATTCAACAGAAACTCACTGCGCTGGAACCCGACTGGCAGGGGCTCTTTGACGGTGGCCTTCACGACCCGTGGGCCGGCAAAACCAATGAGCGCCTTGGGCTCCGCGATGATCACATCCCCCAACGACGCAAAGCTCGCGGCGACACCGCCCATTGTCGGATCGGTCAGAACGGACACGAACAGCCCGCCCGCCTCGTGATAGCGTGCCAACGCTGCGGAAACCTTGCCCATCTGCATGAGTGAGAGAATCCCCTCATGCATTCTCGCGCCGCCACCGGAACCACTCACAATGACCAACGGCAATCCCCGTTCGGTCGCCCATTCGATGGCCCTCGTGAGTTTCTCGCCGACGACCGACCCCATACTGCCCATGATGAACGCGGAATCGGTAATGCAGAACACGAGCGGACGACCACGCATATACCCGCGGCCAACCAGACACGCGTCGCTGAGTCCGGTCTTCTTCTGCTCGGCAACCAGTCGCTCCCGGTAGGGCTTCTTGTCGGCAAACCCCAGTGGATCGCTAGGCGAAATTTCGGTGAACCATTCCTCGAAGCTGTCGGTATCGAGCAGCTGTTGAATGCGGCTTTGCGCGGAGACATAGAAGTGGTGTCCACACTCTGGGCAAAGCCCCAGCCCCTGATCGACCTGTTTACGAAAGACTGTTGCACCGCATCCGTCACAGCGAATCCACAGGCCTTCCGGCACTCCACGCTTCTTGCGAGGCGCATCGTTGCCTGACGTCTCAGCGGCTGTCTCAGTGTGTTCGAGTGAACTCATCCCGATGCTTTTCTGTACCCATCTTGGGCATCTGCGACTCACCCGAACGGGCACCCGCGTGTTTCAATCATTGTTCCGGATGGATGGACGCAATCGGCTCGGCCTTGGACAATTCGATCAGCTCGACCAGTGGTTCAACCTCACGTCCATTGAGACTCGGCATCTGCAGATCTTCCTGTCTCAACACACATTCGACAATTGTCGCCATTGGCTCGGAGGCCACAACCGCAAAGTTCGTGTTTCGTTTCATGGGCTTGCGTAGCGCCTTTCGAGCACGTTCGTACGCCTCCACGCACGACTCACCCTCTGGTGGACAGACAGACTCCGGATTCTCGCGCCACAGCTTGTAGATCTTCGGCTGCTTTCGTTTGACCTCCTCAACGCACAGTCCCTGCCAGAGGCCTTGATCGACATTCGTCAGCCGGTCGAGCTCCTTTACACTGATGCCCAACGCATCTCCAACAGCGGTCGCCGTGCTGAGCGCAGGGTCAGCGGGCGAGCTGAAGATTTGCTTGATCGACAGGTTCCTCAGAGCATCCGCGATCTCGCCGACTTGGGTCTCTCCCTGTTTGTTGAGGGGCAATTCCAGTGTTCCCTGAATTCGATACTGCAGATCGAAGTCCGTCTCTCCGGGTCGTATGACAGCCGCAATGGGCATGACCTGTCTCCTTGGCTCCTGATCAGGACGCGGGCATCGCGGCCAGCGTCTGCATCTCGTTAATGGCGGCTTGGTAGTCGACAGCTTCAAAAATTGCACTGCCGACCACATAGAGATCACATCCGGCAACCGCACAGTCTGTAATGGTGTCTGGCCCGATTCCACCATCGATTGAAATGAGGACGTTGTCGTCAGTCCGCTGTCTGAGTCGCCGCACCTTCTGTAACGCCGATGGTTGGAACGCCTGCCCTCCGAATCCAGGTTCGACACTCATGACCAAAACGAGGTCACAATCCCCAACCGACTTTTCGATGGTATCAACGGGAGTGCCCGGATTGATTGCCAGTCCCGCCAAACATCCCGCCTCGCGAATCCGCCTCAACAACGGGATTGGCTCTGGGACGGCTTCGACATGGAACGTGATGGAGTCACAGCCGGCAGAAACGTAGTCATCCAGATACCGATCGGGCTCCGAGATCATCAGATGAGCATCAAACGGTAGCTCGGTCACTTCCCGCAGACGCTCAATCACCATGGGACCATATGACAAATTCGGCACGAAATGGCCGTCCATCACATCGAGATGCAACAACTCAACTCCTGCCGATTCGAGGCGTTCCACCTCTCGGTGCAGGTTGCCGAAGTCGCACTTCAACATTGATGGGGCGATGAGCGGGGCACGCTCACGCCACTGGCTTCGGAGTCCGTCTCGGCTCATACAGATGTTCGTCGAGGGTCCGCCTTCGACTGCTCCCAACCGTCAACTTGAGAATCGATGCGGACCGGTTCGACACATTCCGGAGTAAGTTTCAGGGGTCCGCTTCCAAGCGAAGTATTGTGAGCAGTTCGACTAGCTCCGTCCAGCCGGGGTTGATCATCCTTGACAGGCTGGGCCTCCCGAAAACACCACAAACCCTTCATTGGGATGGCGTTATCGCATATCGACCAGAAGAGCAATGGCTTCGATGGAGGTCGACATTTCACGAATTTCCGGAGTTCCGTGCAATGCCGCCTCCCATCTTGAACAGGCTTATTACAGTGAGGCGATCTTCATCATCAGGTCAGCGGTCCGGTTGGAGTATCCGTATTCGTTATCGTACCAGCTCAACACCTTCAGCAGATTTCCGCCGATGACTTGCGTCCAACTCGAGTCGAAGATGCTACTGTAAGGGTTGCGGACGATGTCACTCGACACGATCGGATCGGTGACATACTGCAGAATGCCCTTCATCGGCCCCTCAGCAGCGGCACGCATGGCATCGTTCACTTGTTCCGGTGTGACGTCCTTGCTCATGGAGACGACAAGGTCGGTCACGCTCCCGACGGGGACCGGAACTCGCAGTGAGATGCCAGTTAATTTGCCGTTAAGATCGGGCAGCACCTTGCCGACCGCAGAAGCAGCTCCTGTCGACGTCGGAATGATGTTCACCGCAGCCGCCCGGGCGCGGCGCGGATCCTTGTGGATCTGGTCACCCGTCCGCTGATCGTTGGTGTAAGCGTGCACAGTGGTCATCAGACCCTTCTCGATGCCGAAATTCTCGTGCAACACCTTGGCCATCGGGGCGAGGCAGTTCGTCGTGCAACTCGCATTGGATACGCAGTCGTCGTCAGCTGTGAGGTCGCCTTCGTTGACGCCAAGTACGATCAACTTGGCTCTGCCCTTCGACGGGGCCGAGATGACGACCTTCTTCGCTCCAGCTGCGATATGGCTGTCGTAGCCGGGCTTGTCGTCCGCTGCTTCGCTGGTGAAAAAACCGGTCGATTCCAAGCATGTGTCGACACCGAGCTCTTTCCAAGGCAGGTTACGAGGATCTCGCTCAGCCGTGACCTTGATCTTCTTGCCATCGACGACGAGATGGTCTGATCCCGCCTCGACAGTGCCCGGGTAGGGGCCCTGCACGCTGTCGTACTTGAGCAGCATGGCCAAGGCTGCCGGGTCGCCCAAGTCGTTGATGGCCAAGATGTTAAAGTCATGCGGCGAGTTGGGATCGTTCGTGCGATCCATCATGGCCCGAAAACTGATCCGTCCGATCCGTCCAAACCCATTAATTCCAACAGCGATAGCCACGGTCTCATCCTCCTAAGTCTTCGAAATGCGTTACCTGGTTCATATATGCGCGAGGGGATTCTACCGACCCTGACAAGCCGTCACAACCAATCGCCCCTCTGGTTCATCACTTCGCGTTGGTGATCACCTGGCTCGACTCGATCCGGACGTCTTCCACAGGACGGTCGCTGGCGTTCGTCTTGACAGTTCCGATAGCCAGCACGGTCTGCAGGCTCTCGTCGTCGGCTGTCTTCCCGAAAGCCGTGTATTGATTATCCAAATGAGGCACGCGGTCGAGGCAGATGAACACTTGCGAGCCAGCAGAGTTTGGATCACTCGTCCGTGCCATCGAGAGCACGCCCGCCTCGTGCAGACGATCATTGAACTCCGCATCAATCGTGTATCCCGGCCCGCCTGTCCCCGTCCCCTGTGGACAGCCGACTTGCATCACGAAGCCCGGAATCACACGATGAGCAATAATGCCATCGTAGAAGCCGATTTTCGTCAGACCAATGATGTTGCGGCAGTGACCCGGTGCGATGTCCGTCCACAGGTCGAGACGAATGGGGCCTTTGTTCGTGTTGAATTCCACGATGTAATCGTGGGTCTCAAAATCCACATCTTCAAGAGCGGCATCAACTTCAGCGCGGCGGTTGGCCATCGGAGCATCCTTTTGTTCAGCAAGATCAGATCATAGCGCCGCGTTCCTCAGCGACGAATGGGCGTGCAGTTTAGGAGATTCAACAGCAGACTTCGACCAGAGGCACATGGTTCAATCGACGAAACCGCCGAATCCCCCGCCACCGGGTGTCTCAATGGTCAGGACATCACCTGTCTGCACCTCAACCTGAGCACAGCCAGTGAGGTCGGTTTCCTCGTAGGAGCCGCAGCGACGCAGCGTGTTCTTACCGATCTGTCCATCTCCCCCTCCTTTCAGACCAAAGGGGGCGAAGGCTCCACGACGCTGAGTGAGCAGTGAGATCTTGAGCGGCGCGAGGAATTCGATCCGCCGCACAATTCCGTCTCCGCCGCGATGCTCTCCTCTCCCTCCCGAGCCGCGACGAATCGAAAACTCCTGGACCCGCACCGGATAGCGACGCTCGATGATCTCGATGTCGGTCAGTCGCGTGTTGGTCATATGCGTATGCACCGCGTCGGCCCCATCCGATTCGTCCGTCGCCCCACTGCCGCCACAGATGGTCTCGTAGTAGCCAAACGTCTCGTCGCCGAACGTCAGATTGTTCATCGTCCCCTGACTCGCCGCCGCGATCCCCAACGCCCCCAACAGAACGTCGACCACTCGTTGTGAGGTCTCGACGTTTCCCCCTACAATCGCTGCACACTTCTCGGGATCATCATCTGCTGGCGGGTTTAACAGGCACTCCGGCAGCACAATCTCAATCGGTTCCAGCACGCCGCTGTTGAGGGGGATGTCTTCGTTGATGAGACAGCGAAACACATACAGCACAGCAGCCGTAACAATCGCTCGATTGGCATTGAGATTTGATGCCAAGACAGGTCCCGTGCCGGTGAAATCCACCGTTGCCAATTCCCCGCGAATCGTGATCGTCACCGCGATGGTCGAGCCATCGTCCAGATGATCCGTGAAACTCCGCTCCCCGTCACTCAGTTCATTGATCGCCATCCGCATTTTGCGAGCAGCCGCCGATTGAATGTGCGACATGTAGGCCAGCACGACGTCCAGCGAATGCTGTCCGACGAGGTCACGCAGCAGTCGCGCCCCAGCCTGATTGGCCGCCACTTGGGCAGCAATATCCGCCATGTTGTCCTCGACGTTTCGCGTCGGGTAATCACCAGACAGTAACAGCTTACGCAGTGCATCGGCTCGGGACTCGCCGCTGTCGACGAGACGGAAGTTTCGAATGAGTACGCCCTCCTCGGCGAGGCTCGACGAGAACGGAGGCATGCTGCCCGGGGTGATGCCGCCGATCTCCGCATGATGGGCACGACTTCCCGTGAAGAACAGCAACCGGCCCTCCGCATCATGCACCGGTGTGACGACCGTCACATCCGGGAGGTGCGAGCCGCCGCGGTACGGGTCGTTCGTAACGAAAACGTCACCGGGTGAGATGTCCGGGTTGTCCGCGATCACTCGCCGGACCGTTTCGCCCATCGCTCCCAGATGTACGGGAATGTGTGGCGCATTCACGACCAGTCCCCCCGCAGCGTCGAACACCGCACAACTGAAATCGAGCCGTTCTTTGACGTTTGTCGAGACAGACGTCTTCTGCAGCGTGACGCCCATCTGCTCCGCAATTGAGGCGAACAGGTTGTTGAAGATTTCCAGCAGTACCGGGTCCGGCCCACCCTGCGCCATCGTTGATGAGAATCCATCTGCAGGGCTTGTCGGCTCGTACTGACTCTCCCTTAGCAGAATTTCCCCACGGCCTGTGATACTCGCTGTGAAACCCGGATCAATGACGACCGTCGATGTCGGCTCACACAGAATCGCGGGCCCCACGATCTCATCACCCGCTCGCAAGTCACGTCGATGATACAACCCGACTGCCTGTTCCTCGCCATCACACACCATACGAGTCGTTTCAATCGGTTGCAGACGTCGGGGGTGCGGGGCCTCCTCTGTCTCCGTGAGGCTTGGCGTCGAGCCGACGACCTCGACCCGCGCCGCAACAATCTCGATCGGTCGACCGGGACGGCGGTATCCGTACATCTGCTCGTGCAGTGACTCGTACGTCGATGCAAAGTCGCCATCGTCCGGCTGCGGAATGTTGATCGAGGACTCGATCCCTTCGTATCTGAGGTCCAGCGACCGTTGCGGCGATCCGATTCGATCCGACGGCACCTCTTCATGGATGACATCCTCGATCGTTGACGTCTCGAGTCCAGCGAAAACAGCCTCCAACTCCGAGAGCGCCTCCGGCGTCAGGCGTTTCAGTACAGAGACCTCGCGTTGCCGTCGGACGTCTGCCATGCCGATGCCATAGGCACTGAGCACTCCGGCAAACGGATGAATCAAGACCTGTCTCATCCCCAATGCCCGCGCGATTGCACAGGCGTGTTGACCGCCGGCTCCGCCGAACGTCACGAGCACGTAGTCCGCTGGGTCGTAGCCTTTGGCGATGGAAATCCGTCGTATGGCCCGCACCATGTTGGCATTGGCAATCTCGACGAACCCAACCGCCAACTCAACTGGCGTGTACGACGGAGATTCCAGTGTGGCGTTGATGTCGTCACACATCTCTCGCAGCCGGCTCTCGACCGCAGAGCGATCGAGAGGAAACGGGAACTCCGCAGCCGGGACGCGACCGAGATACAGATTCACATCAGTCACTGTCAACGGGCCCCCGCGACCGTAGCAAGCGGGACCCGGATCGGCACCAGCGCTTTCCGGGCCGACGACCAGTTTGACGCCATCGAATCGGCAAACACTCCCACCACCAGCCGCGACCGTCTCGATCGCCAGCACGGGTGTCATAATGCGAACGCCCGCCTTCTGTGTCTCGAATTCCTGTTCCAGGTGCCCGTCGTACCGTGAGACATCCGTGCTCGTCCCCCCCATGTCAAAGCCGATCGACCGAGCAAAACCGGCCTGTTCCGCAATGCGAGAAAAACCCACGACTCCACCGGCAGGCCCGGAAAGGATACTGTCGCATCCCTGAAAATTCTCAGCGTCGACCATGCCACCCGAGGAGGTCATTACTTTCAGCGACGACCGGCTGTCCGACGTTGCGACGCTGTCAGCGCCCGCATCGAGAGATGCACGAATGCTCGTCACGTATTCCCTCAGTACCGGTTGTAAATAGGCATCGAGCACGGTCGTATCTCCCCGCGAGACGAACTTGATCAACTGCGTGATCGCCGATGATTGACTGACCTCCCCAAATCCGACCTCCTTCGCGATGTAAGCGATACGCTCCTCGTGCTCCTGGAACCGGTAGGAGTGCAACAGGCAGATTGCAACCGAATCGACCTCTCCAGCACTCTTGAGCTGCTGCAATTGCCGATGGACTTCTTCCCAATCCGGCTCTCGCAACACTTCACCGTCCGCATCAACGCGTTCGTCGATCTCGATCACTTTCGTAAAGAGAGGCTCCGGCTTGTGAATGGCGAGGTCAAACAGGCGCGGGCGATCCTGATTCCCAATCAGGAGAGCGTCAGCAAATCCTTTCGTCGTCACGAGGGCCGTCTTTGCTCCTGTTCTCTCGAGCAGCGCATTGGTGCCACGCGTCGTCCCCAAGCGAACAGAGATCGGGGGGATTGCCTGATCGAGCCGCAAGCCGAGGATTGAGCGAATCGCCAAAACGGGTGCCTGCTCATTCGAACGCAACTCGTAACCTGTGCCAGCACTCACCCAATCTGGCAGCGGATCGAGCGTTGTGAACACGCCAACATCCAGGCAGTCGCTCACCTGTGTCTCAAACACAGCCCCATCGGCGGCTCGCAGAAATCGAAAGACATATTGCTTCCAGAAGCCGACGGGATCCCGACTTCTGGCCGGATCGACAATCTGACGTTTGCTCAGACGTTGATGTGCAGTACCGAGCGTCACACCCGAACTGAGCGTCTTGAATGTCGACAGCACCCCTTCCGGTGACCGAGCCACGCAGTCGGTGAAGGTTCCGCCTACGTCTATCCAGAATTCCCACATTACCATTCGATTCGATAATCCTCAGAGAGCTATCTGATTGGACACGATTTGGCTGACGAAGGGAGGCGAGTGATGAGTGTCGTAACACCTTGTCGTGACTACACATGCCAGAACTGCCGAAACTCGCAAACCGCGATTGTGTCGTTTTGACCCTTATGTTATCACCCGTCTCCCCTCAATCCACGCTAATACCGGCATCGAATCGACGACCACAGTCAGGACATGAAGTCCGTACGTCGTTAAGGAGTGACGCCTTGAGTTCGCCGACCGCAGATCAACTTCGGGTGCTTTTCGTCGACGACGAAGCACCCATCCGTTTGGTGATGAAGGCCGAGCTTCCCCAGATGGGGCACGACGTCACCATCTGTGAGGATGGGGAGACGGCTCTGAAGGCCCTCGAAGAAAACGTCTTCGACGCAGCAATCATCGATCTCAAGATGCCCGGACTCTCCGGCTGGGATGTGATCGAACATCTCCAAAAGGTCGCACCGCAGACTGAGATCATCATTTCGACCGGCCATGGTGATCTCGACGACGCCATTCGTGCCCTCAGAATGGGAGCTCACGACTTCCTCCCCAAACCATCCAGTCTTCTCACAATCGCGACCGTCCTGCAGCGCGTCGCCGACAAACGGGCCCTGACCAACAAGACGATTGCTCTTGAGACCCGTTTGGTCGCAGCCGAAGGAACGACCGAACTCATCGGCGAAACCCCGTCGATGCAGCGTGTCAAAACCTTGGTCGAGAAGATCGCTCCCACCGAATCGAGTGTCATCGTGCTTGGTGAGACGGGTACCGGGAAAGAGTTGATCGCTCGCCGCATTCACGAGTTAAGCAAACGCGCCGATCGACCGTTTGTTCCCGTCAACTGCGGTGCTTTACCGGAGAACCTCGTCGAAAGCGAATTGTTCGGACACTAGATAGGTGCCTTCACCGGTGCTGACACGCCTCGCAAGGGACTCATCGAAGTCGCCAATGGCGGCACACTGTTCCTCGATGAGTTGGGCGAACTCGACAAGTCCATGCAGGTGAAACTCCTGCGGTTCCTGGAGTCGGGGGAAGTCCGCCGCGTTGGGGAGAACGAACCATTCCATGTTGATGTGCGTGTTGTCTGTGCCACCAACCGCGACTTGTCGGAAATGGTGCAGGAAGGCACGTTCCGTGAGGACCTGTTCTTCCGAGTGAACACGTTTGAAATTCATCTTCCGCCGATCCGCGAGCGGAAGGACGACTTGCCCCAACTTGCACGGTTTCTCGTCGCACGGCATCTCAAACGTCCGTCAGTCCATGACGACATTCTCTCACCCGAGACGATCAGGCTGCTCCGCACACATGAGTGGTCCGGCAACGTGCGGGAGTTGGCTAACGCCCTTGAGCATGCGGTCATCCTCTCTGGGGGAGAGACCATTCAACCCGAACATCTGCCGACGACTGTGGGCGGTTCCTCGGGATCAAGCTCACGACCGTTCGACATCAGAAACTTCCCACGACTCCTCAGCTTGAAGGAGATCGAACAAGAAGTGATCGAGCAGACCCTGGAGATGCATGACGGCGACAAGCCTGCAACGGCCGACCAACTTGGTATCGCGTTGAAGACGCTCTACAACAAGCTCAATCAGTATCAGACGCAATCGAAAGCGGGCTGATCACTCCTCGGTGTCGCTGAGATGTCACTCAATACTGTCGAATTACGCCGACAACAACGCCCATGACGTTGACGTTGTCCGAGTAAATGGGTTGCATCTCAGAGTTTGCCGGCTCCAGGCGAAAGCGGTTCTTCTCGCGGTAGAACCGCTTGAGTGTCGCATCTTCATCATCGACCAGCGCGACCACGATTTCTCCATCTTTGGCGGTCGAGGACTTCCTGACAACGACAAAATCGCCGTCTGCAATCTGAGCCTCAATCATCGACTCACCTTTAACCCGCAGACAGAACTTGTCCTCGTCATCAAATAAGGGAGCGAAGTCGATCCACTCGCTGTCCTCGACGGCGAGCACCGGGTTTCCTGCAGCGATCTGACCTGCGAGTGGGAGACTGCTCCGCTTCAGTTGCGGCTGATCGGTCAGCTGAATCGCACGGGACATGTGCGACTCCCTAGTAATGAGCCCCTTCTTCTCCAAGGCTCGCAGATGACACATCACGCCATTCGGCGAGCGAATGTCAAAGTGGCTGCCAATTTCACGAACGGTCGGGCCGTACCCCCGGTTCATGATCTTGTCCTTCAGGAAGTCATAGATATCCTGTTGACGCTGTGTGAGTGACGCTTGCTCAGACATCGGCTTGCCTTCCGCAGATCGGGATCATACTCGGGACACTTGTCCGTTCGATCACACGAGTCTCCACGACAGCACTCACGATGTACTGCGGCGATCGATGCGAACGAACGGCTATGAAATCCGAATCCCAGCAAATCGGATTTGGTCGGCAGATCGACGAGTCATCTCGTCGTCGAAGACTCACCGGATGTGATGAAGACCTTCACAGAAAAGATCGGAGACACAACTTGTGTAGTCGATCTTCCTGATACCCACCTGAATGGGTTTTAATATACCCATGTCCAGTTAGCAAGCGAATTCTGAAGAGCCCTTACAATTTGTCAGCGAGTGCCTGAATTTCCGCAGAGAGACTCTCCAAATCTCCAGGGGTTGCGGCCACTGCTCCCGATGGGGCGATTAGCCAATATGTCGGCACCGTTTGCACGCCGTAGTATCGTGCCGACGGGTTTCGACCACCTCGCTTATCAGGTTCAGAATAGAAAATCTGAGGCCAGCTGAGTGATTGCTCGGCGAGGAAATCGTCAATCTCTCCTTCATCCTGATCGAGATTGACCCCAATGACATTGAGTCCTTCTGGACCGAAGCTCTGCTCCAGCACTTTGAGTTGCTCAAGATCCTGTCGAAATTGGGGAGATTGTGAAGCCCAGAACACAATCAGAACCAACTGGCCACGGTATTGGTCGATCGAAACGTACCCCCCATCGATTGTTGGTCCGGCAAGCTCCAAAGGCTGACCAATGAGCGAAAGCCTCCTCAAGAACCCATTCACCTGCTCTGCGAATATCGTGTCTGGGAATTCGTCTCGAATGATCGCAAAACACCCTCTGGCATCGTCAGTGAGTCCCGACCGATCGCAGAATTGGCCAGCAGTCAGGAGCATCAGAGCGCTGCGATTCTGCTCGTGCGGAAACTTCTCAGCGAACAGCCGGGCCTGATTCGCATATTCGGTGCACCACTCCGGGCTCTGCTTTCCCTGCTGTTCGGCCTTTCGCCGGGCGAGATCGACGACCTTGCTCGCCGACTCGACGGCTGCGAAAGACTTAGGATCGCGGCGGTAGAGGGACTCCGCATCCTCGAGGAGCAGCTGTGCTTGCTCGGTGTCGCCGCTCATGGCCAGTTCGAGCCGTGCATCGCTGAGATAGTGAACCGCGTTGTTGAAGACTTGAACTTTCGAGTCATCCTCGTGAGTCGTCGCGACCACCTGGCGAGCCAACTTGATAATCTTCTCGTGCTGTGCACGTCGTTGGGCAGCGATTTCATCGTCGGCCGCCTGTGGATCCGTTTGGGATTGAACCGTCAACTCCGTGCGAATGCGGGTGATTTCACGCAGCAACCACTCCGGCGTCCCCTTGTCCGGTGGAGGGACTGCACGCAGTTCCAAATCGGTCGTTTCGGATGAGATGGCTGCGACAGGTGGAGTCGCGCGTTGTGTGCCCTCAAGGGTGTCCGTTCCACTTGCGAGACCTGACTGTCCCTCTGATGAGAGTGGTGGTTGAGTCGACGTGGCCTCGTTGCCACAACCGCTCGACAGGGCAAGTCCCATTGACAGAACAAGTGCAGTCCATCCCGACGAAAATCCAATGCGTCCGTTCATAACTCATAGTCCCTTGTGAGTTGGGCGTCCCGATGTCGTCACAGCCGTGGGACAATTGCCTTGATATCCTCAACTCCTGAGTACGACAGGGTTTTATGAAATGTCAGGTCGCACGGCAAGATGGATCCAGATCTCGCTCCATTCTCAGGGTTTGTCCTCCTCACACTTGGGGGTCTGGATGGGACCGATTTCAGGCCGATGGTGCCCAAGTCGACTCACTCTTGTGACGTTGTCTTCCCTCCGTGACATGAAACTCACCCCGAGATTCATCGCTCTCCTCTCGATCTGCGAAAACGCAAACAACGGTCATCCGCCCCAAGTCCTTGTTCGCTGATTGACCTGTTCGCGACTGATACACAGAGGCATTCTGGCAATTGACTCTGTCACCCGTGCCTTGTGACCCACTTCTCCCGCACATAGAATCTCCGCCTTGCTGAATCGCCACGCTTCGTCTTGAGACACTCCATGGACCGTCATTACGTCAATACTCTCTCCGATGGCCAGTCGGTCGATGAGATTTTTCTCCTCGCAGACAAACAGCTGAGGGCCAA
This sequence comes from Planctomycetaceae bacterium, assembly GCA_029259815.1. Classification (GTDB taxonomy): domain Bacteria; phylum Planctomycetota; class Planctomycetia; order Planctomycetales; family Planctomycetaceae; genus JAHBXU01. The sequence continues at coordinate 610 of JAJDEJ010000315.1, read as the reverse complement.
CCGAAACGCGGAAACGTACCTGCTCGCCCAGTTGCGGGACAAGACCGGGCAGATCAGCGGATTTCTGTGGAACGTCCGCGAGGACATCGCTACGACCGTTTCAGCCGGAGAACTCGTCACTGCACGCGGACGTGTGCAGTTGTATCAGGGCAATCTGCAGATGATCCTGACGCACATCGAGCCGGCGGAGCGTGATGATCTCGACATGATCGAGTTCATCCCCGAATCGTCACAGAACACGGGTGAACTGCTGGAAAGACTCCGTGGCATGCTGCTCGGCATCGAGGACCAAGACCTCAAGTCACTCATGCAGGCGTTCCTCGACGACACACAACTCGTCGATCGACTCTGTCGTTGCCCGGCTGGCATCAAACTGCATCACGCCTTTCACGGCGGTCTGATCGAACACATTGTCAACCTGATGGAGACGGCTCAACAGATTCGCGGCCTGTACCCCACAGTCAACTTCGATCTCCTGACAGTCGGCATCTTCCTGCACGATCTCGGCAAGACACGAGAACTCGAATACGAGAGCACTTTCTCTTATTCCGATGAAGGTCAACTCATTGGACACCTCGTGCAGGGAGTGGAGATGCTCAACGAGAAGGTC
>JAJDEJ010000314.1 GCA_029259815.1 Planctomycetaceae bacterium | reverse complement strand
CCCGTACAGATGTCCCGTACAGATGTCCCGTACAGATCAAAACATCCTGCATCGTGAGTCTCCCCTTCCTTGGATTCCAGACCCACGATTTGTAGTCGATCAACAACCATTCGGGAATCAATTCCTTCCCAGTTCCTTAGTTATGGCGGGACGGCAAAGCGAGTTCGGCACAATCATCCGACTGCGACCAGCATCGCCGAAACTGACGCAGGAGCATTCCGCTTGAACGAGGCCCACCCTTCGCGACAGCCTCATCCGTGATACCACCACGCGAAGATGTGACCAGGGCAAAAGACAAGCAGCCCCAGCAGCATGACCATGACGCTAGTGAGGCAATCGTTCAGATCGAATCCGGCGGCGCGGCACAACGAAAGCGATTTTGTTGCCACCAAGTCTGCCACTGGTTGAGTCCTGTCGCCCAAGTCTCTCTGTCGGCCTTCCAGTCTTCGGGGGAGAGACCTTGTGTTTCGCCAGTCAGCCTGGCGAGTCCGTGGGCAGTATGGTGACGGACTTCGGGGTCGTTGTCCTCTAGCAGGCCGATAAGGTCCGGAACCATCCAGACGGGAGCAGTGTCGGCGAGAATCTTCATGGCCAGTCGCCTCCGTGACGGGGCATTGGCAGATTCCTTTGCAGTCATGAACTTGAGCAGCGGAACAGCTCCATACTCACCGAGACTTCGTAGATCCTGCTCATCCAAATACGAGAGTTTGGAGCGGCCAATGCGAGCCAGGAGAGCATCCACACGTCGGGTCAGTTCAGGATTGCCATGCCCTGAGAGAGTGAGCAACGGCTGCATCCAGCGTTCGGCTGTCAGCATCTCATGGGACGACTGCCACAGCTTGACTTCGCCATCGGAAACCGAGCAGATCGTGCCCGGTGGCAGGTGGTGCTCAGTCCCGTTCAACTGCACATCAACCGTGCCGGCGGTCGCGACCACCTTCAATGGCTCAGACGGTTTGCAGGAAGTCAGACTTTCTGTGTTCGTTGGGCAGGTGAGCACCCATTGCTCAGAAGGTAATCGATCAGGATGGCCTCCTGAGGCAGTGATCACTTTGAGAGTCCTGTTTCTCGAAGCGCGGCACCAGACCTGTCCACGGACAAGTTCGAGATGGTCATCCGAGAGCAATGTAACCTCGCTGGACTCATTCAGCCTGACGAGACTACCGGTCGACGTTTCCAGCTCACAGAGCACACCCGCCTCGGTCCGCACGCCTCCCTCTGCAGGACAAGCGAACATGGACATGTCGTCGGGAGAGATCGACGTCCAGGCATCCTCTGTCGGAGGACGGTAGGAGACGTTGCCGGTCGCATGGACCAGTTGGGCTGCCGGTGAGACGTTCACCACAAGGGGATCATCAGCCAGTGGTGTGATGGCGATGTCTTCTCTTGAAGGCTGCGGCGATTGAAACCAGACAGTAGCCATCAGAAACCCCGCCACTGCTGAGAGCAGGTAGCCGACAGCGGTTCCTGACAGCCAACGATGGTGGAAATCGCGTCTGGCAAGCTCTTGTGAGCCTGCGCGTGTCGGCGATGCCGAAAACTCCTGGAGCACACGCTCAGCGATCTCACCAGCTCGATCCCGCTCGACGGCGAATATCGTCGTCAACTCGCTATGCACATCCGCGAGTTGTTGCTCTTCGGACCGGCAGATTTCACAGGCGGTCAAATGCTCACGAAGAGTGATCGCTAGTGGCTCATCGAGTGTGCCGTCGATCCACTCGCACAATTGTTGTTGAATGTCATTGCATTCCATCGTGATTCCTCGCAACCTCAGTTGGCTCGTCGGCCAGTCGCTTCGCCAGATGTCGCCGTGCCTTCGCGAGTCGTGTGTTTACGGTCGCCCGTGAAACGCCGAGGATATCTGCAATCTGCTCGTAGGTGATCTCGTCGTAGTAATGCAGCAACAGTGGCTCGCGGAGTTCGTCAGGGAGAGCATCGATTTCTGACTTGATCTGCTGCCGACGTTCCTGTCGCTCGATCTGTTGAATCCCGTCGTCTGTCTCACCCAATGACTCCCCATTCCGGGAGTCGGAAAGGACGGAGAAGGAAACCTGCTCACGTGGTCGGGCACGCAACCAGTCGCGACAGACATTGACTGCGATGCCTCGCAACCAGGCTCCCAATTTGCACGGGTCATCAAGTTGATCAAGATGGGTGAGCGCACGAATCAGGGATTCCTGCGCAAGATCCTCTGACGCATGGTGTCGACCGATGTGCGCACGACAGACCGCCAGCACGCGCGGCGACCAGCGGCGCACGAACTCCTCCCGCGCGAGCGGTTCCCCGTCACAAGTCTGACGGACCAACTCCGCATCGGTCATTCAGAGACTCCCGTTCAGACGGCCTTCTTCAGCGGACTGTGCATCACTCAGACGTCGGTCCTCGGTCAAGAGACTGGGACAATCCGGCCATTCTGCACATTTTTTGAGAAACCAGCAAATTCATCCAGCCGCTCGGAAGTCGTCGAGCGTCTGGGGAGTGAGCTTCGTACAACGGGACTTCTCAGGAGATGCTGCCATGCGACGGGTTTTGTGTTTGACTGCTGTGATCCTGTTCCTCGCGAGCCTCGGAGCTGCCATCAATGTTGGTCTGAGTACGGCCGCGTCTCCCGATCTGGATTCCCAGGCGGAGGAGACACTCGTAGAATCCGCTGACAGCGATGACTTGATTGTGCATGAATGGGGGACGTTCACGAGCTTCTCCGGCTCGGACGGTGTGAAACTGGAGTTCCGACCACTCGTCGACAACGACTTGCCGGCATTCGTCAACACAATTCGGCCCACCTTTGACCGAATGCTCTCGAAGAGAAGCATCCGTGCCATACAACGGATGGAGACGCCCGTCACGTACTTCTACACTCCGGTCGAACGGGACATCGCGGCCAAGGTCGAATTCCCCCAAGGCTTACTCACGGAGTACTATCCTCCCGTCCGTGACATTCGACTGCCACAAGAATCGGTTCCGGATCCCACTCCCTACGGAGACTCCCTTGCGAATATCCCTCTCAAGGACGGCATGCTCGATTGGGGACAGATCCACCTGATCCCCCCGAAGTCGCTGCGTGCCCCTGTCGAGGACAAAGAGCTGTCGCGTCGCATTGGTCGACAGGTGGAACAGGTCATGGTCGAACCGGCCCGAAGGTTTCCGCACTACTTTGCAGCCCGCAATACCGATGCAGCGATTGTGCAAATGCGGACAGGCACTGCACCGAACGTGGTCGACTACTTTGAGAAGTTCCTGTTCTATCGAGGCGTGGGCAACTTTGAACTGCCGCTCACTCTCTCGGAAGCCGAGGATGACACATTCCAACTCATCAATGCAGGGGACGACGAAATCCGCTCTGTCTTTCTCGTCGCCGTGGAGAATAAGCAGTTACGGTTCCACCGGTACGACGCCTCAGCTCCGCACAGCACTATGACGTTGAATCCAGAGAGCCTGTCCGGCGAGATCGAATCACTCTCGGAAGCGATGACTGCCGCGTTGGTTGACGAAGGACTCTACGAGAAGGAGGCGCGCGCCATGATCGCATGCTGGCGGTCGTCGTGGTTTGGTGAGGAAGGCACGCGGCTGTTGTACATGGTGCCGACGTCAATAACCGAGGACCTGCTGCCACTACAGATCAGCCCGAAACCGGACGAAGTCGTCCGCGTGCTGGTGGGACGCATGGAGATCATGCCTAAATCAGAAGAGCAACGGATTCTGGGACTGGTGCGGGCGAGTGCTGCTATGCGTCCGGAGAATCCGACGGGAAAAGGAGAATTCCGCAGTCCATCGCTGAAGGAACTGTTAGCGATGGGACGGTTGGCTGAACCTGCTCTAGTCCGCGTGCAGAACGTCACCGATAACCAACAGATTCGCGAGGAAGCCAAGCGGCTCATTGTCGAACTTCGACCACCGAGCAACTGAGATTTGGAATCGGTGTCATTAGATTTCATTCGGATCACTGAGCCACGTGGTTCAAAGTTCTGTCGACCCCAACGATGTCGCGGATGGACTGTTCCGTGTATAGGTCGTGGTAGTGGCCACACACACGAAGTAGTTCGGAATGCGTTCCGTGCTCGATGATTCGTCCCTTTTCGATGACGAGGATCTGATCGGCGTTGCGGATCGTGGACAGGCGATGGGCGATCACAAAGCTTGTTCTCCCTTTCAGCATGCGTGCGAGACCCTGCTGAATTTGCTGTTCTGTTTCCGTGTCGATCGACGACGTTGCCTCATCCATCACCAACAGTCGCGGTCGTTTGAGCACTGCTCGGGCGAAGGACACCAGTTGTCGTTGACCGAGGCTGAGTTGGTTACCTCCTTCGCCGACTTCTGTGTCGTAGCATTTCTCTAACTCGAAGATGAAGTCATGTGCGCCGGCGACTTTGGCTGCCTCTTCGATCTCTCCTTGTGTGGCATCCAGACGACCGTAACGAATGTTTTCGCCAATCGTCCCACTGAAGAGGTGTGGCTGTTGGAGCACGATGCCCAGGTTTGACTGGAGCCATGCGAGACTGCGGTCGGTGTAATCGATGCCGTCGATCAGGATTCGCCCTTCTGTGGGTTCATAGAAGCGGCACAACAGGTTGACGAGCGTCGACTTGCCGCCGCCTGTTGCCCCAACGAGTGCCACCGTCTGCCCTGGCTCGACGCTCAACCGAAAGTTGCTGATGATTTGCGGTCCGTTCTGATATCGAAAACTGACATTTGCAAATTCAATGTGGCCGATCTCATCGAGGTGTCCATCGCTACTTGTCTCCGCGAGTCGGCGTGCGACTGCATCCGTATTTCGCACGTCGGGCACAGCCTCGACGAGACTCAGAACACGCTCTGCTGAAGCCTGTGCCATTTGCAGTTCTGCAAACCAGGCCGAAATCTCTTGGACCGGCTGGAAGAACAGTTGGGCGTAGTACATGAACATGATCATCTCGCCGGCGACGATTCCACCGACGATGACTTCGTGGCCACCCACAACGAGCGCCGATGCAATGGCGATGCTCCCGATCGTCAGCACGAGGGGGAGATAAATCGCGGATAACACTGCGTTGTGGACGGAGTGCTTGAACATCGCGTCGGCCAGCCGATCAAAATCTTTGAGATTTTGTTCTTCGCGGACGAACACCTTGGACGTCCGCACCCCGATGATTCCCTCGTTGTAAGCACCTGTGATCTTCGAGTTGCTCTTTCGCACGAGTCGTGACGTCCGCAGAATTCTCTTGCGAAAGAACACGCTCACGACAAACAACACCGGGACAACCGCCAGCACTGCGAGCGCGAGCTTCCAGTTGTAAATGACCATGACGAGGCCGACACCCATCATGAGAGTCGAACCCCAGATAAAGTCCATCACTCCCCAGGCGAGGATATTTGAAAGGCGATTGCAGTCGGCTGTCAGCCGCGCCATGAGCCAGCCGACCGGCTTGGTGTCATAGAAGCTGAATGAGAGGGTCTGCAAATTCCCGAAGGCGTCACGGCGAATATCGTGACTGACATGCGTGCGAATCTTTCCAGCACAGGCGATGAACGCCCAGATGCAAGCGCAAAACGAGACCGTCAAACCGGCGTAGCCCAAGGCATAGAACGACAAATCAACGCTGCTCGGGCTCCGTTCGACATCGGCAATGAGTCGACCTGTCAACAATGGGAAGCCCAGGTCACTGCCGGCAAGACCGAACGCAACAAACATGAAAACAAGCGACGTCCTTCGGTAATGCAGCGTGTATCGCAGCAGCTTCTTCCAAAGCTGTAGGTCAACTGACTGCTCATCGTCGTCATCAATCCAGTCGGTACTCATCCTTGAGACACTCCCGAGAGATCGCGCTGGATCTCTTCTTCCAGTGCCCCTTGGATGTTCCAAAGGCGGCTGTACGGTCCTTTGGCGGCCAACAGATGCTCGTGTGTCCCTTGCTCGATGATGCTGCCATGATCCAACACAAAGATGCGATCGGCTAAACGTGTCGATGACAATCGATGCGCGATCAGGATCGTCGTCTGCCGCCCTCGGCGTTCAGCGAGTGAGCGAAGAATGTGAGCCTCAGTTTTCGTGTCGACAGCACTCAAGCTGTCATCAAGCACGAGGAATGTCGGGTTCATCAGCAACGCCCGTGCAATCGCGATTCGCTGGCGTTGCCCCCCCGACAGCGTCACACCTCGCTCGCCCACCTTCGTGTTGTATCCGTCTTCGAAGTCCACGATGTTCCCATGAATATCCGCCGCACGAGCTGATTCCTCGACTTCATGATCAGCAGCAGAATGGCGTCCAATGACAACGTTTTCACGAACCGTCTTCGAGTAGAGAAACGGATCCTGAAGCACCATCCCGAAGGCGCTTCGGACCGCATCCCGATTGAGGCTGTTCAACTCCCGGCCGCCAATGCAGATTGAACCCTGCTCATAGTCGTAGAGTCGGACGAGCAGGTTGACGAGCGTTGATTTGCCGGCTCCCGGCGGACCGAGTAACGCTACCGTCTCCCCTTCAGAGACTGTGAGCGACAGCTTGTGGAGTGCCGGAAGTCCCTCACGATAAGCGAATGTGAGGTTTTCCACTTCGATGTCTCCCCGCACCGGCTCCGTCGGGACATCATCGACACTCTCAGTCTGTTCGTTCAGGATCTCCTGAATTCGTCCGATGGCCACCATCGCTTTGCCCGTGTCAGCCAGAACGCGACCGATGTGCCTCACTGGCCAGATAATTGTTCGCAGCAGCCACCAAAACAGAATCCATGTTCCAAGTGTGATCTCCCCTTGAATGACAAAATATCCACCACCGATGAGTACCATTCCCATCTGTGTGAACACCAGGAAGTCGGACAGCGCCCAGTAGTTGCTCAGCACGATGAACAACTTGTACTCCAGGTCACGAAATTCGCCGTTCTGCTTCAGCAACTTCTCGATTTCATATTCCTGACGCGCGAATGCTCGCACAACGCGAACGCCTGTGAGATTCTCCTGGATAACAGTTGTGAGTCGTCCTTCTGACTCATCCACCTGCTGGAACAAGCCTCGGACTTTTCGGAAAAAGAGCACGGCAAAGAGCACGATCACCGGGACCAGCGAAAGCGACAACGCACTCATTCGCAGGTCTTGCGAAAGCATGATTGGAATCGCCACGATCAAGAACAGTGACACGCGAGCAATCTCGATGATCTGAGCCGACATGAAAACCCGCACCGTCTCGACGTCCGATGAACATCGCTGCACCAAATCACCAGTGTCAGCTTTATCATGGTAGGTGCAAGGCAGCCGCTCCAACTGCTCAAAAAGTTGATGTCGCATCCGACGAGCAATACCTTCGCTCGCCTCAGCGGCCCATCTGCCGCGCAGATAGGTGAAGAATCCATGCAATGCGTTGAACGTCACGATGGCAACTGCCGCCGGGATCAAAGTCTCTGCGAGAGTCGCGTCCCCGCCGCTCAAATCATCCAGCACTTGCTTGAGCACATAGGGGACCAGCAACAGGAACACGGTTCCAATCGCCATGGCAGCAACAGCTGCGACGTATCGCCTCCGGTGCCCCGCTGTCAAAGCCCAGAGCGTATATCCAGAATCCGGAGAGGCGGTCGATTCGTCCACGCTGTCGTCGATACACCTTCTGAGTGTGAGAATCCTGTGCCTCGAATCCAGCGAACGGGTCAACCGGAAGTATGGCGAATCAGATCAATGCTCTCAATGTGGCCGACATCACGGAAGACTGACAATCCATTCTCTGAAATGTTCGCGCTGATTCGAATGTTCTCCAGATTCACGATCCTGTCGTCGCAGCAATACACCGACACGCCGTCGTGAGTCCAGAGACTGGCAAATGACTTCCCAGTAAAGTGCCAGTTTGGGTTGCCAACAACCTGGGTCAGCCCTCGGTAGGCTCCAGACAGCAGTACTCCATTGGCTTTCAGGCTGGCTCAAGAATTATCGGATCGCACGCCGGCTTCACGCCATTTTCGGGTGCTATCTTGACACTCCGAAAGTGGAGCAGTCGATATCCGTCCAACATCACAAGGCGATGCCATGCCGATGGCTGCGATTAAGCCATCCTCGTCGGCGTTAGCGACATGATCGTGTTGACCTCATCTGTGTTGACCTCATCATGAGTAAAAATCATCGTGGCTCTCTTGGCGAACGTCTCAGATGTGAGTCGATCAACCGACGTGGTCTCTCCCAGAGAGTTGCGGATCGTCACCCCAACGTCCAAGTAATCCTGATAGGTGACCGGGGTGATTCCACTTTCGCCGGTCCGAACCAGCTTGTCCCGTCGGTTGCGGCACCAGACAAGATAACGATTGACGAGTACGGCAACTGTCACAGCATCGGGATCCTCGAACGCTGGACGTGGCTGTCCCGCTTGAAGATGATCCTCGACTCTGAGATACTCCGTCAGTGCTTCGTCGGGATTGGCTCCGAAGTATTCAATCTTGCCCCGTATTTTCTTGCAGAACTGGCCGTTTCGATGAGGCGTCAAAGGGAAATCAGCGTTCGGTTTCAGAGGTCGTCGATCAGTTGTCGCGGCCATGTTGCACCCCTGTTCAGCGTCGCGGTTGTCGAAGTGGTTGTCTTCAACAACACGCTCCAGTGTGCGAAAGTCAAAAACATCCTATGAAAATAGCACCGGAGAGGTGACAGAGTGGCCGAATGTGCTGGTCTCGAAAAACGGTTCGGCTACCTCTTCTTCCTCGCGAAATCTGCACTTTCCCGCAGGTAAATGGCAATCTTGCTTTCTGTTGAGACCTTGTAGAACAGTGGAGTCACCCACTTGCAGGTGTCGCGACACCCGCACATTGACGTATCAGTTCGGGGTGTGTATTCGAGTGTAGTCCTAACTGTCCAAGTGCCGTTGAGATCGACCGACATTCAACGTGAGAGGTTGTCGAGTTGGTTGTCGCCAGCAATCCGACCTCGCAAGTCGAGTCAGCCTCACCAAGAATCCGATGTTCTCATTGAATTCGGCATCGGTCTTCGGAACCGATCGAGGATGATCTTTCCTGCCGTAGGGATCTAGCACTTCTCGGCTGAAAAGTGTGATTCTCGGCGCCTTGCCAAGACCCTGAGAATCACCCAAAAACCTCCCTGGCGGTTGTCGCGACAACCCCTCAGTCCGTGCTCAACAAGGGTGTACCAACGGGTGTAGTCCCGCCAACGACAATGGCGGTCGCACTGGCAGGTCTTGCAATTCTCACTGACCCGCGCTGGATTTAGGAGATCGTGCGTTTTCGGTGGAGAACCAGCGGTACGCTCGCTTTTCGCCGGCTTGAAACAACTCAATGATCGGTATACTCCTGAGAACACGTCGTAACACCCTACTTGCGGGTGTAGCCTACACCTTGACGAATAACAGGAATTGGCAGCCTACCCTCAAGAGTGTAATCAAGGTTGTAGCTGAACGAACCGATGAACCATGGACCGGCTGTTAACCAAGTAAGCAAATGAGATCGCAGCATTTAGACTGCGCTAGATCAACTTGGACGCGATGACTAATGGGACAATAAGGTGGTTAATCAGGCGCATCTCCAAAGCGCGACGGATGACTTGGGCCTTCTCCGCTGAGCGACTCGTGGAGGTCGTGATTACAATGACACCCGGCTGGTTGGACGTGCGTGCATTTTCGGCAATGTCACGAATGTGCTGAATCGTGATTCCCACGAAGCGCTTGTTCAAACGTTCCAACTCATCCTTTTGAGATCGCGTTTGTTTGTCACTTGCCGCGATCAGGACGCCCGCAATGTCTCCGATGGAAATCTTGGGGATCTTGTCTTTGAGTTTGGGTTCTTGCAACAGTCGTTCGCGCACGAATGTCCCGGGGTCGTCGGATTTGGTCGTCCCAATGCCGGTGATGAGCGTATCCACCTTGGAGATGTGATACTTCGACTTTTCGGATCCGAAGATGCTTTCATAGCCCGGAAACGTGTGAATGAACTCGAGGATCACGTCTCGTTTTTTGTTCTCAAATCGAGAGGGGATGTACGACGGGACACCGCTCAGCGTCGGTAAGTCTTCCTTGTCGCCGATGCGGCTTTGCAGATTCTGAGCAATCGCCGTGGAATGATAGTGCTTGTCCTTGTCCTGCGCGAGAGCGAAGACCGGATCGCCCGACACGGGGATACACGCAACAGGAAAGGTGGGCTCGGCGCCGCGGTCGAGATAGGCGACAGACTTGGACACGTTGTGCCCCCACGCAACGCCGACCAATCGTGATGGTCGAAGGATCGTCAACAACTCCGTGGCCGCGAATTGATGAAACGTAGCGTTCGGACCGGACCAGATCGAAGCTGAGCAGCCAAACTGTTGAATGGCCTCCTGCAGGGACGGCAAGTTCCGGTCAACGAGAACTTGAAGATCCCCCGGGATTTCGTCGACCACAATCTCGATACGCTCCCGGAGCCACCCTTCCTTTCTCGCATGGGCGAGCAGCCGCGAGACCTGTGGCTGGCTAATTTTCAGCTCATCGGCGATCTGCGCCTGCGGGCTTTTCTCAGCGGCATTCGATCCGTGTGGGGCCGCCTCCGAGGCGGACTGCTGATAAATGACCGCCGCCCGGACCGCTTTCTCCTCGAAACTCTTCGACTTGCTCACGTTGAACTCCCGTTGAAACGAACGATGCAGGTTCTCGCCACTGAATGAATAGAATTGCATTTCATGAATGGAATTTCAATGAACATTCATTCTGATTATTCATAATACTGGAATATATTTGCAAATCTCTGGCGGAGTCGATAGGGTCAGCGACTGGGGATTCTCATCCCGACAACAATCGAAAGCAACCAATGCCAGAACCGCTGGGCAAAGTGATTGACCTGCCTGACCGCCAGCATCTGCGGAAGCTCTCTGCGCTGCACGGCATCGACGACGTGATCATCCAGGCCGAAAGGTACCTCCAACTGTTTTCGCGGATGGCCTTGGCGCCGGATGTTCGCGACGAGCTGAATCTGCAGAACACGATGTTGCTCTACGGACCGCCAGGGGTCGGCAAGACGGTGTTGGCTCACGGCTTGGCCTCTCTGCACGCCAAACGGACCGGGGCTCATTCCGGGTTGTTCGAGTTCGCACCGGATCGGCAGGCGTCGGATTTGAAAGGGGGCACGTCGAAGAACGTCCGACGGCTGTGCCGCTTCATCCGCGACATGGCTGGCAAGTATGCCGTGTTCTATGTGGTCATGAATGAGTGTGAATCCAATTTTGGAAACCGGCTCGACGTCAATCCGTCGATCGAGCCGCTGGACACCATGCGTGGCATTGAAGCGTGGCTGGATGGGCTCGACCAGATCAAGAAAGACTGCGCGAACGCCTTGATCGTCATGTCGACCAACCAGCCGGGCCGGATCGATCCAGCCCTGCGCGATCGCATCGATCTATCCATCGCCGTCCGCCCTCCTTTGGCCGATGGCCGGGAGCAAATCCTTCGCGACACGGTTCGCGGCGCAGCCCGCGTGCTCAACGTTCATGAACACCTGCTCGATGACGCTTGCCTGCCGGACTGGCAGCGTGTGGTCCAAATGACGGACGGCTATTCCGGCCGGGCGCTCAAGCGTCTGATCGTCAATTCGCTCACTAACAAGAAGTCCTCTGAACCTTTGACCATGGATGTCATCCTCAAAACCGCGGCCAACCTACTCGAACACGACATGGCGCACGGTGACGGTCCGGAGACTTGCCTGCGTCCGAGATCACCACGGCTGTAACGGAGTCCTCATGCCCGCGATTCAAACCAGAACGTCCGCTGTCAAAGTTGGTGCCCGGCTGCGTACCCGGGTCGCCCAGACCATGACCAAGACGATCGGTGAGATGATTCTCGCCCTGCAGCTGGAACTCGATTCCTACACGACAGCGCTGCCCACGCTCGAGCGGGGTCTCGCAACATACCTGCTGCGAGACGAACTCGAGGAGATCAGCCTCGACCTGTACCGAAACGGTGACTTGGTGCAGCGTCTGACCCTGAAGATCGAATACGGGTTCGAGACGGAGGAGGATGATCCGTCGTGCCGACTCGAGCAGGACATCCATCGCCTGCTGGCTCGGCCGGTACCGCCGGACGTCGATCAATACCGGTTCCGATTCAAATGCACGGTCGGAGCCCCACTCCTGCCGAACCTCCGTCGCCGGCGACGTGAATCGCTCAGCCGCTTCGCCCGCCGTGATTTGGGAACACTGCTGAAAAGCTCTGGTCTCGAGGTCGAACTCATCGTCCACGAACTCGCTGGATGACCGCAGCGTCTTGAAACACACCGTGAGGAGGATGTTGTGAAAGTTTTCTATCGACTTGGTCGCCGCCCATTTGAAGTTGCGGCTCCCGATCAATTCACCGGATTCGCCGCGAATCTGTGCTCGAAGATTGCTGGTCGACACGCCGGGTTGTCGGAAGGCCGTCTCGCCGTCCGGATCACCGAAGCCCTCACCGACCAATCCTGTCATCCCACCAACGTCCTCAACCTCGGTGACATCACTTCCTGCCGGGAGAAAGCGGCCTTGCCTGAGGAGCGGATCCGACTTGGCAGTGGCCGGTCAAAGAGTCGAGGCGATGTCCTGATCGCCGCGATGCATTCGGCGGAACGGCTCGTCCATCATTTGCTCGCGGTGATGCGCGGAGTGTGATGGATTCCACCAGACCAGAGAATTCACTGATCACATGAAATCGGGAGTGACCAAGCACGTGACTGGAACAGGTTTGAGCAAGATGAACAAGAATGGGCCCAACAATCATCCGTTGAACACCGGCTTGGGTCCGGATCGGCGGTCCGTTCGGATCGACGAGTCCATAAACGCCAGCGCCGTTCCGGGGGACGCTCCCGCAGGTGAGGCGACACCGCTCATCGCCAAGACGAATCCTGTCGCCATCGATCCGGCGTCATTTGGACTCAGCGGCGACGACTCCGACGGCTTGACTCGTCGTGAGTCGCCGGGCTCGTGGGGGGATGCGGTCCGCCGGACGTTCTACTGGTGTCTACTGGCAATCGTGGTCGGCTTCATCACCTGGGTGGTGGTGTTCGTGCCGTATTCGTTTCTCACAGGGCGGCAGCTTCGTCGGGCGGATGTAGAAGTCATCCCCACCCAGACTGTTGTCCTGTATGCGCCGGTCAAGGGACGGTTTCAACTCCCGGCACGACATCACGCGGGTGAGTGGATCAAGAGTGGGACGGTCGTTGGACGGGTCGACTCCAGATGGCTGCGAGACGAAATCAACAGCCTGCGGCAGCGGAATCTGATTGGAGAGCAACGGCTGCTGCAGTTGGCGTTTCGAGCATCGAGTGCAGACACCGTTGACCGAATGCACGACATCGATTCGGAAATGCGGGCGGTCGACCAGGAACTCCGACACCAGTCGAATCGTCTCGAAGAGTTGTTGCAGACCCAAGCAGAATGCCTGTTGCGTGCAAGTTCGTCGGGGTGGCTGCTGGAGGACATCCCTGAAGAGTCCGCCGTCGACGAGGATCAAGTGATTGCCAAGTTCGTGCCCGCTTCGGACGACATCCTGGTACTCGTTCGTGCGCCTCACGAGGTTTGCGTAGATTTGGCTCAATCTCACCGAGGATTTGTCGTCTGCATCACAACGGCGTCCGCGGTGACTCGTTGCACTGCACGAGTGGACCATTCCCGGCCCGGACAGAGTTATTGGGTCACCACGGAGCGAGGCGTGAAGGAACCGTGGGCCTGTGTGTATGCCCACCTTGTTGAAGTCGATGAACCGATCCCGCCGGGATCTGTTGGGGTTATTGAATCTGTACTTTGAGGTGAGTTCATGAATCAGCCGATTACGCTCGCGGTCGTGGTTCTGACAGCCGGATTGGCGAGTTGCGAACAAGAATCCGTCTCGAAACGACGAGATATGACGAATGCAGACACCAGGTCCACGACAGACACGCTTAGCCGATCCGGGGAACCGGTCCGATTAGCTACGGTCCGGCCAGTTGACGACGCCTCGTCCGGTGTTGCTCGCGGCTATATCGTCCCCAAAGCGACCGCGACGGTCAGAGCACAGACGAGTGGACGGCTCACTCATGTCCCCGTCACGTCGGGTGATTTTGTCGTGTCCGGCACACTTCTGGCAACGATTGATTCCTCGGTCTTGGAACAGGACTTGATGAGCCGGCAGGCCACAGTTGAGGAGTCCGAGGCCCGCCAGAAGATGGAAGCCGCCTCACTGTCACTGGCCGTTCTTGACCATGAACGAGCTCAGGATCTTCACCAGCGAGGTGCGATCACGAAATCCGAGCTGGAACGCTTCGCGTCTGGACGTGAAGCCTCTGAAGCAAGTCACCTCGCAACTCAGCAGCGTGTTGAGTCGGAACGGAGTGGGGTGAAACGACTCGAAGCAGAGATGCAGCTGTTTGAAAGCGTGGCTCCATTGTCTGGTCGAATTGAAACACTGCACCATCGCTCGGGAGATTACGTCTCCGAGGGTGAGTCGCTCTTGACTGTCTCCACCGACGAACTGGTCGTGATCGTTTTGATTCCCCCGGATGAGGAGCGTTCCGTCGAGTCTTACTCATTCACTCACGCCGACCGCGAGCTGACGGATGTCTCGACCACGCACTTGCCAATCGATCGACGTGTCGTCCGGCTCGCCGGCATCTCTCAATCCCCTGAGTATCAGGCATACTCGTTCATCGATGTCGACATCGACCCACGTTAAGGAGATACCGCTCATGAAATCCGCGTCCACTCATCCGCGGCGTCAATCGATGCTGCCGCTCAAGTGCGCGCTGGCGGTGGCCCTGTTGATTTACGGCACGATGTGTCTGGCATTCTGGTATGTGGCCGCGGCTTCAACGTGGACCGGATTGAGAATTGTGTGGGCCATCTGGGGCACGCTAGCGCTGATGGCTCCGTCGATCGAACTGGCCTGGCTACTGCTCTGGTTTGCCTTTCGATGTCAGCCCCACCGCCAAGATGAGTTTGTTCCCCTCAAACTGGATTCGGAGAACACCCGACTTCTGGCAGACCGAGCTCCTCGAGTCGATATCATCATCCCCGCCAATAACGAAGCAAGTCATCCCGATGATGCCAAAGCCTTGGAGGACGGGCTGTATTCCGTCGCGTGCAATGTCGCGGCGACGTCGATCTGCGAGACTAGGATTCGCGTGCTCTGCGACACCCGCCCCAGCGACAACACGGATCAGCAGGAGTATGAGCAGCAGTTCGCACTGATCCAAGACAGTGAACGCGCCGTCATTCGCGCGGTCAATGAGCGAATCGGCCAACGTTTCGGCGGCTCTTCTCCGCCTGTTGTCGAACTGCGGGAGTACCGCGAGAAACCCGCTGATCGCCGGACGAAACAGGGCAGCATCGAGTTGTATCTCCAGACCGAAACCCCGTGCGATTTCATTCTTGTTCTCGATGCAGACTCGTCGTTCGAGGAGCCCGACCCGAACAAGCCGGACACGGTCAATGTGCTGGATCGACTCGTTGCTCCCATGCTCCGCGAGCAGCGCTTGTCCATGATTCAGTGTGCGATTCATGTCACTGGATCGTCGTCGGTTCTGGGCTGGCTGCAGCGGATCAACGCAAAGCTCGCGGTCAACTACCACGGTCCATTAAACGGAAACCTGCTTGCACCGCAGCAGCCGAGCTACGGACACAATGTGATTTTTCGACATCGTGATCTGGTGATGTGCTACGAGACGGGCATCCCCCAGGCCTATCTGTCTCACGACTATATCGAGGCCGCACTGCTCGCCATCGCGGGAAAGTGGTGCGTTCACACTCAGGTTGTCGCCAGCCAGGAGCGTGCTGAAGAGAGCGCGGACGGCTACGTGGTCCGGGACCACCGGTGGCAAAAGGGGAACGCCCAATGGATGCGGTTCATCCTCGGGACACCACGATTGCCGGTCGGAGTGTTGTTCTTTTTGTCCATGGGGATCATCAACTACTTTTTGCCGCTTGCCGCAACATGTTTCCTAATGGCTTCTTCAGCGCTGCTGCTCGTTGAGGGCTCGGTGATCGAGGATTCCACAACGCCTGTTGGGATCGCACTTGTTGGATCGGTGGTGATTGCTCTCATCGGACCGAAAGTCGCTGCAGGAGTCGGTCCGCATTCTCAACACCGGTTAAAGCTTCGCGAACTGCTGGGTGCGCTGGGACTAAACTTACTCGTTGCGCCACCGCTGTCGGTCTATGCAGGGATTGGTTTTCTCTGTGGTCCTCTCTTCGGCACGAGATGGAGGATTCGAGCATCGCGGCAAACAGATTTCAACTTCCAAAAGGCAGCCTATGTCCTCCAGATGTTTGTGCCATCCGGAGTGCTTGGAGCGTGGCTCACGATGATGATTTGGCCGAGCATGTCTCTCGATATTGGATCATCGGTGGTCCTCATGAGCACTGTTGCTTTGGTCATCAGCCCACTGACGATGCTCTTCGTTTCTTGTCCGCTAATCGGGTTTCAAGACACAGCCAAGTAGGTAATTGCGAGATCGCCAAAGTGGTAGGTTCGATCCACCGCGGACACTTGGGTCGCCCGACTGGTTGCAGGCCGACACCAATCTCTTTGCAATCGACGGACACGTCAGGGATCAGTGAGTTGGCAGTTGGCTGAGACTTGGACCGCTGGATTCAAAAGACAGCGGGGTGAAGTCCCCAACGCACTTGATTTCCCGTTCGGGTGAGTGTTCGATGAGTTGAAGAGAACCGTCGAATGACTCTGTACCGCCCCAGTTACGGGTGTTGCCTACACCTGCGACATCTTCAGAACACGATTCGAGGTTGCCGTCTGGATGTGACGCCGCGAGTCAGTGAGCAGTTCGTGGGTGGCCGATCATCCACCCTTACGGCGAATCGCCGCTGAACGAAGCGGCGAACGCTGGTTAACATATCGCAGAGGGTTGTATCGGAAGTGCTCACTGAAGCGACGCACGTTTCCCTCCGGGGTCTTGGCACTTCGGATACAACGTGTTGAATTAAACCGTCGGTGTAGTTCCCTATGGGGATTGCTTGCAGACGATTCAACGCTCCAGACCATCAGCGAAAGACGGTGCGTCGCTCATGCCACGATGAGACTCTGACCAACGCAAGATGTCAAGTTGGACTGGCAGCGGCTGTGACGGTGGTGCGGAGTGGCCATCCAGACCGGGCCGGGATGATTGCACACGGGGGGCAACAGCATGCACTGCATGATGAGCGACAGACGGCGATTCAGAGCAGAAGGACTTCATGACGTGTCGTTGTAGATCTGTGATCTGTTGATGGCAAAGTGTGGTCGCGGTACGCGATGGTGAGGGGTCGGTCTCCAGGGCATGATCTCGATGCGGACGATGCGTGTGCTGCCGCAGGCGACACACTCTGGGCGGGTGTTCGACTCACGCTCGACCGCAGGAGGATGCGTCGTCTTGGCCAATGCCGCCTCACATGTGCTTCCACTCAAGAGATGTCGACACTGTTTCAGTCTCTCAGCACGGTGTCGGTTGGCGAGAAAGCCGAAGTGGCGAATGCGGTGGAAGCCGGTTGGCAGTGTGTGGAGCAGGAAACGGCGTACGAACTCAACATCGTCGAGGATCATCGTTCGCCAAGTTCCGTCTGCGGCATAGTTTCGCCAGCGAAACGTGACCTTGCCTGATGCGTATGACAGCAACCGGTTGTTTGCGATCGCGACACGGTGCGTGTAGCGAGAGAGATACTTGAGCACTTGCTCGGGACTTCCGAAGGGACGCTTGGCATACACGACCCAGTCCTGCCGTACGGCCATGTTCAGCCGGGTCTCGAATTGATGTCGATCACTGAGGTGTGACAGCCGTCCGTGGAATTCAAGTTCTCCACGTTGGAAGGCCAGCTTCAGTCCGGCGATGAACTTGCCTCGGAAGACACGACTGAGGACACGGACCGGGAGGAAGAACAGCTTGCCGCTCTTCTTTGATCGTTGACAGTTCACCCATTTCGTTCGCTCACACGAGAGACCACCGGCTGGCACGACGCAGTGGACGTGCGGATGATGCATCAGGTTCTGACCCCAGGTATGCAGCACGGCCAGTCCACCGATGTCGGCTCCCAGATGACACGGGTTGGCCGCCACCTCTTTGAGTGTTTCGCCCGCTGCCCGCATCAGCAGTCCGTACATGACCCGTCTGTTCTGCAAAGCGAGCGGAGCGAGTTCAGAGGGCATCGTGAATACGATGTGGAAGTACGGAACGGGCAGCAGTTCGCTCGCCCGTGCCTCCATCCATTTCGCACGGGCTCCGGCCTGGCACTTGGGGCAATGCCGGTTGCGGCAGGAGTTGTAAGCGATCCTCTGATGGTCGCAATCAGAGCAACGCTCGACATGTCCACCGAGTGCCGCCGTGCGGCACTGTCGGATGGCTCGCAGCACACGCCACTGCTCACGTGAGGGAGCAATGCGGCTGGCCAGTTGTGATTCCGTCCCACGGATGATGTCGGCCACTTCGAGCTTGGCAGCAGTCGTCATTCCGTCACTTCGTCTGACGGCTGCTCGTTGAGCAGATCGAGCGGACTGGCGGCAGCCCGCAAGGTATCCATCGAGACTTTGGTGTAGATGGCAGTCGTGCGGATGCTGCGGTGGCCAAGCAGCGTTTGGATGGTTCGCAGATCAGCACCCGTTTCCAGCAGGTGGGTGGCGAATGTGTGCCGCATCGTGTGCGGACTCACGTGCTTCGTGAGACCGGCGACACGCATCGCTTTCCGGCAAGCGTTGTAGACGGAGATGCGAGTCAGATGTCCACTCTGGCTGCGGCTAGGAAACAGGAAGTCAGTCGGGCACGCTGCTCTCCAATAGGTCCGCAGCACCTCTAACAGCATGTCGGGCAGCAGGACGTATCGATCCTTGCGTCCTTTTCCCTGCCGCACTCGAATCAGCATCCGCTGGCTGTCGATGTCGTCCACGCGAAGAGCGATGACTTCCGAAACTCGGAGCCCCGTGCCGTAGCTGGTCATCAGGATGGCCCGATACTTGAGACTCTGTAAGCCAGCAAAGAACCGGATCATCTCCTCTCGGCTGAGGACAACTGGCAGTTTCTTCTCCTCCTTGGGATACGGGATCGCTTCGATGAAGGCCGGACGTGCCAGAGTGACTTTGAACAGGAAGCGAATCGCCGACAGGTACTGGATGTACGTGCCGTTGGCGACACGACGTTCTTCACGAAGGTGCAGCAGATACTCCCGCACCTCTTCACGTCGCATCCGACTGGGAGACTTGCCGTGATATTCGGCGAGCATCCGCACCGCACGCACGTAAGCCTTCTTCGTGTGGGGAGAGAAGTTCCGCAGCTCCATGTCCTGGAGCATGCGTTGCCTGAGCGGTGTCATCGACCTGACCTTTCAGAGAACAAGTGATTTGGTTCTCTGAAAGATGGCTCACGCTTGGTGCGTGACCACTTCGTCAGTCTCAAGAATCACAGACTGCCGTCCGGTCATCAGCAATGCAGGACATGCGTCGGTGATGTCGACGGCCGCTCATCCCACCCCATTGCTTGAGACTGATGCGTGAATCCGCTAGTGGTCGAGACACGAACTTGACTCTCCTCATTGTCCGAAGTCACTTGTGACCGAATAATCCGCCATCGGAACAAAAGTCGATTATCGGCCATAAGACTGTAGGGCGAACATTTCTTAGCGAATCCTCCAACGTTGCGTGTATGCTTGACGTACTCCTGCCAGACCAAGTTACGATTCCTCGCCTCGGAGAACTCCAATGGGATACTTCCTCCCGACTGACTCTCTCTCTGGTTTTTCACCGCTAAACCGGAGCCGCCGACAGTTCTTGGCGATCGCTGGACTCGGCGCTTTGATATCCATCACCACGCCACACTCATGTGCGATGGCCGAAGCACCGAAAGAGTTGCAAGGAAAACGCATCGATCTAGTACCAAAGGATGGCTCATGGGTCGAATATAGCTGGCAAGTCGACAAAGACGATGGTCGCGAGAAGTCTCATGGCTCGATGACAATCAAATGGATAGGGACTGTGCTCGTCGACAACAAAACCTGTCGTTGGGTAGAGAGCACACTCGTTTCGGAAGATGCGACCAAACCGCGAAGAGTCGTCCTGAAATTCCTGTTTCGCGAGGAGTCCATTCGCGCGACGCTGTCAGGGAACGCCGCCGAACTTGCTCCACAAGATCGTCTGCCGATTACGATGTGGATTAAGGTCGACGACGACCTTCCACTGAGCTTGGCCAAGTCGGGGTGGCCAAATGCAGATCCTCAGTTCTCAAGACTGGTGCATGATGTCCAGTCTGAACTTCCCCCCACGCCTTTGCGTGACGAGGTGCAGGACTCGCAGGAGAAGCTTGAGGCGAGAATCGTCGCCTTCCAAAGCGGAACTGCGGAGTGTGAGGGTTTTCGGACTCGGTCGGTTCGCACGTTCAACAGTGGCAAGGCCGAGTTACAAACCTCTCGATCAGTGTGGGTATTCGATGAAGTACCTCTTGGGTTCGCAGAATGTGAAATCAGAAGGAAGCGACTCGTGGATGGTGAGATTGACAGGACGCAACACGTTACCGTCTCACTCAGAGATTTTGGGGCGAACGCCACAACCGATCTGCCAGATCACAATTGAGTGGGCGAATGTCGGATCATTGCACCACTGGACTGTGTGATATTCGGCCAACAACGCACAGCCACTGAGTTCGGCGTCCATGTCGAATCGGCTTCAACTTGATTTGGCAAACAATAACGTGGCAAACGGAATTTCAATCAGAGCCGTGGGGAGTCGCGATGGCGGTTGTGACTACGGCCCCACCGCGAAGCGGTTTAGTTGTGTGCCCAGCATGTTTGACAGCTTGGGGGTGAAAGTCCCCTATCCAACCTGATGGAGGTGAAGGATTAGTGAAGCACAAGGGCGTCGTCGCGAGGCGGGGTCTGAAGGCAGTGTGAATCAAAGCCGCGACCTGACGAACAGAAATCGGATATGAGGCGATGTCGGTCGGACGAGCGGGCAACTAATCGCGAAGTCCGGATCCATCAAGACCGATGGCGTAGATCCGGCGGGTGTGCGGTGAAGGCGGTCAAACTTACCTGGGGAGATCTGTGCCGTGTTCCGAATTCGGAACTGAGGAAACCGAGAGGTGACCAGACCGCGGTACAGAAGTCAGCAGAGGGCGTATTAACCCATGCTGTCGGCGAGGCTATTGAGGCACTCCAACGTCGAAAGACGGAGCAACAGATAGGCCGAGCCGGAAACGATGGACGAAGGCCCGAACGATTGGGAGTGGCAAGTAGAACTGGTAACTCATGAGTGGAATGCGGCAGAACATCCAGTGCAAGCAATTGCTTCTGGCCTTTGAATCGGAAGGTCGGGGTGAAGCCCCGGACGACGTACGCAAAGGGACCGAACCACTGATGGCGAAACCAGCCGTCGAAAGCCCGGCAACAGAAGAACGTCTAATGGAGGAAGTGTGTGATCAACAGAACCTCGAAATAGCGTGGAAACGCGTCCGTGGGAACAAAGGTAGTCCAGGCGTGGACGGCATGACCGTCGACGCCGCCCTGGAATACCTGCGTGAGCACTGGCCGACCATCGGGTCTCAATTACTTGACGGGACTTACCAGCCGCAACCGGTCCGACGGGTCGAAATACCCAAACCGGATGGCGGGGTCAGAAAACTCGGCGTGCCTTGTGTCGTCGATCGACTGATCCAACAGGCGTTGTTGCAGGTTCTCCAAAAGCAATGGGATCCAACGTTCTCCGAGCACAGCTACGGCTTTCGACCCGGACGCTCCGCTCATCAGGCAGTCGCACAGGCACAAAGCTACGTTGCTGAAGGCTACTGCCATGTCGTGGACATTGACCTCGAAAAGTTTTTCGACAAAGTGAACCATGACATTCTGATGTCACGAGTTTCCAGACGAATCTCCGACAAGCGAGTGCTTAAACTGATCCGCGCGTTTCTGAACGCCGGTGTCATGGAAAACGGGTTGGTCAGTCCGACGACAGAAGGCGCGCCACAAGGTGGCCCTCTGTCTCCCTTGTTGAGTAATCTCGTGCTGGACGAATTCGACCAGGAGTTGATGCAACGTGACCACCGATTCTGCCGATACGCTGATGACTGTAACATTTATGTTCGCAGTCAACGTGCCGGCGAGAGGGTCATGGACACGGCGCGTCGCTTCTTGACTGAACGGCTACGGCTGAAGGTCAACGAATCGAAAAGTGCGGTTGCTCGCCCTGAGGAGCGGAAGTTTCTCGGCTTCACAATCTCGAACGACGGGAGCGAACGTCGAATTTCGACCAAAGCCCTCGACAAGTTCAGGAACAGAATCCGGGAACTGACGCAACGGACCCGTGGTCTAAGCCTCTCGAAAATAGTCGAGTCAATGACTCGCTATCTCGTTGGCTGGCGAGGCTACTTTGGCTTCTGCCAAACACCACGAGTGCTCTCCAACCTCGACGCGTGGATTCGCCGCCGGTTACGAATGTACCTGTGGCGACAGTGGCACAATGGCCGCAATCGTTTCAAGGAACTGCGTCGACGAGGCGTCTCAAAGTTCCGAGCCGCGATCGCCGCCGGCTCACCAACGGGTTTCTGGCGAATGTCGGGACACCCTGCGGTGCAGCAGGCACTGCGCAACAACTATTTCGATTCGATCGGACTTCCAAGAGTAGCCGAATCTTCCCACGCTCAACCTGATCGAACCGCCGTTGGTACGTGACCCGTATGCCCGGTGGTGTGAGAGGGGCGGAGCCGCGAGGCTCCCCCCTATCTCGATCAATTCGCGTTATCTTAAGTTTCAGCAATTGCTCCCCTGCTGACGATCGCGCTCACCGTCTCAGCTCACGTTGCGCCTTTCTGATGGACGTGGCATGCTCCTCTTTGCTTCGTCGCTTGTTGCGGCGGGGTTGTGACTTGATTGGTCTTTCACAGAGTGAGGAGGAGTCATGGCGTCGAAACAAGAATCGGAGTCCGTCCGTTCAGTTCTCATGCACGGGCTAGACACGGTGCAGACGGGCGATTGTGTGGCCGGGATGCGGAGGCTGCCGGATGGATGCATCGATCTGGCGTTCTGCGACCCGCCATTCAATATTGGATTTGAGTATGACACGTATCAGGATCGACGGGCGGACGATGAATTCCTCGGCTGGTGTCGCGAATGGCTACGGCAGGTTCAGCGGGTGTTGAAGCCGGACGGCACGTTGTGGGTGGCGATCGGTGATGAGTACGTGGCTGAGTTGAAGGTCATGCTGACCCGCGAGCTGGGGTTCCACCTCCGCAGTTGGGTCGTCTGGTACTACACGTTTGGAGTGAACTGTGTCCGGAACTTCAGCCGGTCGCACACGCATCTGCTGTATCTGGTGAAAGATCCCCAGCGGTTTACGTTTATCGCAGATGATCCGAACTTGCGAGTGCCGTCGGCTCGGCAGCGGGTCTATCGCGACAGTCGAGGTGATCCATCGGGGCGACTGCCGGACAACACCTGGATTCTGCGGCCTCAAGAGGCTCTCGAATCCTTCGGTGCTGACGAGGACACTTGGCATGTGCCGCGTGTGAATGGCACGTTTCGCGAGCGACAAGGCTTTCACGGATGTCAGATGCCTGAGCAGGTACTGGGACGAATCATCCGCGCCTGCTCACTCGAGGGTGAGACGATCCTCGATCCTTTCCTGGGCAGCGGGACCACCGCTGTCGTCGCGAAGAAGTTGGATCGTCGGTACGTTGGCTTTGAACTCTCTGCCGCCTATGCCGAGCAAGCACGGGAACGGATCAGTGTCGTCCGAGTTGGTGACGCTCTTGCCGGGACTGGTGTCTCGATCGCTTCGTCGAAGCGACCGGTCGACGACAGCCGTCAGTCGCGACTCTTCTGATTCTCTGGAAACCAGACCGGTCGAACTGAGCCCCATGATTCGTCATGGGATTTTTTCTGTGTGTGTTTTGTGACATGGTAAAAACTCCCTGCATCAAGTGATGCAGGGGTGATGCCTGAGCGTCAGGCGCAGTGAGGACAGCGACCATGTTCTGAGGGAGTTTGTCGACAAGCTCCAAGCAGGTGACGTGACGACCAATGCCCTTCCGCCGAAATCTCCAAATCTTAACGGCGGGGGCGGCGGGTCGTATTGAGTGCCATGCGTGCTGTCCAGAAGGAGATGGCGCAGTTCAAGCGGCTGTGCTAGTGTGGACGAGTCCGATCCACTTCCTCATGCTCATGTGTTTCTTCTCCCTCGGTTGATGCTGTGAAAAGAGCGGTTCTCAGCGCCCTTTGGCTCGACGAGAGGCAAAGGCAGGGAGACAACGGCAAGATCGGTCCGCGCGTAAGGCGCTGTCTGTGTGAGGGAAATGCAGGAACGACTCAATGGGGCTTGCGCCTCCGTGCACAAAGCCTTATGATACTTTGGCACTAATTCGTACCACGCACACGTATGCCATTCCTCGGTCTCGGCACCGGTGAGTTGATCCTCATCCTCTTGGTCCTGCTGCTCTTCTTTGGGAAGGACAAACTGCCGGAACTCGCTCACAGCATCGGTCAGTCGTTCAAAGAATTGAAATCGGGGTTCGAAAAGCCGGGTGACGGCCGGAAATCTCCGCAGTCGAAAAAAACGGAACCGCAGGACGAACGCACAGACTCACCACGCTGAACATGCCCACGACGCTGCTTGATCATCTTCTGGACGTTCGGAGGAAACTTTTGATCTCGACACTTGCCGTCGTCGTCGGCAGTGTCGTCGCCCATGTTTATCACGAAGCGATCACAGTTTTCCTGCTGAAGCCCATCGGCGGTGAGGCGCTCTACTTCCTGTCGCCTCTCGAACCCTTGCTTTTCATCTTTAAGATTGACCTTTTCGCCGGAACAGTGTTGGCGCTGCCAGTCATTCATTGGAGCATTCTGTCTTTCGTGAGGCCCGCACTATCGCGGTCGTCATGGTTTTCGCTGCTGCTCGCCTACGGCGTCTCTCTCGCTTGTGCGTTCGGCAGCATCACTTACGCGTATCTGATCTCGATTCCAGCGGGTCTTCACTTCTTGACATCGCTCAGTGTGCCAGGGATCGAGACCATGTTGACCGCGACCAGCTATCTCCGCTTTCTGCTGGCAAGCATTGTCCTTCTGGCTCTGATCTCACAGATCCCGGTGATCCTGCTGGCCGGCATCCGCTATCGCGTTTTCGACGCATCCACTCTGTCGTCTCGACGCGGTCACATTTACCTGGTTGCTGTGATCCTCCTGTCGGTGCTGACACCGACGACTGATCCCTTGAACCTGGTACTCATACTCCTGCCTGCCAGCCTTCTGTTTGAAGGCAGCCTCCTCGCGGGTCGAATGATGGTCCGCCCCGCATGAGCGATCGCGGCCCGGCATTTCTTACTGTGCGCTCGAATTCGTAATGGCGAAATCGCTGATTGCGGCGAGCGCGTTGTCTTCGAGGTCTTCCACGTCGCCCGGAGCGGTGTACTCCGTCGCGGTCTCGGCATAGAACGGCTCGGCTGGCAGCTGCACGGCTGTTCCCGAAGGCATGGCGATGTCAGTGGACTGGGGGATCACCCGACCCGCTGCAGTGTCCCCACCGCAGAACTTGAGTTCGCAGGTGCCGAGCCCTCCGGAAAGTGCGGCACTCAGGTGAACCTCGACGGCGTTCGGGTCGGTGGCGTGGTAGGTGACCGACGAGACAGCGGCAGGCGTGCCGTCGTCGCTCACTTCCCATGGCTGCGTGGCGAATGTCAGTCCTGTCTTGATCGCCCGGTCATAGGTGACAATGATCCTGTCGCGAGCCGAGTTCAGTTCGAGAGACGACAGCCGAGGGCCGCGACCGTTCGATCCGCCGAACAGACCAGACTGGTATGCAAGGTAGGTCCGCGCCGCCTGGGTCAGTCGTTCGGCATCAGTCGTCCAGTGCAGGCTGGCCCGGTCGTGCCCGCACCGTGACAGATACACACCATTGTCGGGATCGATGACCGACAGCTGGGCTCTGCGGATGTCGTCGAGGTCGCCGGCGGCGACCGCTCCACCGACCGTCCCCACGAGGGCAATGAAGATCCTGGCACCAGGGAACGTGGTGTTGATGTCGGCGATCCAGTTGAGCAGGCGAGTGCGGTACGTGCTGTACCCCGTGGCCGCGAGCGCATCCGACTCGCCGATATCGATGAGGAAGGCTGTGGGAGTGGTCCCGCTGGCCGTAATGCGGGATTTGGCCGAGTTCCATGATGCCTGCGACGAGGTGGTGAACCATGAAGCGATGACCTGCCCGCCGTTCGCCGTTGTGATGAATCCGCACGGCTCGTTTCGGTCGGCGAGATGTTGCGTGGCGAGCAGGGCGTGGTAGCTGCCGCCGGAGTTCTCTGGATCGGTCGGCGCCGCAATCAGTTCCCTCCAGGCCAGATCGTCCTGGTCGAGGACCGACGCTTTGTGCGTGGCGTGCGTGTAGCTCTGCTGATTGGACAGCCGGTTCGACTCGTTCGACTGGCCGCAGCCGCAGTACACGGTACCGACCAGGACATTTGACACGCTGTCCGTGACCGACGTGTCGTTTGTCCATCGCACGCTGACGACGTTCGTCCCGACCGGGAGGCTGGCGATTGTGCCCGACCACGTCCCGCCGTCGATCGTGGCACCCAGGTCGGCCCACGAGCCGGTGTTGTTGAGTCGGTACTCGATCCCCGTTGGCGGACCGGCGGCGTAGCTGCCGGAAACGGCACACGCAGCTGATCCGGAGACCGCTTTCCTGATCGCGAATTCGACGGGAGTGGCGACGGCGATGACGGGCGTCACGGCCCCGCCAGCCGAAACCTGGAAGGCTCCGATCGACCAGACATCGTTGTTCGAATCCCGGTCGCGGCCGGTCCCGTCGATGTTAACGTTGGTCGGTGTGGTGCCGAGGTCGATCCCGGCCGCGAAAATTGGGGAGTCATTGTTGAGGGGGCGGAAGTCGCCGGAGTCCGGAGTGCTGAAGTTATCCCCGCGGACAATGTTTGTGAGCGAGCCGCTGCCGAATGCGGTCCCATCCGAAGACGCATTATTGGCACCTACGCTGCTACCGCCGTTTCCGTAAAAGCATCCCCTGGTCCCCGTCGTTGTGTTGGTGCCGATGTTTGTAACAACGTTGTTGGTCCAACGCGGAGCAGCATTGTTCGAACAATAGATCCCGACAGCGATCCCTGAAGTTCCTCCCACGACATCAATGCCGTCTACCGTGTTGTTGTAGACTTTGACGTCTTGAACACCTCCCGTTGGGGCACCGATTCCGATGGCCACGACGATGCTGCCCGACCGCCAGTTGTGGATCACATTGTTGTGAATATCGACGTTGCAGGACATGCCTCCGTTATTGGAGTCAGCCCCGATGCAGACGGCACGGAAGGTGGCCCCGCCGCCGTTCGGCAGGCCATTGTCGTGGAGCAGCATGTGCCGCACTGTCAGCCGCTTACCGGCTGCATAGGTTGGCGGTGCGATCGCAGTAGAAATCTTGCCGCTGCCGGTGGTAGTGATTTCCAGCCATTCGATCGTCGTATTGATTGTGGACAGCGTGGTACAGACCGTCGCCTGCTCGGTGCTGAGGACGAGCCTGGCACCAGAGCCATACGTTCCATCATGACGGACCGACGAGTGCACTGTCAGCGTGACTGATGCGAATCCGGTCGGATTTGCGGTGATGCGAAAAGTTGAATCAAATGCGGCATTGTCGACAATCTCGAAAACGATGTCGTCTGTCGCCACCGCACCTGCAACTGTTCCAGCATTGAAGCCTGCCGCTGCAAGTGCCGGTGTGGCGTAGTCCCCGCCGGAGCCGATGGTTTTTGTGATCGTCGCCAAAGGTTAGAGGGTGTAATCGAGGGTCACCGTCTCGCCGCTCTCGATCGTGCGGGAGAGGGAATAGGCGTAGGTATTAGAGCCATCGCCTGAGACGTAGGTCGGGACTACGTATCCGCCGCTGGCTGTCAGGCTGAAACCTTCCCTACCCGTGACCGCTTCGCTGAAGACGAGCGTCAATGTCGTGCCATTGGAGGCGATCGTCGCCGACACGAGCGTCGGGGGAGCGGCGGCGGCGATGATACCGACATGAATTCTCATGCGAGTGCGGGGTTAAGAAATTACGGTACTCGATCCCTTCACGACGCGCTGCTTGGAATTCACTTCTAAAATGGATGCCACGTGCCCGTCAGCGAGTGAGATGTTTGTAGCACCGGGACCGTTGATCGTCACCGTGCCGCCGGAGTCATTGACGATTTCAACTTCAAAGCCATCGCCGAGTGTTCCCACCGCAGGCACGGTAATGGTGAGGGCGACGGTGCACACGTGGCGCTTGCCGGCGTCGGAGGCAGCCAGCGTGTAGCCGGTCGACTTTTCAATCTCCACCATGAGACCGGCGTTCAATCCATCGGCGGCGTGGCCGACTTCCAAAAATTCATTCAGGACATTGCCCCATGTACCACTATCGCCGCCGGGTGTTGGAAGTTGTGGCATAAAAGAATCACGAAAGTTACGCTGCAAGTATAAGTGAATATCGCTCAAGCGCAAGTTGAAATTCTTGTGAGTCTCGTCCTGATCGAGATAGGATGCTGTCCATGATCCTGCATCAGCAATTTACCAGGAAGGAATTCCTGGCGTGGGTCGGAACTCTGTTTGGCACTCTGCTCCTGAGTCGTGTTTCCTTCGGGCGCTCGACAAGCAGGTTCGCCACTCAGCATTCAGCTTCTTACGGAAACGGCACCTATGGTGGAACGGCACGCACCTAGCATCCGGAACAGAGCGTGCCTGTCTCTCCTGACGATCGGAGTCTTCCTGTCGGCGAATATGGTCGTTGTGCCTCACGGACATGCCGAACCGTATGGCAGCGGACCCTATGGCGCGGGGGACTACAATATCGGGAACCAGGCGTCTAGCAGTTCCAGCAGTTCTAGCAGGTCGGATTCCGGAGGAGGTGGTGGTGGCCGACGCGGCATTTCGCGTGCGGTGTCTGCTGCTGCTCGTGCTCGGGCCTCGATTTCGGCCAACGGCTCGTCGTCATCAGAGACGATGTTGCCCGGAGCCAAGGTCCTCTTGTTGAAAATGAGGGGTCGGCTGGCGGCCCGCGTTGAGCGGCGTCTCCAAGAGTCTCCCTCTCTTGAGTGGCTCCTGCGTCGGGTTCTTGAACGGCTGGACGCCAGGATCGCCGCGCTTCTGAAGTAGACTGCTCGACGGCTGCCCAACCGTGTCTGAGCGGGCTGCAGTCATGCCAGCCAAGTGCGGATCAATCGCTGCCACCGGCTTGGCGTGACAAGCCTGAACTGCTGACCTGGTTGGATTCGCTCTGAATTGCTTGCGCGAATGGGCTCAGCAGAGGATCATGTGATCAACATTCCCAGACCGCGATGCCCGTTCCAACTCTGAAGCCTCAGGAAATCCCACTCGATCATGCCGACTCGAACAACATGTTCCAGCCGGGCCACGAAAAGCCACTTGTGGCCACACCAGCCGCCATCGAAGCTCACACGCTCGAAATCATCCTTGCGTGCCACGCAGTTCTGCGCCAGAAGGCTGATGAGCACAACGGACTCGACTATCTCCAGGTGTTCAAGTCTCCTGCCGATTCCAGTCCGGACTTGTGGTTCATCGAAGACGGGCCAGGCGGAGCGATTTCCGCA
Source organism: Planctomycetaceae bacterium (assembly GCA_029259815.1). GTDB lineage: Bacteria > Planctomycetota > Planctomycetia > Planctomycetales > Planctomycetaceae > JAHBXU01. The sequence continues at coordinate 7,852 of JAJDEJ010000314.1, read as the reverse complement.
ATCCTGCCGACGGACTATTGACGTGCGTCATAACGCTCGACAAATGGAGACCGCGACGAGTCCCGACACAACAATCCACAGTCTCCGCTTCGGCAACTCCGCATAACCGGAACCTGCTCATTATCCTGCTTATGGAGAGCAGCACATAATCAGGAAATCCTCGAAGGCAACGGCCCGGCTGACGCTCGAACGTTGTGACACCTCTTCGATGTGACGGAAGAGTTGTTTCGTTTCGGGATACTGGAAGGACTCCTTGGTCATGCAGTGGGGGAAAGGACACGAGTGCCGTTGCTCAGAGTGAAGGGCTGCGGAGCAGCCGAGGAGAAAGGACTCCTCAAACGGAGGAAGGCATCAGGCTGACTCCTCCAGGATGCGGATCACTTCGGCTTCGGCGAAGGCGGCCAGACCGGAGGGATCGAGACCGGTGGGGCCGAGATCGGAGGGATCGAGATCGGCGGCGGAGTCATTCGGGTCGAACTCGACGATCGGCTCCGGTTCGTGGAAACCGAACAGGCCTTCGCCGAGCAGGTGCAGCATCTCGCGGGCGACGGGAACCTGCACTTTGTCGAGGCTGTTCGCGGAAAACATCTTCCGGGACGTGTTGAGCACCAGTTTGATGCAGTCGTCGCGGGTGGGACGGGTCGTCCAGGGATGACCTGCACCGCGGGAGTTGCCGCACCGGAAACTGTGTCGCCAGGTGACGGCCCAGTCGCCGTTCGGGAGCGGGGCGATCTCGTACTCGACGACCGCTTTGGCGTTGGCCGGTCTGATGACTCGCTGTCCTTCGGAGTGCAGTCGGGCCGGGTCACGCACCTCGTGGCACCAGCGTTCATGCTCGGCCATGCGAGCGGACAACGGCTCGATCGTGTCTTGGAGAGCCGAGGAGGATGGGCCGGTCTGAGAACCGGCCGGCAACAGATCGGACCACTCGACCGTCAACGTCTCCATCGACGGTGTCAGCACGACCTCGACGGTTCGCAACCCCCGCTGGACGGTGTTGACCTCTCCCTCCAACTCGTGGCCGTGCAGGTTAAGGCGGACGCGATCACCCACGGATGGACATACGAGACCAGGTGACGCTTCGTGATCGGCATCCATGATCTGTTCCCAAAGCTCCGCGCGTCGGCTGAGTTCGTCCGGCTCGACTCGCGTGAGCAGATCCTGAGGAATGTCGACCTCTTCAAACGACGGAACCAACTGCACGAGGGCCGCGTTCTCCGCATCGTCCAGTTCGGCGATCTCCCCGAACCAAACCTCCCCATCAAGTTCAAACTCGACGGCGTCTCCGATCTCGAACAGCGTGATGGGTGGCAGAGTCTCTCTCGTCGCATCGGCAGGAGTCTCCGGCTCTGTCACCTGCAAGGCAGTCTCAGGCTCCACGACGGGAGTCGTGCGTTGCTCTTCGATCATGGCCTCGATCTTATCCCCTAGCAGTCCGAGCTCCGCGTTCAGACGAATGGCCAGTGTCACAGTATCCGCTCCGACCGCCGCCTCCCGGCACTCGTCCAATGATTCGGGCTCGGACAAGACAAGCGATACGCGACCGTTTTGCAGGCCCCCTTGAAAATCGACACGGATGCTGTCGATGATCTCGCGGATCGCCTGCAACTCATCATTCAGTCGGTCGAGTCGATCGACCAACGTCTCCGTTTCGGCCGGTGCAGAATGCAGACGTGATTCCATACACCGACAGACTGCCACGGTTGTCGCAGGCTGTCACGCAGATTGGTGGTCAACCGAAATACTTCAGCAGGGCCAACACGCCGATGCCGGCGGCCATCAGACTGCCCAGCTTGAGGGTCAGTCGCAGTTCGAGCTTCTCCAGTTGATGCAGGATGTCGGCCATGTCTCGCTTGGTGGCGACTTCGCCCAGGTCGATCTCTTGGATGGCTTCCGTGATGGCTTCCGCCTGCTGCTCCGAGAAGCCACGTTCGGTCAGGGAAGCGATCAGCCGATGGGTGTCTGCAATCAAGGCCATCAAGTCCAGTTTGCCACAGAGAGCTGCTGTTGTCACGAACTTCGCTGACCAAACGGGTCAGCCGTGATTCACCATTGAAACCGTCTGTGCTGACTTGGACGCTGTCTGGCCGACCTGTTTCGTCTGAGCAAAATGTTGTCGTGAGACACGCCGAATGATGTCCGCCCGCCGCCCGATGATGCGTGGCGGAGGCAGAGTCGTCATTGAGAACGTGTGGGCAGCACCTTTGACGAGCAGGCGGAGGTAGCCGTGATACTTGGGGATCTGCATCAGGTCTTGAGGTGTGAGGTCGTGTCCGAGCAATTCACACAGCGTCTCCGCGTCACGGGGACCGACTGTCATGCAGAGGGTTGAGCCACAGTTGCCCAGCACACCGGCCAGCGTGTGAGTGTCGAGCTGTTCCAGCATTTGTGTCGCGAGCACGTAGCTCGTGCGATATTTGCGGGACTCAGCGAGTGCGTCGGCCATAGTTGTGTTGCCTTCGGAGAGAAACGAGTGGAACTCGTCGATGACGATCGTCGCATCGGGACGATCGACTTCGGGGACATCGGCTCGGCTCATCGCGGCAAGTTGCAGACTGGAAAGCAGAAGCGAACCGAGTAACGTGGAGGCGTCGTGTCCCATCGTGCCTTTGGACAGGTGACAGAGCAGGATCTGTGACCGATCCAGGACTCCTCGCAGATCAATCCCCTTCTCGGTGGAACACAAAATGGCCTGCAGCCGTGCGTTCGACGTGAAGGCCCCCAGCTTGTTCTGCAGACTGGCGATGTACTGCGTGCGGTCTCGGTCATTCCAGCGGTTGAACTCGCTCAACCAGAATTCACGCTCCGCGTTATTGTTGACCTGAGCGATCATCGATTTGCGATACCCCGCGTCGACCAACAACCGCTGAACCGACAGCAGCGTTGCATCAGGACGACCGACGAGCGTCAGCAGACAGTGGCGGAAGATGTGCAGCAGCCGGGGAGCGGTCGCCTCATCGAAACCGAACACCTTCTTGAAGGCGGTCAGCACACTGTCGGCGACGAGTGTCGGGTCACTCCCGGGCGGTCCCTGCAAGGGATTGAAACGCACGGGATTCTGGCGATCACTCGCGTCGAACAGGATCACATCATTCGTCCGACGCTTGGGGACATGATCCAGCACGTCATCGACCAACTGGCCGTGCGGATCGATCAGCACAACACCACGTCCCTGCTGCATCTGTTGAATGACCACGTTTTGCAGGAAGGTCGATTTCCCGCAGCCGGTCTTGCCGACCGCAATCAAGTGACGACGCAGGTCATCCGCCGCGATGCCGAACTGCTCCCGCTGATTTCGAAACTTCACCCGACCGAGCAGCGTGACTCCCCCACTCCCTTTCTTTGAGGAGAGACGGAGGGGCGGTTCAATCTCACGGAAAGTCGACTGACTGATGCGCGACACACTCTCAGCACTCACGACCGGTGGATGCCACAGCGTGGCGATCTCTTGCGATGTGAGGAGAAACGGCCTGATCCGTCTTCGATTCGCTGCATTCGCAACATTCGCGGTTTGAAACCGACAGTCCTCAGTGGCGAACCGACCGAACGCCGCTGCCATCTCCCGTACACGTATATCGGCGATCTGAGTCGCTTCCACCGGTGCCTGGCACTCGACCACCAGCCGACACGCAAACAACCCCTCCACCTCCTTATGGGACGATTTCACCGGCGTGATCTTGACGGAACGACACCAGCGACCGACCAGGTGACCCATGACTCGCCGATATCGTCGATGGTCGCATGCCCATGAGACATATCGTCTCCGCCATTTGTCCGAGCGAAAACCTCGCTCCAGTCGCTCGATCACTCGACGCTGCTGTCGCACTCGGCGTGGAGCAACCGAAGTCAGCGACAGACGAATTGTACAAGCCATCCGTCCCGATCGACCGGTCCGCACCGCCGAGAGCAGTCCGGCGATGGGATCGGCCAACTCTCGCTCTGGTTCATCCAGAAACGTGTCGTATGTCCGTAGTGCATACACATCCGGACTGAGCGTCAACGCGAGCGACCGAGTGACACTGTCATTTCCTCTCAACTCTTCGGGACGATATCTCACCTCCATGCCCGGATACGCATCCTGCAATTCCGGCACGATCACATGCCTCAACTCATCCGCACACTCGATCGCCAACCCACCCTCCCCGTCGAACGAACCGATCAGCAAGTGAATCCCGTCTTTCCGTCCCTTCCGTGTGTTCCGTGGTTCCAACACCTGCCGCCACACGCGCAGCAGCGACTCGGTCTGCATCGGGCCGCGTGTGTTGCCGGGAAGTGGTCGCAACTGAATCAGCATTGAACAACAAGAGAAGTGTCACCCGCCCCCTTCGACTTCTTCAGTCTGTCCGTGCCACATCGGGGGCGGGGCCTTGCGTGGCCGTGCTCCCGTGGGTTCGCCACGCCGCGTCCCGAAACGTCCGAGGGTGTTCGACTCGGGTCCGTCACGATGAGAGAAGAGACGCTACCTCTGACCACCATCGCGGCGGCTGTTCAGCGGGGGAAACGACTGTCCGCACTTGCACGGACCCGGCAACATCAGGAAGTGGCCTGCCGCTCGGAGTTACACAGTAACACGCTGCCGTTGTGCGGCACAGCCGCTTTGTGCCGTGGGGAGACGTCAGAGTGTGGGGAGACTTTTTGCGGCGAGTGCGGTTTTCGGGAGGCTGGAATGAGGGTCCGCTGGAGGCCGCGATGATCCTGCAGGACAGGTTTGGTGAAGGGGTTGACGGACGACAGAAACGACTCCATGTTGGCACCGACGAACACTGTCCGCTGGGGATTCCTCATCAGCATGCCGGCCAGATCGAGGATGTGCTGCAACCGGACTTGCGAACGGGTCGTCACGAACAGCACCAGATAACGGGCCGGGTCGAGGGCCGCGAACTGTGATTGATGAGCATCGTAGCCACGCAGTTTGCGTTCGATCGACTCCACATCCTGCCGCGAGCGGATGCGTTCGGTGCCGTTGTCCAGCTCGATGACAAAGTTGAACGTGCGGCCGTCGGGTGTTACCAGCTGAAAGGCCGCGTCCGGAAAGAGTGTAAAGCCGTCTGCTTCCAGCTTGAGTGAGTTCTCACGAGCATAGTGCCGTAATTCAATTCCGAGTCGGTGCCCGCAGACGATTGTCTGTACCAGCACATCCGCCAGACAGCGGGTGTGATGATGGTGTCCGGGCGAGATGGCCTCGAAGTACCGTCTGCGAGGCAGCGTGACATCCTCTCCGTAGAGCAGCCGATAGCCAGTTCGGGTGAGCTTGTAGTAATGGGGGGAGCGACCATCGTTTGCAGTGGCATACGTCCACGAGCGGACGAGGTCCGCCTGCTTCAAGGCCCGCAGTCGTCTGCGCAGGTTTCCCTCCTCCGCGAACGGTTGGGGAAACGACTGGCTCAACTGACAAAGCTGCGACGTCGTCAGCGGACAACGGTCCAGAGCGGTCAACAGCTCGATGTCCCGTGGGCCGATCTTCGTCGTCAATCTCTTTGTCATTGATCGGCGAGGAGCGTAGCATGCCACCCACTCGTTTCCGATTGCCGACTCATGCGAAATGCTTCCTACATCAAAGACGTTGACCGACTTGTCGAACAAACACCGCTCGATCTGGTCCTCCAGCACTATGGTCTTGCCACTCCCGAGAAGTCATCCGGCGAACACCGCATGCCGTGCCCCTTCAACGCCGAATGCCGAGACAGCCAGTACGGCAACCTCACCGTGAACCTCGACTCCCCTGCTAAACTGATCTTTGCTCATTGTTGTCAGATCCGAGGCAACCTGCTCACACTGATCCACGGACTGGAGACGGGCCGTCCCCCCTCGACGGACAGGCTCCGGGGTGACGAGTTCAAGGCAGCTGTGACCAAACTCAAAGAGATCAACGGCCTCATCGACTCCCCCGCTCCCATGAATCGGAAGTCGAATGACACACCAGCAGCATCACCGTCTAAAACCAGTTCAGACGATCCGTCACCACAGAATCAGCCGCTGCGGCTGAAAGAGAAGACTCAGGGCTTGGTCAGTCTGTGGGAAGAATGTGTGGTCGAGGTCGCTGACATGTCGCCGCCTGCGGCGGCCTACTTCCGCGAACGGCCGTGGCTGACTCCCGAACTCTGCCACAAATGGAAGATGGGCTACCTGCCGAGAAATGGCCGCAGTCTCCTGCGAGGCACGGTGATCTACGCCCATCAGAACGAAGAGAGCGAGATCCTCAGCTACTCCGGCCGCGATGTGCGTTTCGATGAGAAGTGGCAGAAGTGGACCAGAGACGGTCGACCCGAGAAAGGCAAGCCAAACAAACATCGTTACGTCAAAGGCTATCACAAGGGCCTCGAACTGTACGGGCAACAGGCCAACCGTCTCGAAGACCGTCGACTCAAGGAGTCCCTCGGCAAACTCGGTCTGGTCATCGTCGAAGGCCAGAACGACGTCATCCGCCTCGACGAACTCGGCATCGCCGCCGTTGGCCTCTGCTCCAACCGAGCCACCGACAAGCAGGTCGATAAGATCGAACGCATCGCCCGGCAGGCGTCGCAAGGTCGAGTCATCCTGATGCCGGACAACGACGAGGAAGGCGAAACGGGTGCCAAAGACCTGCTCTGGCAACTCGCCTCACAAGGACTCTCACCCATGCTCGCCTGGAGCCGCACCTCGCACGATGGTCGTTTCAACAGCCTGCAACCTGAAGACATCACCGCAGCACAGTGGCAAACAGACATCCTGCCACAGTTGCAGAGTCTCTGATGCACGACATTGCGAGAGGGTCGGACAATCCCCATTCTCCCAGTCCGGCCATGCACGCCGGTGTGTCGGGCCGGAGTGCGTTCTGGGTTCGCATCAAACTGCTCCGGTCGATGAATCCGAAGCGTCCAACCGATTTGTCCAATCTGCATCGGACAATCGGTCCAAAGCAGGTTGGCTCAAGGCAATTGGACACTCAGGAGTGCTTGTCCGGTGTCACGAATGGTGAATGAGTTCAAGGCTAACAGCAGACCATCTCGCGCCATCAGTGTGACTCACCTTCCGTCCCTATGGCTCACTGGGGTACCAACCCTCGGCCCCGGAGACTCACTAGCAGCGCAGGGCCACTCTCTCTACGCTCAAGCGGCTCAGTACGGCTGAGCTGTCGACATCTGCAACTATAGCTTAGACATTGGTACCGCCCCCGGAGGGCAGATCAAGCAAGAAGTCATCGCGATTTCGCTCCACTTCGTGGACACTGCGCGTTATGCCAAATAAAAGAACTTGACGCATAAAATGAAACGGCAGTACTCTCACACCTGCTGAATCGTGAATCTGTCGTTTGCTCATTCAAGGAGGAATGGAGATGGTCCGCCAAATCGTGGCATGCAGCGCACTCTTATTCGGTGGCGTCGTATCTGCCGATGACCCGATCCCATCCGATGAGGCACTGACCTTTCCTGAGCTTCAGGAATACCTCGATGACTACCGGGTGGAATTGTCGAAATCCGAAATTGCAGCAGTCTCTCTGCTGACAGAAAAGGAAGCAGATCAAAAAACGAAAACGATACTTCAGCGAATTCTCGAATCGGAGAAGCAAAGTGTTTCACTTGAGATGCTCGTCGAAGCCGCCGAGGCGGATTCGTCTGGGTATTTAATGAGCCTGTTCGCAAAATCTGACGATCCGCTCACTCGCTTCGGGATGAGCTATAAACTTGCGAGAGTTGGTAATCGAGAAGGTGCTGAACTGCTGTTTCAGTTACCTGCACTTTCTGAGAAAACGCATCCGATGCGGCGGAATTGGTCTTCACAAAGTTGGCTCATCCCTCACGCTTTGGTTGGGAGACCGAAGTCCGCAAGGGGGAGAGCCAAGGATGGCATCTTACCACGCACCGCGCGAGTG
>JAJDEJ010000313.1 GCA_029259815.1 Planctomycetaceae bacterium | reverse complement strand
CGCCTCTTTTGTCGGCGACTCGTCGATCCCCAGCACGTCTTGACTCGGCAGAGCGGCGGCCAGTTCGTCGTACGCCGGACGCAGGGCAGCGGTCGCCCGGTTTTGCAGCTTGACCGCCAGTCCCGCACTCACGGGGATGTTTAAGACACTCTCGCAGAACAGACCCACGCGGCGTTTACTCAGACGAAAGCAGGCCATCAGCAGCACCACGAACGCCGTCAGCCTGGGTCCGCTTTGATGCGTCGGCACCCCGCGAGGCAAGTCGGCACAACTCGAAGTGCCGCAGCACTCGCAGGTCAGTCGCTGCCTTTGAGACTCGGTGATGATCGGTTTGATCTCGGGCAACTCCCACACCTGATGACGCAGCGGCTCGGTGTCCTCGCCCACGAGCCGCTCGCCGCAGCGTCGACACGACGACGGCTGGAGCACCATGATTTCGTCCACCTCGTCGAGCGGCAGCAACGCCCGTTCGTGTTTCTTGTGTCCCGGCTGCCCGCCCCGCCGCCGTGGGGCGTTGTGCTTCGCCTTCGAGGCCTGTCCCTGAGCCCCTTTGGCATGCGGATGCCGACTCGACGGCGGCAACGACGAGTTCTGCGGCGTCATGCCGAGTCGGGCCTCCAACTCGCACACCCGCTGCTCCAACCGCTTGATCGTCTCGGCCATCTCGAGAAAGATGACCTGAGCCTCAGGCGGCACCTGCTCCCACAACTCGGGCGACATCCGTGTCATGCCCACGGTGTCCCCAATCCCTCACCTCACCGCAAGACCAATCCCAACCCGTGAACGGTTACCTTGTGGGTGACACACTATCATGCCGAGCGGAATCATCAGGGGCTGGGCAATCGGCTCATCACCCCACACGAGCAAGTGGCAGCGACGACCGAAGCAGTCGTTTGTCAGGAACGGCTCGGCGGTCTTCTGCGATATTATCACCGCCGCGCGGCCTGATGCTCTGCACTTCCGCATCTGGCTTCGCCTGGCCGGAGTACGACCGTGCCGACGTGGGATGCGTGCGCTTCCACCAAGTCTCTGACCAGTTTTCGACTAAAAATACGCAAGGTGATGGCGATCTGTCGCAGATTCTTCCCTGACTCCTGCTGAGATTCGAGCACTCATCATCCGACGATCGCGGCAGATGACTTTTTTGACCATACGGTGTCGCGTGATTCGCACCGTCATCACTGTTCCTCCGAATCGAGATTTGCGGGTTTCCTTGAGGCCCGGACAGTCGGCACCAAAGAGAAGCCCGCTCCACGAAGGAAGCGAGCCAAGCCAGTGACGAAGTTCTTCTGACTATTCCTTACACTCATACAGCCACTCGCGAACCGTATCCGTTACCGCTCGCAATCGAGCGTCACTGATTCGCTCCCGGTAGACTCCCCCCATCGTCGCATCGACATGTCCCATGATGGCATTGACCGCGACCTGATCCTTGGACTCGCCACCGATCGTCTCAAACACATGTCGCAAGGTGTAGAACCCCAGTCCACGACGCCCGTTGAGCTTCATGGCTTTCAACAGTCGGCTGAATCGTTGTGACAACGGGTCAAGTGAGACGAAAGCTCCGGAATCTCGATGTTGCTGGACTCTGACCCACTTCTGACCAGTGCGAGTCAGGAAGCACAACTCGTCATCATCGGTGCTCTTGGCAATCGGTCGGTCATCAATCGCGTTTCTCAAGGCGTCAACTGTTTCCGGCCAAAGCGGGATCCGGCGATGGATTTCCGTTTTGGGACGCGGGAATTCGATCCACCCTGATTTGAGATCGACGGCCGATTCTGGCAAGCTCGCGACGTCCGTGTTTCCAAAGCCGCAGTTCATTCCAAGCAGCACCATCGCCCTGAGCGGATGGTCAGCTGTGATGTTGAACGGCTCTTCCTCGCCTTCGACCGGGACGGGAATCCCCTCAAGAACGTTCAGAACTCGCCGGACTTCGTTTGCCTCAAACATTCGTGGACCGGATTCGTTTCTCGCCTTTCGGAGCGTTTTCGCTGAGGGACGATCAAACGACTGACCATACCGGATCGGTGTATCAATGAGCCCTTGGTCAAACGCGAACTTGAGGACAACTCTGCATCGGTTCACTTGATTGCGAAGGGTGACAGCACTCACGTTGGCGGCGAGGTTTGCCCGCAGTCGCTCAAAGTCATCCGGTCGAAGGTCATCAACCTGACGATCGGCACCAAAACGATCGATCAGGAGCTTGCAGGCAGCGTAGTAGTCTTGGAACGTTCGTTCAGTGAGTTCGTTCGCTTCCAGTTTGTTCTGCTTCGAGGCCAGAAACGAATTGCAGAGCATGCGGAGGGTACAGCCTTCTCCATCATCGATTGGTGGAGGCGTCCGGCCCTCCGAGAGAAACGGCCAGTCCCTGTTGAATCGATCCAGTGCGGCCTGGGGATCGTCCCACTTCCCGAAGTAGTTGAGTTTGCCCCTGATCTTCTTTGCCCACCGCCGTGTCGCGTGTGGAAAGAGGGGAAAGTCAGCGTACGGTTTCTTTGGCTTGCTGACTTTGGAGCGGGAACTCGACTTGCTAGACTCACTCACGGCATCACCTCTGGTTAAGACTCAGGTGGTGTCACTGACACCCGCAGGCGATCATCCTGTGGGTGTCTTCCTTGAGGATCAGACTACATTCAGCCACACCGGGTGTCAATCGAGGTGTCAGTCGCCTAAGTTAAAGGCAACGGGAATCGCCGCAAGTCATTATTCCGAAATATATTGAGGGCGTAGCTCAGTTGGTAGAGCAACGGACTTTTAATCCGTAGGTCCAGGGTTCAAATCCCTGCGCCCTCACTCCACAACCCACTGTCATGCAGTGGGTTGTGTCGTTGGCAGGCAACGCCAATTCGACGATTTGGGTGCCGACCCTCCCAGATCGAATTCACGAACGCTAGCGGCTCCACTTGAGCTGAGAAGCAGGTGGGTGTGTTGGTTTGAGGTGATGAATTGCTTCGCCCATCTGGCCAATGTGGCGACCTAATGGAGTAGATAGGGGGACTGATCGGAAACCCGATGTCATCGTTTCGACGACCCACTCCAACCCGACATTGCCTGCCCTCCCGATCACATTGAGTCTGCATCAGCGTGTCGGACCGAGGCGCGCATTAGTGCGGCGCCTCGATAAGCCTAGCGCCCTCTGCGTCGGTTGGGTAAGGTGGGCCTTCTTGTCTCAAGGAGGACAGAGGATGCAGTCTTACTCGAAGGAGTTTCGCCGGGATGTGCTTGCGGCTTGCGATGCAG
>JAJDEJ010000312.1 GCA_029259815.1 Planctomycetaceae bacterium | reverse complement strand
TCGCCACACATTTGAAATGTGTGGCGAAACGGGCTTTAGCATGCAGTGATCCATCGGTGATGGTGAGCGGAATGGCATTCGTTCGATGGCGGAGCCGTCGGCTTGGGAGTGGCGATTTGCGGACGGTGATTGTTACCCGTTAGCATGTCGCCCGTTGTCCTCAATCATCAACATCCTCGATAATGAAACGCACAGATGGCAGGCGCACGGCTCAGCACGGGTCTTCCGCAATTGGACAAGTTGCTCGGCGGAGGGCTGCTGCCGGGGACGCTCACGGTTGTGCTTGGCGCGACAGGCATCGGCAAGCCGCAGTTGGGGGCGCCGTTTGCTCCGGCGGGGGCCGAGCAGGAGGGGGAGCGGGGGATCATTTTTGATATGTCCTCGCGCGGCGACTCGCAGAGTCATGCGGAGTATGCGGAGCGGTTGTTTGATTGGGAGATCAAGGAATCGTCGGTGGATGGTCGTGTGGTCGAGGATGTTTGGGAGCGGGACGTTGCGAGGTCCGATTCGTTGCACATGTTTCGGCAGGCGGGGCGGCGGGTGACGACGAGTGATCTGGACTATGATCAGCAGAAGGAATGGAAGGCCGAGCTGAATCGCAAGCTGCACGAGACGATTCGGTTCTTCTATGGCAACTTTGCTCACGGCGTGCGTCGGTGTGTGATCGATGGTATCGAACCGACCGATCGGCCCAGCGATTCGTTTCAGTTCGATTTGTTCGAGTACATCTCTCACCAGATTCTACGGAAGGAAGACGAGTGGGTCGCGCGGGATCTGTTCCGTGAACGGTATCGTGAGAACGCAGGACATGTCGCCGAGCATGCGTATAACGTGCAGACGATCGGTGGGCTGCTGCTCTGTACGACGAAAGAAGTGATGCTGGACGACCTGCTTGAGCGGCCACTGGAGGCGGGGGACGCTCTGTCCAACGCGAACTCGATCATCCTGATGGGGAAGGTGCGAGACGGGTCGAAAGTCGGCCGGGCGCTGCATGTGGCCAAGCATCGGGGTAGCGCGTGCGATGATGGCATCCATGCGTACACGATCGGAGAGGACGGGCTGAGGATTGATGGCATCGCTTGAGGCTGTGAAGAGTGTGCAGTCGGTGGACCTAACGTCACACTGACTCGGAGTGTTCCCCACGCTCCGCTCATCACGCGGAGCGTGATGGCTACTTTCTTTGCGGCACTTCCGGCAGCATTTGCCGCAGTAGTCTAATCGTTGCGATTGATTCAAGTTGGTCGGTCGTTCTCGCCGATCTGGCCGATACGAGGTGCGACAGACCGTCTCACCGTGCGCCGCTGGCCGGAGAGTGCCAATGACATTCCATTGGTGCGGGCCTCCGCTGTCGGAATGGAAACGGCAATGACTCATATCCGTCACACAGCTTCAACATCGGCCCTGATCGCGATTGCCGTCTTCGCTGTGATCGCCGTGACGGGTCCGTCGATGCGGGCAGCCGACCCGGTCTTTACCAACAAGGGACGATTTCGTATTCCGTATCAGCTCGATGTTGATGAGATCAAGCGACTCGGAGCCTCGGAGATTCAACTCCATGTGTCGACCGACAAGGGACGCAATTGGCGGCGTGTCGATTCGGTTCCGCCAGTTGCGGGGAAGTTCACCTTTGACGCAGCTGGTGACGGCGACTATGCCTTCGCAGTCCGGACTGTTGATCGTGAGGGAGAACTCCATCCGCCAGGACCGCTGACTGCGAGCCTGGTGGTCACGGTCGATACGGCTGCACCGTCTTTGCAACTGGAAGTCGAAGCATCCGCGGAGGGTGAGGTCACCGTGCGATGGCAGGCCGACGACATCCATCTGGATGTCGATTCGCTGCGACTGGAACACTTGGACCCCACATCTGATGGCTGGCAGCCGATGCAGATTGTCGCCACGGACGGTGGTCAGACGAGTTGGGCCGTCACCGGTGTCGGTTCAGTGCATGTGCGGGGTACGATTTCTGACGAGGCGGGGAACGAGACAATCGCCGAGGCCGAGGCCAACATCACCACGCATCCGAACTCGCCACTTTTGCCCGACCGGTCACAAGTTCGTGGGCCTATCGCAGAGAATGAGACCAACCCAAATCTCCCCAGCGACTTGGGCGAGGGAAGTCTGCCGTCGATCAATCCAAGTAATGGTCCGTTCAGCCGGCCAGTCTCCGCAACCCCACAACAACAGCCTGCGGTCACGCAGCAGCCACGCTGGAATAACATGCCTGCTCCACAGGCAGTCACCAGTGTGAGACGTGTGAACTCGACCACGTTCCAAATTGGCTACGAACTCGATGATGTCGGCCCTTCGGGTGTGAGCAGTGTTGAGTTGTACCTGTCCGAAGACGATGGCCAAAAATGGTATCACTACGGCGTGGATGAAGACGGAAAGAGCCCGTTTCAACTGACGGTGCCGAACGATGGAACATACGGATTCGCGATTCGCGTGAAGAGCGGAGTGGGTCTGGCTCACAATCCGCCCCAACCGAGTGAACGACCAGAGTTAGTGGTCGTTGTCGACCGCAAGCCGCCACAGGCGACCATTCTGCCCCTCAAGCAGGGGCAGGGCACATCGCCCAATCAGCTGGTGATCGAGTGGACATTGACGGACGAGGCCTTGGCCGAGCATCCGGTGGCGTTGTACTTCGCAGAGCGACAGTCAGGTCCGTGGCAGCCCATCACAGGCTGGCAGCCAAACACCGGGCAGTATACCTGGAACTTCGGCCCCGACATGCCCAAGCAGGTCTTCATTCGACTGGAAGCCCGCGACGCTGCCGGTAACATTGCCCGCGTCGACTCGGACGCTCCGATGGTGATTGACCTCTCCCGTCCGACTGCACGGATCATTGAAGTTGAGTCGGTGCAGTAGCGAACTTTACTCGGACTTCTCGCCGTCAGCTGTATCTGTGACGGCAACCGGCTCTGACGTCGGCGGCTCGAATTTGGGAGTGGTGACTTCCTGTGCGTCGCTGGCGGGTCGAGAGCGATAGCTGCTTGACGAGTTGCTGGCGGATTTGACCTCGTCCTCGATGCCGCTGACGCCCTTCTTGAATTCCACGATGCCTTTGCCGAGACTGCGAGCGACCTCCGGGAGTCGCTTGCCGAACAGCAGCAACGCGATCATCCCGATGATGATCAGCTCCATTGGTCCCGGTGAAAATCCCATCGTTCGCTCCCCAGCCAGTCGTGTCTGATGCTGCAACTCGCGTGTTGATGCGAGTCGTCTCTTACTATCGTTGCCCGCCAAGTGCGGCAGGTCAAGGTGTTCGTCGTTGATTCGTCTATTGATTGACGACAGCAGTTGCTGCCCTCGCTGTTTCAAGCGTCCTGTCGAGCATGCCCGGCATTCTCGACCGGCTAAGTCGCGCCGTTAATGTCGTCTTGCACATTGCTGATTCCCTTCTTAAATTCGTTCAGGGAGGAGCCGAGGTTACGGGCGACCTCGGGGAGCCTTTTGCCGAACAGCAAAAGCGCGATGACACCGATGACCATCATCTCCATGGGGCCAGGCATTCCAAACATGTGTCTCTCCGATGATTCTTGGTTGTCTTAGAGGAAGTAACGATCAGCCCTCATATCTCCGATGTGTTTGCAGGCGGCGGGTCGTCGGAGGTGGGGCCGTCTATTTCAGCGGCCCCCTTCTTGAATTCGACAATACTCCGTCCCAAGGAGCCCATGACCTCCGGCAGCCGCTTTCCGAACAGGAGCAAAATGATCCCGGCAACGATCAAGAGTTCGAACGCCCCCGGCATGCCTGGGATGAACGCGAGCAGCGATGTGTCTGACTGAGTGAATGGTACGCAGAGCATCGTTTCACCCTCGGAAAGATTCGTCATGCAGCCAACTGAAGGGCTGGGTGTGGTGGGAAGCTCAGCAGCCATTCTCCGCTTGCCAAGCTGGCGAGGGGGAAACGAGCGGATCAACCCAACCGTGATCAGGTCCGCCGTCAATCCCCAATCGAGACCAACGACATCGGTATGGCTGTCCACTCAATGAGCCCGCAGGAGAGCAGGACGTGCGAGCGGAGACCTCAACCGTCATTGTACCCGTGGTCACAGGAGTGTCAATAACGCTGCGAACTTCCCGACACGGATGGTTGCTACAGAGCAGCAGGATCATCTTGGTCGGCAGGCTCGGCAGGCACATCTTCAGGGACGTCAGGCTCTTCCCCGGCGAACTCTGGAAGCATCGGCTGACGTTCGGGGAACTTGTGGTACTTCGGAAAGTCCGAACCCAACTCACGCAGACAAAGGACGGTGCCTTGGGGAGTCGCCATGTACACACGGTCAGTGCGGTCGTTATTCACTCGGACGGACATCTCACGCAGTGGCAAGGCTCCCGTGATGGCGCCATCGTAACGAGAGAGGATCAGGAGGTTCCCTGTTTCGTCGGATGCGTACACCGACTGAGACGACGCAGCCAGGAAATCGGTGGCTCGCGTCTGACGCCACATGACCTTGCCCCGATCGACCGTGAGCGCTGTGATTCCGGACCGCTGGGGAGCGACGAACACCTGTTGCCCGACAATCTGCGGCTTTTTGAGGATCGGCAGTCCGGAGACGAACGTCCAACGCAATCTGCCGTCGAGTTGGCCTTCCCCTTGGTTGATACAGAAGAACCGCACATCATCCGACGCGATGAACAACGCATCGTGATTCCGACCAATGGGTGCCTGAATGGGCCCGTTTGTCTCAAACTGAAATCTCACTTGACCGTCGTCCCGATTCACCGAATAGAGGGAGCCATCCTCGCTCGCAAAGTTGACTCGAGATCCTGCAGCAACGGGTGGTGATGTAATTGGACCTCCGGCCCGATATCTCCAGATGACCGTGAGGTTTGAAAATTCGGGGAGCAGCTGGTCTTGAAACAACTGACGAGTCCTCGCGAGGTCAAAAGCATAAGCGGTGCCATCCAATGCACCAATGTAGGCTTGCACTTCGTTGATCTCAGGCGCGGTCGAAGGATGGGTCGGAAGATTCAATCGCCACAACAGCCTGCCGTTGAATTTGTTGAGTGCGAACAGATTCATCCCTGTCGCGAGCAGAAGATGGTCGGAGCTCGTGGCGACGGGGAAGCTGGGGGCCTCGGGAGCTCCCAGTAACCGGGACCACAATCGTTCGCCCGTCTCGGCATCGAAGGCGGTCAAGATGCCGGTCCGCGATTGGGCGTATACCAACTCTTCATCAGCAGTGAGGTGCAGAAGCTTGTCGGCCCCCGCATTGAGAGTCGCTTGCGACCACCACCCACGCTCCAACCCGAACCGTTCCAACTCATGGGGTGTGGGCAGAACCGACTGGCGACCGAATTGGCCGTAAGCAGTGCCAACAAGGGAGACACACAGCACACAGGCCAGCAAACGCGAAAGGCAACGGATCATGGGCTCACCTCGTCGCACAACAGCGACAGCGGAGATTATGGAAGGTCGGGTGATGACGTCGTCACCTCCCCACCCCGGGGCGAGCCTCCTGCTCCCGAGAGTCTGCACTCAATGGCGCACATCTGTTGAATCGTGTGATCGGATTCCGTTCATCACAGTTTATGCAGATGCCCGGTGCAACGTCAAAACCCGATTCCTCAACGACAGGCGGCGATCATGTCTCGATCTCCTCAATTCGGCCAATCGCTACGACCAACAAGATATGACTGTTTCCCCCCGGCATCATCTCCATACAATGACCTGCGGGGCGATGTCGCTCCCTGGGAATCAGACCATGGACAGGATGAAAAGCTTCGGTCGTGGGTCAGTTTGATAGAAGTGGGTGGCACGCCCAGACCAACGGGATGGGCGTGGCGAGTGGGGGACCAGTGATTGAAAGCTCCAGAACCATTCGCCACGCCCTTCCTGACGTCAGGGCGTGCCACCCACAAAAAATGATGACCAAACTGACCCACCACCAAAGCTTCGTAAACGGCACGACTCTCAACGTCTGCTTCCCACTTTTGTGGACAGCGGCACTCGTTGCAATCCTCACGGTCGTGGGTGGACAGCCGTCACAGGTGATGGCAGACGTCATCCGCCTGAAGAGTGGGGGCCAGGTGCGTGGCGAGGTCGAGCCGCGGCGATCGGGTGATCCGTCCGACGAGATCACAATCACCACATTGACGGGTGCCAAAGTCACGATCCACCGGGATGATGTCAAATTCGTGACGCCTCGGTCACTGCGAATCGAGGAGTACGAGACGCAAGCACGGGCCATTCCGGACACCGTTGAAGCCCACTGGAAGCTTGCCGAATGGTCACGCGAGCACTATCTCAAGCAGCAACGGGATGAACAACTCGAGCACATCGTCCGCCTGCAGCCGGACCATGAAGAGGCTCAACGTGGCCTCGGTCGCTCGTTGCACAACGGCGAGTGGATGACCCGACACGAGTTGATGGCCTCACGTGGCTACATCCGACACAAGGGCAAGTACATCACCCAGCAGGAGCTTGACCTCCTGAATCGGACCGATGCTCAACGACAGGCCGAGCAAGTGTGGCACGGCAAGGTCCGCCTCTGGTTCGGCTGGGCGACCGGACGCGATGCAGGACGTCAGGCCGAAGGACGGCAGAAGCTCAGCGGGATCTCCGACCCGGACGCCATTGCCGCCTTTGTGAAGGAGATGGCCGACCACAACGATCGGGAGATCCGGCTGTTCCTCGTGCAGCAGCTTTCGAAGATCCCCGACCCACGCACGGTCGGTCCACTTGTTCAGCAGTCCTTGTTGGACGTCGACGGACAAGTGCGTCAGGCCGCGATTGATGCCCTCGACGAACCGCGACGGTCGCCAGCCATCAATCAGTACATCGCTGCTCTGCAGAATGAGGCCCGCGTCGTTGTCCGACGCGCGGGACACGCACTCGGCCAGATTGGTGACCGCTCTGCGATCTCGGCTCTCATCACGGCCCTGATCACCCAACACCGTTACCGCGTGACCTACAAAGAAGCCACACCGAGCTACGCCGTCGGCTCCGACGGAAATGTCGGCTTCGCCAGAAACTCCTCCGGCCTCACCCCCGAAGTCGAAGCCCTCGCTCGCACGGGCCAACTCCCCTACGGAGCCGTCGTCATCCCGCCACCCGGTGGCACCGTCACCAAGTCGACGATCATCAAACGCACCGAACGCAACGTCGAAGTGTTGGACGCTTTGAAAACCCTCTCCGGGGAAAACTTCGGCTTCGACGAACGCACGTGGGCACTCTGGTGGGCCGCCAACGAAAACGGCACCGGCTGGGACAAAGACTGATCTGCGCGATCCCGAAGCCCACGGGCCACGCCCCGTGGGTCCACGCGAAGAGGCCCTCGGCGTTGCCTCGCGGCTAACGCCGTTTTCGTTCTTGTCAGGTCCACTTCCTCGCGGTGAAAAAAGTGGACCGGCCGGTCCGAAGTGACGAACGGCAGCCGGAAATCAGGCTACGCGGCCAGGACCGTTGACTTGCCAGTGATTGCAATCGCGACTCCGCTGTCGCCGTGTCGGCAGACGGAGCAGCCACAAGTCAACGGGGGAGACACACAAGCATGCTCATGTACCTCTAACAACCGATGCTGCCGTTCTGTCGACAGGTAGTACGTGAGGCAACCAGGAAACCTTACAGGAGATTTTCAGAATCAGTGAAAAGCATTCTGCCTTGCATAACTGCATGGCAGAGAGATAATAAAGTTCGGTCTGTTTCAATGGGCCACCGCAACGGCGATAAGACCCGAACACAATTCTGTGCAGGGTGCATGATGACGGCTTCTGTGAATCTGTCGGTCGCGAAAGAACAGTCATGCGTGCTTGGCCGCCAATCGTCGATTCCCACTCTCGATGATCTTCTCAGTCTCGATCCTGATCGGTTCGTCGCCCAGTTCCCGGACGTTGCCGCCGTCAATCTCGCGTGTGCCCGTGGTCTGCCTCCCACGGAAGAAGGTGAGTTCCCCGAATACATGGCTTTGCTTGCTACGATTGCCGAAGCAGTCGAGCCAGGTAGCGACTCTCTCCGTTGTTGATCAACCGAAGATCTCTCGCAGCGGTTCGCCTTCGTTGACGCGAAACGAAAAGCCGTCGGGGCCGTAGCGGGTTTCGGGGGGGATGCCGAGCGTGTCGAACAGGGTGGCGCCGAAGTCGACGTGGGAGATCGGGCGGCCGCCAGCGACGTAGGCGCCGTCGCGGTCGGACTCGCCGTAGACGGTGCCTCCGCGAATGCCGGCACCGGCGAGCAGGGCTGTGTAGCAGTGGGGCCAGTGTTCGCGGCCGCGGCCTGTGTCTCCGAACTTGGGCGTGCGACCGAACTCGCCCACGACGGCGATCAGCGTGTCGTCGAGGAGGCCGCGGTCGTGCATGTCGTCCAGCAGGGCGGCGAGGGCCTGATCGAGACGGGGGAGTGACCACTTGAGGCCGTACGGTCCGTTGCCGTACATGCTGTCGCCGTCCAAGTAGTAGTTGTCATGCGCGTCCCAAACCTGACGGACGGTGGGCGTGGTCTCGCCCGGTGCGAGGCCGGGCCACGCGGTGACGGTCACCAGCCGCACGCCCGACTCGATGAGCCGGCGTGCCATCAGACAGTATTGCCCGAGGGGATGACGTCCGTACTTGTCGCGGAGGGTGTCGCTTTCGTGAGCCAGCTCAAAGGCCCGTCGGGCAGCCGGGCCCGTCATGAGTTCCCACGCCTTCTGCTGATGGCGATCATATTGATCGAACGACGGGGCAGTCGCACCGGACGAGTCACGGTCGAGCGACGTGAGCAGACGGCGGCGTTGTTCGACCTCTTCGAGTGAGATGCCGACGGGCGGGTCGAAGTCGCTCACGCGAAAGGTCGACGACGTGGGGTTGTCGAGTTCGTAGCCGACGCGGAAGGGGGCGTACTGATGTCCGAGCAGATGCAGGCCGCTCTCGTAGCGAGGGACTTTGTTGGTGCCGGTCTTCATGTTGTGCAGCCAGACGTACGACGGCACCATCTCTTCCGCCGGACGGAACTTCGAGACCAGTGAACCCATGAAGGGGGACTCGTTCGAGCGCGAGCCATCCCGTTGGCCGGTGAGCATCGTATGCACAGCCGTCACATGGACTGCGTCCTCGTGGCTCATCGACCTCAGCAGGCAGTAGTGATTCGAGCGGGCGGCCAGTTGTGGCAGCATCTCGGAGAGTTGCACGCCGGGTGTCTGCGTGGCGATGGCGTCGTACAGACCACGGATCTCACGCGGTGCGTCCGGTTTGGGATCGAACGTTTCGTGCTGTCCCGGTCCACCGCTGAGCACGATGAAGATGCATGACTTGG
This sequence comes from Planctomycetaceae bacterium, assembly GCA_029259815.1. GTDB lineage: Bacteria > Planctomycetota > Planctomycetia > Planctomycetales > Planctomycetaceae > JAHBXU01. The sequence goes on along the minus strand of JAJDEJ010000312.1, from coordinate 17,161 downwards.
CTCGCGGCGTGCTCGACGTCCCGGCGCGGGCTTCGCTTTCGCAGCGAAGCAATTGGGCCAGTGACAAACCACCCACACCGGCGACGCCCGACTGGAGGAATCGCCGCCGGTTGATCTCGGTTACTTGTTGTTGGGATGACCTGTGCCGCATGCTTCCATCCTACCCCGCTCGTGTCGCGAAGGTCGAGTCAAACCCGCTCCCCTTGAGCATCGGTATCTCAACAAGTCTGGTTTGTTCGGGGACGCTCGCCTTTTTTCGGCCAGAAGACTCTGTTTCCTCGCCGGTCGCCGTCCGAAAAAGTCGGGTGGACCCTTCCCTGACGTTTTGATCGCTGAAGGACAGGGGACGTCGCGCAGAGGGTCCACCCGACATTTTCGGAAGATCACCTGAGAGCATCGGAGACTCGATTGGCCGAAAATGACGAGCGTCCCCAACCGTGTGGGGTGCGCGGATGGAGTGTTGCGTTCCAACTCCAACGGCGCCCCCTCACCCTGCCTTCGGCGCTTCGCTTGAAGGCTGTCCCTCTCCCTCAAGGGGAGAGGGTCGCATGCGGACCGCCGTCATCTCAAATCATATTCGAGCGGCTGGTCGCGAGGAGGGTTTCCGGGTTAGTATGTGGGCCGTCGCAGGGGCGATTACAGCGATTCACCGACCAGAGAGGCTCGTCAATGTTGCAGCGCATGGGGATGAGAGGAACAGCGATTGTCATCACGGGACTTGTCCTGAGTGTGGCGATGCTGATCGCTGCTGAGGGTGAGTCGAGCAAGCATCCCGGTGGCGGCGACCTGTCGATTCGCTGGACGTTGATTGAGAACGCGAAGGACTCGCGGTCGCATTTGGCGACGTGGGCGATCACCAACAATGGTGACACGCCGCTGCCGGCGAAGGGTTGGACGATTTACTTCAACATGCTGCACATGGCGGCGTTCGAGCCGATCATCGAGATCCCAGACACGGTCACGATCAGGCACTTCAGTGGTGATCTGTTGAAGTTGCAACCGACGGAGCAGTTTGAGCCGCTGCCGCCGGGTGAGACGTTTACGATTGAGTACCGGGGAGTTGAGCCGATCAACAAGCCGAGCTGGGCGCCGGCGGGTGTGTATATCGTGTTTGAGGATGAGCAAGGCAACGAGGAACCGCCGACGGTGATTGGCGAGATGACCATCGACCCGATCACGCGACCGGAGCAGATTTCGCGGGGTGATCTGGACCTCACGCCAGTGCCGACGCCCGCTTATCTGCATGCTGAGAACCAGAAGCTGAAGTTGCTTCCGAAGCATCAGGTCGGCAGAGTCACACCCACGCCCGTCGTCTACAAGGAGCAGAACGCTCGGATTATATTGGACTCAGGCTGGACAATTCGTCACGAAGAGGGGTTGGAGAGTGACGCGGCTTATCTCGTGCGGATGTTGCAGCCGGTCATCGGAGTTGAATTGAAAACGGAGGTGGGTAATTCACCTGCCATCGGTCGCATCACGCTGCGTCGAGGTCCGGTGAGTGTCGCTGGCAAGCAGAAGGGAGAGAGCAGCGAGGCATATACGCTCACCGCTCAACCTGGCGTTGGGATCGACATCGTCGGTGCCGATGCGGACGGTGTGTTCTATGGCATCCAGACACTGCTGCAACTGCTGCCACCGACGGCCTTCGCAGGGGGAATGACTCAACCGGAAATCCCGGTCGTGCGGGTCGAGGATGCACCGCGGTTCGAGTATCGCGGGCAGCACATCGACGTTTCCCACAACTTCCACAGCAAGGAAAGTATCCTGATGCTGCTGGACCGGATGGCGTTCTACAAACTCAACACGTTCCACTTCCAGGTCAGTGACGATGAAGGCTGGCGAATCGAGATTCCCGAGTTGCCTGAGTTGACGGAGATCAGTGGCGGTCGCGCGCACACGTCGACGCATGAAGGTGTGCTGCATCCGACGTATGGTGCGGGTCCGTTTCGTGAGCCGGCGACGTATGGGACCGGGTTCTACACGCGAGCCGACTTCATCGAGATCATCAAGCACGCACATGCGTTGCACATTGATGTGATCCCGGAGATCAACATGCCAGCCCATGCACGCGGGGCAATCATTGCTTTGCAGGAACGCGAGCGACGGCTCATGGCGGAAGGCAAGACCGAGGAGGCTCTGGAGTACCGCATTTATGATCCCGAAGACACGTCACGTTACATCTCAGCTCAGGGGTTTCTCGATAACGCGACGAACGTGGTCGACGAGCCGTTGTACCACTTCGCAGAGACAATCATCCGCAACTTCGAGGAGATGTTCGCGGAGGCCGGAGTGCCATTAGACGTGTGGCACTTCGGAGCGGATGAGGTTCCGCGAGGCGTGTGGACCGAGTCTCCCCGTGCAGACGCCTTCCTCAAGGAGCATCGGGAGATTGATGGACCGAACGGTCTGAAGAATCACTTCGTCAAACGGATCATCAAGATCATTGAGGAACACAATCTGCAAGCCGCGTGCTGGCAGGAGGCGGCTCTCGATCATGTCACCGTTGATGGCAAGCCGGTCGACAACCCGGTGCCCGAGTTTGCGGGGGGCCAGTTGATTCCCTATGTCTGGAACAATCTGCGAGGCAACGAAGACCTCAGTGCCCGCTTTGCCAACATGGGCTACCCGGTCGTGTTGTGCTGTGTGTCGAACCTGTACTTCGACCTCGCGTACAACAAGGACCCGCTCGAACCGGGGCTGACTTGGGGCGGGTTCATTGATGCCCGCAGTCCGTTCGAATTTGTGCCGGAGGATGTGTTCAAGTCGACCCGCGTCGACGCCTTTGGGCAGCCGTACGATCGCCAGCAGATGTACGAGGAGCGTGAATCGCTGACCGACGAGGGCTGGGCCAACATCCTCGGCATGCAGGGGCAGATCTGGTGCGAGACGATTCACGGACCGGACATGCTCGAATACTACGTGTATCCCAAGCAGATCAGCCTCGCCGAACGAGCGTGGGCCGCGCAGCCGGACTGGGCGAAGCTCAATGACCTCGACGCTCACGACAAGGCGCTGCAGTCTGCGTGGAACGAGTTTGCCAATCGACTCGGACAGCGTGAGTTGCCCCGGCTCGACAGCATCTTCGGAGGCACCCTGTACCGACTCCCACGACCGGGAGCCGTCATCGAGAAGGGCGAACTTCACGCCAGTACTGAGTACCCCGGTCTCGTCATCCGTTACACAACCGACGGTAATGACCCGACGGCAACTTCATCTGAATACACCGGCCCGGTTGCCGTCACTGGAACCGTAAAGTTGTCAACATTCAGCACCGACGGACGCGCGAGCCGTATGACGACGGTCGAGTGAAACCGATCGTAGAGCAAGCTGCCAGCTTGCTCGCATATGGACACACACATGCGATTCAGCGTGAGCAAGCTGGCAGCTTGCTCTACGAAGTGACATCACAGAAAGACAACCCCGCATGCAACTCGAATTGATCGACTGGGTGTTCATTGTCGGCTTCTTCGCAATCTCACTGGCAATTGGTGCGATCGTTAGTCGGCAAGCGGGCAAAAGTTCGGCCGATTTCTTCCTGTCTGGTCGGAACATGCCATGGTGGCTGCTCGGCTTCTCGATGGTGGCGACGACGTTCTCGGCTGACACGCCCCTCTTAGTGACGGACATCACACGCGAGAACGGGGTGGCCGGCAACTGGGTCTGGTGGGCTTTTCTGCTAACCGGCATGCTCACGGTGTTCGTGTACGCCAAGCTGTGGCGTCGGTCGGGGATCACGACGGACCTCGAGTTCTACGAACTCCGCTACAGCGGCAAACCCGCGGCCTTTCTGAGAGGCTTTCGTGCGCTGTACCTCGGGGTGTTCTTTAACGTGCTCGTCATGGCAAATGTGACGCTCGCTGGCATCAAAATCAGTGCGACCATGTTCGGCTTCAGTCCGGTTGTGACTGTGCTCGTCGCCTCGACGGTTGCAGTGATCTTCAGTGCGATGGGCGGGTTGAAGGGCGTGCTGCTCACCGACTTTCTGTTGTTCATTGTGGCGATGATCGGCTCAATTGGTGCGGCGATTGTGGCGCTGAACCATCCCGACGTCGGCAGCATGAGCGCACTCATCACTCACGAAGGCGTCGCGAGCAAGACACCCATGCTGCCCGCCTTCGACTTCGCGACACCTGAGAGTCGCAACATTCTGATCACACTATTAATCATGCCGCTGGCCGTGCAGTGGTGGAGTGTGTGGTATCCCGGAGCCGAGCCGGGCGGCGGTGGGTATGTCGCTCAACGCATGCTGGCCGCGAAGAACGAGTCGCATGCAACCGGAGCCACGCTGTTCTTCAACGCAGCTCACTATGCCTTGCGTCCCTGGCCGTGGATGATCGTGGCTCTGGCATCGATGGTCGTTTACCCAGACCTCGACAGCCTGCGTGAGGCCTTTCCTCACCTTCCCGAATCGCAGATCAAAAATGACCTCGCGTACCCAGCCATGCTGACATTTCTGCCTCACGGATTGCTCGGTCTCGTCGTTGCATCACTCGCTGCGGCGTTCATGTCGACCGTCTCGACACACCTCAACTGGGGCTCGTCGTATGTCGTCAACGATTTCTGGAAACGGTTCATTCAGCCCGAGGCCTCGGAGAAGGAACTCGTCCGTGTCGGTCGCATCTCGACGGTGGTGATCATGGTCCTCGCTGGCGCACTGGCGATGTACTTGCGGAATGCGAAGCAGGGGTTCGACATCCTGCTGCAGATTGGAGCGGGAACCGGGCTGCTGTTCATTCTGAGATGGTTCTGGTGGCGGATTAACCCGTACAGTGAAATTGTGGCCATGATCGTGTCCTTTCTGGTCGCGGTGTGGGCCGCCTTCATGGCTCCGGAAGAGATGGAGTCTTGGGTAAAACTCGTCGCGGGCGTCGGCATTACCACGGTTGCCTGGATCATTGCAACACTCGTGACACCGTCGGATGATGAGTCGAAGCTCCGCAGCTTCTATCGTCTCGTGCGTCCCGGGGGGCCGGGTTGGCAGCGGGTGGTGGATCGTGCAGTGGCCGAAGGAGAGCCAATCGCCCAAGAGGGAGACGGGGCGAGCATCGGCGTGGGCGTCATCTGCATGATGGTCGGCTGTGCAGCAATTTATACCACTCTGTTTGCCACCGGATACTGGCTGTATGGTGAGACAACCAAAGCCTCCATTCTGACGGTCGCGGCTGTCATTGGTGCGGTTATCCTCGTCGCACTGTGGGGGAAACTCGACCTGCAAGCTCACGACCCTGACACCTCACCAGTCGAACCATGACATGAGCCTGTACGAGAAACACGTTCTCCCACGATTGCTGAATTTTGCCTGCGGCATGAAGGCCATCCGCATGCAGCGAGAGAAGGTCGTGCCTCTCGCCGAGGGGCGGGTGCTGGAGATCGGTATTGGATCGGGACTCAACCTGCCATTCTACGATCGAGAGAAACTCACCAAACTCTGGGGCCTTGAACCGGCTCCCGAGATGCGGCAGCGAGCCCGGAAGGTCGCAGACAAGCTCGACATGGAGGTCGAGTTTCTGGATCTGCCGGGGGAACAAATCCCCCTTGAAGACGAGTCGGTCGACACGGTCCTGATGACCTACACCCTCTGTACGATTCCAGAAACCAAACAGGCCATGCAGGGGATGGCACGCGTGCTGCGTCCGGGTGGCAAGCTCATCTTCTGTGAGCACGGCGCGGCCCCGGATGCGAGTGTCCGTCGTTGGCAGGATCGGATCAACCCGCTGTGGAACAAGATCGCAGGCGGATGTCACGTGAACCGGGCGATTCCTGAACTCATTGAAGAGGGCGGCTTTCGCATCAGCGAGCTCGACACGATGTACATCCCCGGCCCGCGCCCACTGGGCTTCAACTACTGGGGCACAGCCGAGGTCGCGTAAACGAACGTCGCCATCACCCTCGGGACGTGGGATTTTTAAGTGTCGTGTTTCGCACGCCCTCTCCCCCAAGGGGAGAGGTGTGTTGAGGCTGCATGCATGCGACAGTCATCAATCCCACTTCCCCCGCGTGACGAGCGAATGAAATGTGGGCTCACGACAAACTCGAACGCGTGTAAGCGACACTGTCATCACGGCGGAGCGTGATGACTACTTTGTCAGCAACTTTGTGAAGCCGGCGATGATGTCGTCCATGTCGCTCTTGTCGCCCAATAGCAGGCGGTGCTCGAGCCAGATGGCCTCGCTGTAGCAGGCACGTTCGGTGTGCGGACATCGTTCCGTGTAAGCCGCATAATCTGGAAGCGTGATGCTCGCAGCGGCGTAGCGTGATTGGGTCTCTTCGCTGTTCATAAACGGATTCGCATAGTTCGGGAACGTGTACCCCGCCAGACACGGGATGCCTTCCGCATTCAGAGCGTCAATGAGGTCATCACGTGACATCCCTCCAGCGGCATCTGCGTCGTAGCGGAGCATCTGCAGGTGATGCGAGTGCTTCGTGAGGTCCGGGTGATTGCGACACGGTTCGAGGCCCGGCAGCTCGGCGAGAGCGGAGCAGAGATAAGCCGAGTTCTCCATGCGTCGGGCATTCTGTTCAAAGAGTCGTTCCAGTTGGACGATGCCGATGGCGGCGGTGAACTCGTTCATGCGGGCGTTCCAACCCTGATGGAAGTGCTTGTACCACAACTCGCCTGCGTGTCGTCCGAGGTGATGCAGCGAGAAGGCCATGTCGTAGTAACGCTTGTCGTTGGTGAGCAGCATGCCCCCTTCGCCGGTGGCGACATTCTTCGATTCCTGAAAGCTGAAGCAGCCCATGTCGCCGAGCGTGCCAGCGTACTGGGAGCCATTCAGTTCCACGCCGTGTGCGTGAGCCGCATCCTCGATCACGACAAGATCATGCTGCCTGGCGATCGCATTGATCGTCTGCATGTCACACAGATTACCGGAGAAGTGCACCGGGATGATGGCCTTCGTGCGCTTGGTGATCAGTCCTTCGATTTGTGACGCATCCATGTTGTAACTGTGCGGGTTGATGTCCGTGTACACCGGCACCGCCAGTTGATTCATAATGCACAGCGATGTCGCGATGAACGTGTAGGGCGTCGTGATCACCTCATCTCCCGGCCGGATTCCGGCAGCCCGCAGGGCGATCTCGAGCGCCACGGTCCCGTTCGTCACGGCGACGGCATACTTCGCTCCATGAGCTTTCGCGAAGCGCTCCTCGAACACGTCAACACGACTGCGACCCTCAATCTGATCGGTGTTCTTTGTATCCAACTCGTCCGCGCTGTACGCACACCGCCACCACTTGCCGGACTTGGCAACGACAGCGACCGCATCCGTCTCCGAGTCATTATGTACGGGCCAACTGGGAAACGGTCGCGTGCGGACCGGAGTGCCACCGTTGATGGCGAGAGTCGGAGAATCAAAGGAAACGGGCATGGGGATCTTGATTGGCAGGGGGCAGGGTCGAACGGTTGTCGTCAGTCACAATCGAGTCGGACTCTGATCGTAACAGCGGCGACAGAGTGATTCCACGCTCAAACCATGCCCGACGATTCATGGAAGTTTGACCGGGGAATGACAAGGAAGGGACACGCGGATTGTGGCGGATCAGGCGGATGACCGTGGATTTTCAAGAGGTGTCTGACTTGCTTGATCAGCGAGAATCCGCCTCATCCGCTCAAATCCGCGTTCCCTTATTTGTCACACCACGAGGAATGGCCATTCGGCGTCCACTCTGCTCAAACGTGGGAAACAAAGAGTCATTGTGAAACAAACCGCTCTCGGCCAAAATGCGAAACGACAAGTCTCGACTCGGACCCATGGCCCCATCGCTCAAGATCAGGCGAATCGCATGAGTGACATCAATCCCCCTCGTAAACGCATCGCCTCGCTTGATCAGTTTCGAGGTTATACGGTCGCCGGCATGTTCCTGGTGAATTTTGTCGGCTACTTCGCGGCGGCTCCGTTTCTGTTCAAACATCATTTGACGTTCAACAGTTACGCCGACACGATCATGCCGCACTTCTTTTTTGCGGTGGGGTTCTCCTTTCGGCTGTCGTTCGGTCGACGTGTGCATCAACAAGGGACGACCAAGGCTTACTTGCACATGATCAAGCGTCTGCTGGGGTTGGCTCTGGTGTCATTCGTCGTGTATCGCGTGTCGCCTCAAGCAGATCCTTGGCAATGGGACGCCCTGCTCGCAAAGGGACCAGCAGAGGTTTTGTATCAGCCCTTCAAGCAGGAGTGGTTCCAGACACTGCTGCATATCGCCGTGACGTCACTCTGGATCTTGCCGGTCATCCGCGCGAAGGCGATGGTGCGTGTCTTGTACATGATCGCCTCCGCCCTGTTGCACATTGGCCTGTCGTACTGGTTCTACTTCGACTGGATTCACACACTGCCCGAAGCGATCGACGGCGGCCCGCTGGGATTCCTGACTTGGACCATCCCCACAATGCTGGGCACACTCGCGTGTGATGCCGTTGTGGGGAGAGAGCGGCGACCACGACTCGCCTTGATGATGCTGTGGGCCGTACTGCTGATGGGATTGGGCTATGGGATGTCATGCCTCACCCGCATCTACGATGTCCCCGCTGATCAAGTCGAGGCACTGAGCGACATCCGCGAAGCGGAGCACCCTGTCTTCCCGTCCAGCGAGCAATTCGGTCGCTGGAAGGACAACCTCACCGCCGGCAACTGGTCAGAGCTTCTCGCCGAGCCACCCTTCGTTCCGCCACCGCACAGCCGCGAAGTGGTCGATGGCAACGTCAGCAACGAGAGCTTCAAGTCCCGCAAATGGAACTACTGGCAGATGGGCCAGTGCATCGGAGCGACGTCGTACCAGACGTTCTCCGCCGGTTTTTCGCTCGCTGTGTACGTGGCGTTCTACATTCTCGCCGACGTCTGGAACCTCAGGCTCGACCTCTTCCGCACACTGGGAACAAATGCCCTCGTCGGCTACGTACTGCATGGCATGGTAGACGGTGCCGTGAAAGCCTTCATGCCGCCCGATTCGCCTGCGTGGTACATGTGGGCCGGCTTCGCCTTCTACTTCTGGATCACCTGGCTGATCCTCCGCTCACTCGAAAAGCAGAACATCTACATCAAGCTTTAACGCTGAGTATGCCCGTGCCAAGAGTTCATTGGATGTTGTGCCTGATGAACCCTTTGTGAACACGTGAAACGCGGTGGTATGCCCCCATTTTGTGTGCCAAGCGTTATGAGAGTACGGGTTGGGTAATCTGATCTCCGCTCCAGCATCTGCTCTCACTGAATCTTGAGGTTCGCACTTGTCGTGTCTCTCCCGTTCCATTTCAACGTTTCCACATAGGTGAAGTATTCCTGGTGGTGGCTCAGTTGTTCGATGCTCACTCCAAGCAGGCCTCTTGCATTGGCCGGGATCATACCAGAAATCGCATAAGCTCGAAGTTGGTCAATAGACATCAAATGGTTGGGGTCTTCTGGCGCCGTAGGGGATATGGCCAGTCCCGGAGGGGTTATGTATGGTGGGGGCAGGTCAGGGCCGCGGTTTGGCTGCGGAACAATCCAGAGATTCCAGCGCAGGAACCGGTTCCTGAGGAGAAACAACTGATGCATGATCGATGTGGCTGGGTATTTGCTGTGCTACTGCTGGTTGGTTGTGATGGCGGGGAAAAATCGACAGTCACACCGTTACAAAACAGCACAGACGAGACGCAGACTCTGACCCCGAAACATGAGGCCCTCGAGATGTTCAAGGCGGCAGGAGGTCGGTACAGCGGTCACTACAGGCAGCTTCGTTGCGGCGACCTGCCAATTTCGGATGCAGATTTAGAATCACTCAAAGGGTTGCCCGAGCTTGAACGACTCTCTCTCAATCACACTCAAATCACAGATGCCGGTCTGGTTCACATCGGACGACTTCGCTCCCTCCTGAGGCTGGACCTCTCTGAGACAGCCATCTCAGACGCTGGATTGGAACACTTGCGGCGGCTGACCAACCTGCGGCGACTCAATGTTGGCAAGACACAGATCTCCGACGCTGGACTGGAAATCATCAGCAGACTATCCAAACTGCAGGCACTTGAGCTTGCCGAGACTGGGATCACGGATACGGGACTGAATTCCCTGAAAGACCTGCCTAATCTGAAGGACCTTGGGCTTGCCGGCACGCAGATCACGGATGCGGGACTCGAGAATCTCAGGGGGATGTCTAGTCTGAGAAGACTTTCACTGTCCGGCACGCAGATCACGGATTCAGGATTGGAAATTCTCAAAAACCTGTGCACAATTCAGATCGCCGATCCAAAGCTGAAGAATCTCAACGGCCTGTTCAACCTGAGGATACTTGACCTGTCCGGGACACAGATTACTGACGCGGGGCTGGACCACATTAAGGAAATCAGGGTCCTTGCAACGTTGAACGTTTCCAACACACAGATTACAGATGATGGAGTTGCAGCACTTCGAGCGGCCCTGCCCACGTGCCAGATCAAAAGTGAATAGAACTCGGCATGTTGCGACCACGAGCAATGAGCCTGGCTGGCGATGTCAGAAACACATCCGCAGGCCGCTCAGTCAAACATGTCGCACACTCATCGATCACGCTGACGATCGACATCTGCGGATGGAGGCGGTCAGTTCATCGTCGCCTCGTGAAGCTCGAAGCATCACGAGGTGTGAGTTGGTGATAATCGACGCCCGCCGCGGCAAGTCCTGGAGAGACCAGATTGAGGTCCCGTGATGGACGACTCATCACACGACTCACGCAAAACGGTGATGCCGATGACCCCCGATGCATGCGTGACCCTGAGCATGTGTGACGGTGTGCGTCAGGTCCACAGCGAGCTCCTGTGCGGCTGCTACGGATCCCGCTGAAGACTCTTTTGCAGTTCGATTCTTTGGCTCTCTCGGCGTTTCTGATCCCACGGATCGAGTTGTTTGCGGATCTCTTGCAGAATCTCCTGGTGTTCCAGGCTCTTCTGCTGATCACCGAGTCTCGCAGACAATTGCGCAGCGAAGCCGCGAAGTTTCTGTTGTGTCGGGTCGAGCCGTAATCCCTGCTCGGCTGCCTCCACGGCGGCCTGCAGGTGACCGGTATTCACCAGAATCGACGCGTAGGGACCAAAGATCGTGCCGTCCCACTTGTTGACTTCGAGGTAACGTTCAAAGCTGCGTCGTCCCGTGTCTAACGAACCAGTTTGAAGTGCCTTCATGCCGAGATTCTTGAGGCTCAACTCATGGTAGGGATCTGCCTGCAAAGCTGCTTCAAGCAATCTCATGGCTTTCGCACTATCGCGCGTGCTGCAGTAGAAGAACCCCAAAGTGCTCAACACGTCCACGTCATCGGCGTCGTGGGCCAACACGGCCTCCAGCGCCGCGACGGCTTGGCCCATGAGTTGTTGGTCTGATTCTTCCATTGCCTGTTCGCTGAGTGCCAGGGCTTTGGCGCGCTGCACTTCCCACTGCGGCATGCGTTGGTCGCTGTCGTCGAAGATCGACCAGACCGTGCGCTGCTCTGAATGGACCACTTCATCCGAATCGTCGCGAGGGTTCCGCAAGACACGATGATCCGACGCCGATGTATGTGGGATGTCGCTCGAACCGGACGATGGCATATGACAGTGAATGCACGAATTGAGTGCAGGCGGTGGTTTACGCTCTTCGATCGGAAGCGAACAACCGCGATCGGAATGACAACGGTTGCAGCGCTCTCGGTAGAATGCTGCCCGCTCGTCAGGAGCAGGGGACGAATGCGGATCGTGACAGGTGGTGCAACGCAGACGCCCCTCGGAACCGCGAAAGCAATCGCTGGATTCCATCTGCTCGACATGACTGATGAAGTCTGCGGTTCCATCTTCTCCAACCGACGTCGGCGAAACGAACACGGTCCAGATGTCTTCGGTCGCCATTCCCGGTTGAAAATCGTGATAGGATTTTCCCTTTCGCAAGATGCGACGTTTCCCCCCCATGTGGCACTGGTAGCACACACTGTCCTGCTGTCTCCCGTCGAGTCGATCGGGATTGACGATCAGCATGTCCTCGACGGTCTCATCATCAGCATTCCGGTCCTCGGCCTCAAATCTCTCGACGTGCCGCCTCCCCGGCCCGTGGCAGCGTTCGCACCCGATTCCCAACTCCGAAAACGGCTGTTTCGCGAAACGGGCCGAGGTCCCGTCACCGGTTGGAACGGGAAGGCCCGAATGACACTGGAGACAGCCGTCAGTGATTCGGCGATTGAAGCGTTGACGAGGGTCTTCATGATACCCTGGCGAAAGATCCCAGATTCCTTTTTCGGCGTACCAGGTGATCGGAGATTCGAACATGACTCCGCCGTGGTCGATCACATACGTTCTGGCATTCATTCCTGAACCGACGGCATAGTGCACTTCTTCCGATTGTTCGTAAACCAGCTCGCCGTTGGCGTCGGTCATGAACTCGGTGTGAATCATGCGGTCACCCTCACGCTCAACCCGGTATCGGCACCCCTGAGCCTCGAATTCGGTGACATCACCCTCAACCACTTCGATTGGAGAAGCATCAGCCACCGACGCCAGCGTGTTCGCCATGGGGTGCTCCGAGAACGTTTCCGCAATCTCGGAGTGACACTCGCCGCACTTCTGACTGCCGACGAATTCGCTCAACTGCCAGCGATCCTCTGACTCCACCATTGCCAATTCCGGTGGATCAACAATCTGCTCAGCCGGCTGAGGCTCGGGGTCAACACGCGACATCAGCGCGTAGACCGCTGCTCCTGCCAAAGCCAGGACAAGGCTGGCACTGACAATGAGTTGACGAATCGGTTGTGAATTCTTCGCACTCATGGATGGAAGGGATGACTGTGGAGAGCGATCAGAACTGCCTTGAAACCGCTTCACAAACAGACTTCAAACTGAAAATGTCGAGGACGATGAATTGTATTCACCCTGGCAACCGGATGGTACTCGTCTCGCCACTGCTTTCAGCGATCAACGCTGAGGCGCAACCCTGCCGGGATGAGTGAACCATGCACACGATGTGTTGTGCATGATCGTCAACCACCACAGAGGTCTCAGCATGGCAGCTCGCAACGCAACACGTTTGACTCGAGACGAGTTAATTTCCGCTCTCCAACGGATGGTCAAAGTACGGCGTCATGAGGGAATCGCAATCCGAGACTTCTGCGAGTCCCTCGGCATCTCGGATCGGCAGGTGTATCGCGAGTTTGGTTCCTGGCGGAAGTTGCGAGAGGCGGCCAACCTCAAGACGCCGCGAGCCCCAATTCATGAGCAATTCAGTAACCAGGAATTGATCCGCGAATACCAACGGGTCGTTCACGAACTGGGACGGCTGCCCAGCGAGCTCGAATTCAACCGTAAGGCCAAGTGCTGCTACGCCACACTCAAAAAACGCTTCGGCGGAGTCGCTGGAATTCGCCGGGTGTTGCAGATCACCGAAGACGCCGACGCATCAGATCGTGAAGACGCCGGCAAGCCATCCCTGTTCCGCCCCAGCGAACACTCCCCCAAACGCGTGCCTATCGGCCCCGACTACCTTCGCCAAGAATGGGCCAACGTCCGCATCGCCTTCGCCGTCACCAGCAGCGAATACCGAGGCCAGGACTCCCTCGACTTCGACATCTTGTTCTGCCTCCAACACAACTGGCCCCCCTGCCCCTGCAAAGTCATCGAACTCCAGGAAGTCTGGCGACATCCCTGCGATCGCAAGCCAGAAGAACGGACCTCACCTGCCGAGCAAGAAGGTCACATCCGTCCGGCTCCCCCAAACGGCGATGGTGTCTCGTGATCGGAGGTTCTCACAATCGTCCGCGTTCGGCGAAGTCCGGTCGAACTGGCTACAGCACTTCCAATGTTCTTATTCAGGTGTCACGCAGGAGGGCCAAGCAGCAAACAGAGGTTTTTCCGCGATCAAGCTCCTGCACAGAAACCATGGAAATGGTCTAGACAAGATCTACACGGCTGGATTGGGATGAGCGTCTTCGTCGTCGACCAGGTCTGCGAAGAGATTTCTCTGGACAGGCTTGACCTCGGGGACGCCGAGCGATTTCCGCCATTCTGGGGGAAAGTCGAATGCCCCCGCTTCGCGGAGCATGTCGACTGTAAACAGGTGCGGCCCGTCGTCCCAGACGATGGGGTCGTCCTTGTGCTCCTCCCACCATTCATCCAGGGTCGGGAGGGGTTCGCCATTCTCATCCAGGATAGTTGAGGGTTTGTCCGTCACAGATCGCCTCCAGAAGTTGCGATTGGGCTGGTTCCAGTTCCACAAGTAACGTCAACACGTGGAGCACATTCAGCAGCTCGGTCGTGTACTCTGCCAACCAGTGGTCGGGTTGAATCTTCCCGAGTTCGGAGGGCGGTCGACGATCGCCAATAATGGGTCGACTCCGATCCTTTCTGCGATAACTGAACCACTGCGTCAGCACTTGCTTGCCGGAGACTTCGTACTCCCAGACCTCGGGAGCGACGCTGTCGATGAAGCCGCTGCCGACGAGCAGCCGCTGCTTTGACGAATCATAGTCGATTTCGTCCGGCATGGAATCGGGATCGCTGGGGATGGTGCCCGCTTTGGGAATCTTCGGACCGCCGTTCTTCACACGCGGCGGACTCGATGGTCGTTTTGCTTTGCGATCAGCAAACCGCTCCCCGAACGTGTGCAGCCAGATGACGCGCCGCCCCAGTTCGACCGCTTGTCTAAACAGCTTAGGCTGCATCGTCAACGGGATCCGTAGGCCGGGTTGGACGAGATCGTCCTGAAACCGTGCCGTGAATGCCGGGTGTGCGGCGACAGCGGCCAGATACGCCATCACGTCCTCGGCACTGACGGCAAATTTGTATTGCTTGGCAAGTGCTTCCAAAAGTGCCGGCGACAGATTCGGCGTCGTCGCCTCACTGTCACGCCACACGGGGAAGACTCTTCCGCCTCGACCGTTGTAGTGATCGTAGTCTGGCATACACACAGTAAATGTGACGGCTGGACCGGAAGACGGTGCGGTCCGATGTACTGCACTCAAGTAGAACTGTGTGTCCGAGTGTGCCGCCCAAAGCGTAGGATTCGGCCGATTGATCAAACGATTGTCTGGAATTATCCATTGTCGATCGAACGAGCGAAAGGCGTATGCAACTGGTGGTACACAGGCACTGCTTTCATCCGCGACTGAGAGTGGAGTAGGTTCGTAGCCGGGGAGTGCTAACTTGTGAACTCGTCTGACATGATGTGAGCCAATCTTTCCGTGCTCCATCTGCGGATGAAACAGTGCTTCCTTATGATCTGGCTTTGCTCGAATCAAGGCTTCCCAACGGAGGTTCAACGAAGTTTTATCTGGTGCGATAGTCCACATGCGAGCTGGCTGCACACCAGAGCCGTTGTAAGCAAATAGTTCATCCAGCGACGGGTAGCTCGCCCAGTTGCCTGTCAGTGCGGGCAGGAACGGCGCACGCCAGTCGGTCGGGCACTCCACCCAAACCTTGGACCGGAGCTTGAGCTTCGCCAGAGCCTTGAACTTCTCTTCTCGCTTGCCCTTCGGCAAGGCCGTGTACTTTACCACTGCCGGCTTGTCGGTCCCCTTCTGCTTCGACCGCGCTGCCAACACAATGCAGACTGGCTGCTGCACCCCCTGGAAGATGCGCGTCGGCACATCGGGTTGATGACCGTCAGGCGAGCAGTCAATCACCCAGATACGGTCCGCCTTCCGACGCAGGTCGTCTCGCATCTTCTGGAAACCCGGCCCATTCAGGAACCCCGCCACAGTGATAAAGCACACCACGCCCGTGTTGTGCTCCGGGTCGTGGTCGAACACCTTCCAAGTCGCCCACCTCCAGAAATAGACATACAGGTTACGAAGGTGTTTGGTATGAGCGCCAACACCCCAGTCTGTGGGCGGCTGCCATGTCTTCAGCGGCCCTTTTGCCACATCATCGCCCTCTTCCACCCAGCCGCCGCGGCCTCTTGCCTTTTCCTTGTAGGGAGGGTTTCCAATCACGACGGTGATCGGCTCGGTCCGCTTGATCTCGTTGGCCGCCCTCCGCGATTCGGCGATCTTGCCGTACCATGATCCCAGCGTCTCGACTTCGGCGAAAGGGTTGCCGAGCGTGTCGGTCACAAACATTCGTGGAACGGCGCGCGGTGCCTTGCCGATGAGGTGCATCAGTTCCGCGTAGATCCGCAATTGGGCGACGGCGAATGGTCCCAACTGCATCTCGAATGCGATCAGCCGATCAATCGCCGACTCGATCGCCTGCGGCACTGCCCCTTCACCTTGATCAGCCTCGACCGTGGCAGCGATCTGACGCAACACCCCGAGGGGAAACGTCCCGGTCCCGACTGCCGGATCGGCCAGTGTCACATCGGGCGAGGCCAGACCGTCGCTGCGACCGAAATGCTGACGCAGCACATCATCCACAAGGCGGATCATCGGCTGGACAACTTCGGGCGGCGTGTAGTACGACCCGGTCTGCTTGCGCAGTGCGTTGTCGTAGACAGCCAGAAAGTCTTCATAGAAGTACAGCCAGGCGTCGGGACTTCCATTGCTGATGGTGTGCCAGTTCACGGCATCCAGCACACGGACCAACGCGTGCAGTGACGTCTTGAGTGTCGCTTCATTGCCGACTTCATCCGTGAGCAGCCGCAAGGCCGCGCCGATGAGCGAATTCGTCTTGCCGAGTTCTCTGCCGACTCTGTCCAACCCGTCGGCCAATTTGATGTCGCTCGAACGGGCCATGAGTAAGCCGAAGGTGACGGCTTGAGCATACCCGTCGGCGAATTGCTGATCGTTCGCCTCGGGAAACAGGAGCTTCCGCCAGTCGGCCGCCAGCGCAGTCAGGGCCTGACTCTTCTCGGACAATTGCTCAGTCACTTCATCCCGCAGCAAACGGCACAACCTCGCCGCCACGTCGGCCAGTTCCCTGGCCGACTTCGGCGGAATCGGTTCCCAGCGCAGAAAGTTATCGAACCGTGCGAGCAATTCGGGCGGAGCGGAAAGCTTGGCTCCCGAGCTCTCGACATCGCCGTCCAGTTCGACGATCGAGCCGACGAGTTCGCCGTTCTGCCACAGGCTGAAAGCGTTGCCATCGGTGTAGAGCAAGTTGGGAAGCGACTGGAGCTTTTCCCATTGCTCCTTGTCGTGCCCCTTGTAGCGGCGGGGATCGGCCCAATCACGTTCGGCACGGAATTTGCGCTGGGGGTTCTGGTGGGGTGGTTTCCTGTCAGGATGGCGGTATGACTGAACGAGATCAGCAGAAGAAGTTGGTTGTCAA
>JAJDEJ010000311.1 GCA_029259815.1 Planctomycetaceae bacterium | reverse complement strand
CGCGACCAGGTCAGCCCCCAGGGACGCAACACCATTACCACCCTGCTCGCCGCCCGCGCCGCCAACAGCAAAACACTCACCGAACTTGCAGCATGAAAATCTGCGCACCAGACAAAACTTTCAATCGTTAGTAGCACGGATGATACGGATTGCAAGCCGGCCATCGTTATCTTATCCGTGAAATCCGTGCCATCCGTGGTTTAATTCCAACTGTGGTGGATGACGCCGTCTCCGGTCTGGCGACCTTAGCTACGTCTGATTCGTTGGCAAATGAAATCTTCGGGGCAGGAGATCGGCGATGTCCGTCTCAGCGACAACGGTGCGGGTGTCCGCATCAATGATCAGCACGGGCAGACGGTCCGCGAATTCGGCGATAAACTGACGACAGGCACCACAGGGGGTCGCTCCGCCGGGTGTGGCGACTGCACAGGCAACGAACTTGCGATGTCCCGCTGCGACAGCCGTGCATATGGCGACGCGTTCGGCACAGATCGTCAGTCCGTACGAGGCGTTCTCGACGTTGCAGCCCGTGAAGATCTCCCCCGACTCCGTCTCGACCGCAGCTCCCACCTGAAAATGCGAATACGGAGCATGTGCCTGCTCGCGGGCCTCCAACGCAGCGGCGATCAATTCGTCACGTTTCATGTGATCCGTTCTCCGATCAACGTGGGCGGCTCGACCGACTCGTCTCCGATGACAATGGCCCGTTCAATCATCTCCCGAGCCACCTCTCGACCTCGCAATTTCGCAAACATCCGAGCCAGTGGTTGATCTGCCTCGACCTCGTCGCCGATCCGCACCAGCATCTCGATGCCAACCGAATGATCGATCTTGTCGGTCTGTACCTTCCGCCCCCCGCCCAACTCGATGACTGCGTAACCCAGGGATTCGCAGTCGAACGACTGAATGACTCCCTCACGACGTGACGCGACATCGGTGATCGGGGCGAGCGGACGCTTCTCATCGAGATCTCCACCTTGAGCGGCGATCATCTCGCGGAACTTCTCCGTCGCACGTCCAGAATTCAGGTGTCCATCAAGTACCCGCTCCGCTTCGTCGATTGACTCCGTTCGCCCAGCACTGACCAGAACTTCAGCACACAAGGCGCGTGTCAGTTCGCGGACATCCGTCGGACCTGTGCCACAGAGCACGTCGATCGACTCATCGACTTCGAGCGAGTTGCCGATCATGCGACCGAGGGGTTGATTCTTGTCCGTCATGACTGCGGTCGTTGTGACCCCAAGGCGGCTGCCAACTGCGACCAACGACAGAGCGAGCCTGCGGGCTTCCTCCGTCGTCTTCATGAACGCTCCGCTGCCGTGTTTGACGTCGAGCACAAGAGCATCCAGCCCCTCGGCCAGTTTCTTGCTCATAATACTGGCAGTAATCAGCGGGATGCAGCTGACGGTTGCGGTGACATCGCGGAGGGCGTACAGCTTGCGATCTGCAGGAACGAGGTCTGCGGTCGCACCCGAGATCACACAACCGACATCATCGCACACCCGCTGAAACTCGCCAGTCGACAGGTCGGGGCGGAATCCCGGGACTGCTTCCAGCTTGTCGAGCGTGCCGCCGGTCGGTCCCAGACCTCGACCCGAGATCATGGGCACCTGCACATCGCAGCAAGCCAGGAGCGGCGCAAGGATGAGCGAAATCTTGTCACCGATGCCTCCGGTTGAGTGTTTGTCGACCTTGGGTTTGTCGGTTTCCCAGTTCAACACGACGCCCGAGTGCAGCATGCTGCGGGTGAGGGCGAGCGTCTCTTCGGTCGTCATCCCTTGGAAATACACGGCCATCGCGAACGCGGCCATCTGGTAGTCGGGTACACGCTCGGCGACGTACTCGTTGATCAGCCACGCAATCTCGTCGTCGGTCAAAACGTGGCCATCACGTTTTCGGGCGATGAGTTGTGTGGCGTTCACGGGGGACGTAGGCTTTCGGAAATGTGTCTCTGAGGGCACCTCATTCCATTATCACGAATGGTCAACGGACCACAATCATGGCTGCAACTTACAAGGATGCGGGTGTCGATCTCGATGTGTATGAACAGTCGATGCAGAGACTGCCGGCGCTGATGGCGCGGACGCAGTCGCCGCGAGTGATGCCGCTAGCGGGTGGATTCGCGGGGCTGTTTCAGCTGAACGGTGATGGAAAGTCGTATGACGATCCGGTGCTGGTCAGCGGGACCGACGGTGTGGGGACGAAGCTCAAGGTCGCCATTCACGCGGGCAAGTTCGACACGGTGGGCATCGACCTCGTGGCGATGTGCGTGAACGACTGTCTGTGTCTGGGTGCTGAGCCGCTGTTCTTTCTC
Organism: Planctomycetaceae bacterium; assembly: GCA_029259815.1. Classification (GTDB taxonomy): domain Bacteria; phylum Planctomycetota; class Planctomycetia; order Planctomycetales; family Planctomycetaceae; genus JAHBXU01. The sequence continues at coordinate 18,265 of JAJDEJ010000311.1, read as the reverse complement.
GACTATCTAGCGCTCGGGAAGGACGACCCGGACATGGTTGAGCAGTTGGTGAAGGGGGTCAGCGAGGGGTGTCTGCAGGCGCGGGCATCCCTCATCGGAGGGGAGACCGCCATCATGCCCGACCTGTATGCCGAGGGGGACTTCGACATGGCCGGCTTCTGCGTCGGCGTTGTCGAACGATCACGGATGCTCGATGGATCGCAGATCGAGGCAGGCGATGTCATCCTCGGCGTGCCGTCGAGCGGGCTACACTCGAACGGCTTCAGTCTGGTCCGCAAGATCGTCTTCGAGCATGCCGGACTGACGACGGAGTCACAAGTCGATGAACTCGGCACCACTCTCGGCGAGGCACTGCTGACGCCGACTCGCATCTATGCGGACGTCGTGGCGGCGCTGATGTCCGACGAGACGCGGGCTGCGGTGACGGGCATTGCTCACATTACTGGCGGGGGACTGGAAGAGAATGTCTCACGGATCGTGCCGGAAGGACAGAGTGTGGAGATCGATCACGACGCATGGGACGTGCCTGAGGTGTTCGACTGGCTCCGGTCGCTAGGCAGCGTCGACGTCGAGGAGATGCGGCGGGTGTTCAACATGGGCATCGGTTTGGCGGTCGTCGTGCGGGGTGACGCCGTGGATGTGGTCTTTGACGCGTTGAAGCGGGTCGGCGCAGAATGCCAGTTGGTTGGGCGAGTGGTGTGAGGAGCGCGCGAAACGCCAAGCCTTCACTCAGCTGACGGGCGGGGGATGATGAGACTCTGGAACTCATCATTGCCGGAGAGAATCTCTTGCAGCTTGTTGAGTGAGCGGCTGAGGAGGACTCTTGTTGCACCGTCCGATTTGCCAAGGCGTTCGGCGATCTCTTTGCTGGGCAGGCCTTCCATGTATCTCAGACGCAGGGCCTCGCGGGCATCGTCCGGGAGATTGTTGAGCGCCTCCAGCATGTGGAACTCTTTCTGTTGCCGCGAAAACGCACTGCTGGCGGACGTCATCGTGGCGGCAACGAGATCAGCGATTTGACCCTCTTCCCGGCCCGCTGCGGGTGCGTTCAGCCCGACCTCGCCATGGGCGGCTCGCTTTTGAGCACCAAAGTGATGCCGGTGTGTGTCGATGATCCTCCGCTCAGCTTGCTGACACAGCCAACTGAACGGGTCGCGGTCACCCAGTTCGACGTCGGCCAGGGCATTGAGCGATGCGACGGTCACTTCCTGAAAGATGTCTGCCGCCTCGACCTTCGTGCGCAGCCGGTCGCTCATCCGTTTCTGAATGAAGGCCGTCAACTGGGGACGGCGACGGTCGATGAATTCTGCAAGAGCCGCCTGGTCACCGGTCTTGAGTTGCTCGATCAGTTCTTCGTCAGAGAGTGACATGGGTGGTCGCCGGGGTGTGCGGTTGTGTGACGGCTCGATTCTGGCATTCGCGTGTGCCGGGGACAAGGCGACAAGGAGAGCAACGTGTGATGACTCTTTTCTCCTTGTCCCCTTGCCTCCCCCTCTCCTTGTCAGATGATCCTTACGAGAAGTGCCCAATCACAAATATGGTTGCCATTTCTCGGTGACAAATGCGTATACTGCATGCTGATTGAACGCATCGGGCTGGTGACGGTGGATGAGAATGGCAGAGTCGCTGCGAGGACAGTTTTTGATCGCCGGTCCCCGGTTAAGGGACACAAACTTTTTCAAGACAGTCGTGCTGATCTTCGAGCACGGCGATGAAGGAGCGATGGGGGTCGTCATCAATCGCCCCTCTTCGATCTGCGTGACCCATGCACTGGGAGCCCATTTCAAGTTGCCGCAGACTGATGATGTCGTCTATGTCGGCGGACCGGTCGAGCCGAACGCCTTGTTCATCGTTCACAGTGCGGACGAATTGAGCGACGGCGAGACACCCATCCTGCCCGGACTATATGTGGGCACGAATGCGGACGTGTTCGAGGAAGTCGTCGAACGAGCGATGTGCGATGACGACGGACTGCCATTCCGCGTGTTCTGCGGATGTGCGGGCTGGGGACCTGGTCAGCTTGAGGGCGAAGTCGACCGTGGTGACTGGCTCACTGTCCCGGCCGACATGGACTTTCTCTTTGATGAAAACCCCTACTGCGTGTGGGATCGGCTGGTGGCCAAGGTGCAGGAGGAACACCGGCTGCTGCCGCATCGGTGTGACAATCCAGAGTGGAACTGAGTCACGAAGTTGAACATCGAAACGGTGGGACAAGGAGACTGGCCGCATTGACCCGCTTCCCCTTGTCCTCCCCCTCTCCTTGTCAGCCGCAACGTTGGAAGCGAACTTTGAGCTTCCGCCACCGCACCTCTCAACCGTGCGTCACTGCGGCGAGCCAACTGGTCGTGGTTCGGCAATGGCCTTCTCGACTTCGGTGAGTAGTTGGTCGAGGCGGAAGGGCTTGAAGAGGACGGACTCGCATCCCATCTGTCGAGCCTTGACGATGGAATGCGTGGGATCGTAGCCGAAGCCCGTCATGAGGATGACGGGCAGGTGTTCGTGAATATCGCGGATGCGTGAAAAGCACTCGGATCCGGTCATGTCCGGGAGGCGAATATCGGTGAGCACAGCGTCGTAGTGCGACTGACGAATCATGGTCAATGCCTCCTCCCCATCGTGGGCCGTCTCGACGTACACGCCGTATCGACCGAGGAACTGATGAGCCGCGCTGCGGACCTCCGCATCGCTGTCAATGACCAACAGCCGCTTGCCTTTGAGCAGCGGGCGGTTCTGCCAAGCGGGGATCGGGGCGTTTTTGAGGTTTGTCGTGATCGACTCGCCGACCTCTTGGATCTGCTCACGAATTTTGCGGGTGTGATGCAGGATGTTCTGCAGACGTTGTGTCACCGGCTGATCGTGTCCGATGTAGCGCTCAAGGATGCCGTAGGCGTCGTTCAGGATCTGGTCGACCGAGGGGGCGACTTCGCTGAGGATTTTGGAGGTGCTTTCGTTAGCGGTTGTGGCCTTCTCAGCTTCGAGCAAATCGAGCGTGTTGAGGGCCATCGCCACTTCGCGGCTGAACAACTCCAGGAACTGGAGATCATTGTTCGTGAAAGCACCCGGGCGTGGGCTTTCGACGTTGAACGTGCCGAGGCATTCATCGTGGAGAATGAGCGGAACGGTCAACGAACTGCGGGCATCGGGAGCCCCTTCGAGGTACAAGGGGTCTGTGGTCGTGTCTTCGCAGAGGTAACTGCGTGCCGTGGCGGCGACGAAGCCGGTGACCCCATTGTCGGTCGCTTCTGCTTTCAGCTTGCGTCCTTCAGCATCAGGTTGCATCCCGACTGCGAGCAGTGGCTCCAGCGTATTGGTCGCCTCGTCCGTCAGGCGAATCTCGACCGTATCGAATTCCAGCAAATCTTGTGTGTAATGCAGGATCTTCGACTTCAGTAGTTCGACCCGTTCTTCGACCGACATCTCCAGAACTTCCTGAGGTTGTAAGTCGCCCAATTCGAGTCCGGCCTGATAGATGGCGGAGAGTTTCTGTCGCTGCGCCATGTCCCGCGAGACATCACGCACAGTCACCAGCAGGAAATCGGGCAGGACGTCTTCGACGTCATTCTCCATGACCGGCGCTGCGTGAACCTCGAAGTAAGTTTTCTCTCCGACACGCAAACGACTTTGGGCAGACTCACCCGAGCCGATGGCCGTGTGAAAGGGACAAAAGTCGGGACCGAGAATTTCAGGGGTGCCGAAGGCATCGTAAAACTTTTGGCCGATCAAAGACTCTGTTTGTCCCGTGAACTCGGCGAGTTGGTTGGTGCACCAGAGAATGTGCAGGTCGAGGTCCAGCAGGACGACGGCTTCGGGCAATTCTTCCAGCAAGCCGCCGGATTCCATCAGAAAGCGAATCGAGTCCGCCGCATGACCCCACACGCAGACGCCTTGGTATCTGCCGCCCTGCAGACGCTCAACAGCCTCGGGGAGCGAGGTGACAATGTCCGCAGAGGCGAGGTCAATCTCGTCGACGTGTGCCTCAGCGGATTGAGGGACGTAGACCAACACTTGAGAGGAGGGTGTCACGGCACTTCTTGCACAGGCATGCATCAAAGGGGGCAGGTCTGGTTGTTATCAGGAATTCTACGCGTCTGGTTGTCTGGGAACAATGCCGGAGTGGGCCTTTCGAGGGGATTGGTGTGTGACACTGGATTGGCGAAGAAGGGAATCAGGAGAGAAAGCGACAAAGGGAAGAATACGAGCAAGGGCCGACGGCGCAATCTCGATGTCACCAGAACTCACCTCTCCTGACTCCTGTGTCACGAGAGTCACTCTCCCGACTTTCCAATCCCGTCATGAATGATCCGTCGCGCTCTCAGAATACCAGTTGGTCGTTCACCAACCACTCTTGGAACATGACACCGGTGACGGCCAAAGGCGATTCAGGAAGATTCATAATCTTCATTTATCCTCAACTCCTTGTGGCGATAGAGGCTCAGGCAATGTCTGGCGAGTGATTGCTGATCAAACATCGCAGTGGCATCATTCGTGCTGTCGTAGATGAGTAACGTCATGGCGCGGGCCGAACCTCATGGCACGGAAGCTCATGACGCGGAAGAATGAGACCTAAGTGTGGACACCCGTACAATGTCCCCACAGACAATGAGATTTCGACAACGAATTGACACACACGAAAGGGACCAAACGATGAAGACAACATGGCACAGCTGGGTTGGAATCGTCGCGTTAGGCACGCTGGTTGGCTGCTCGAACGCGACTCCAGTGGAAGAAGCTCGTCAGGATCTGAATGAAGAGCGAGCAGAAGCACAACAGGAAATCGCGGCGGCTGAACAAGATGCCGCTGAGATTCGTCACGAAGCCATGCGGCCCGTCACCAATGAAGAAGTTCGTGAAGCCAATGAGGAAGCGGCTGAGGTCGTGGAAGAGGCCCGAAGGGAAGGGCAGAAAGAGATCAATGAAGCCCGTGAAGATCTGACCGAGGCTCAGCAGGAGCAATGGGACGAGGCTCAGGAAGAGATTCAAGCCGCACAAAAAACCATCGCCGCCGAAGAGCAGGATTTGCAACAGGCGCAGCAGACCCTCCAGCAAGCGGAGCAGCAGCACGCTGAGGCTCAGGCAAAGCTGAAGTCTGCCACGGATGCAGGCGATGAAGACGCCATCGAAGAGGCGAAAGAACAAGTCTCCGATGCGCATGAGTCTGTTGTTGAAGCTCAGGAGACTGTGAACGCTGAGTTGAAGGAATTGGAAGAGGCTCGTACCCAGCTCGCTTCAGCTGAGAACAAGCTTGAACAGGCGAAGACCGCCAACTGATGCGTCCGTTCCTGATCTTGCGAGATAGGCTGATCTTGTGAGATAGAAAAGAGTTAACTTCCAGTGCCCCGGTCGCTCAAAGTGGTCGGGGCATTTTCGTTTCTTTGTCAGTCAGTAATGAAAAACCACCCTCGACCCGCCATCTGCCCCGGTAGATCGTCTTCCCGAGTTTCCGTGCTTTGCGTTCGAAGCTGGTGTGGTAGTCCATGTCGTGCGTCGCGGGTCGTTCCTCGGGAGGTGGGAGTGTCTCAAAGCGGGGGTGCTGCTCCATCAGGAAAGAGATGACGCCAAAGTATTCCTCCACGTCCGTCCAGGAGTGCAGCAACTGACCGGGCTGCAGAACGTCTGCACAACAGTCGACGAACTGATTATTGAAGAGCCTCCGTGGACGATGCCTTCTCTTCCACCAAGGGTCGGGGAAGTACACGTGCACCGCAGAGACCGAGTGTGGACGGATGAGTTCCGTGAGAGCGCGGAGCACGTCGCCGCCGAGCACACGCACGTTGGACAGTTGACGACGCTGGAGTCGCATGGCTCCGTGTCGGCCTTGCCGGTAATCGATCTCGATGCCCAGATAGTTGACATCTGGATTCGCTTCACCTGCGGTGACCAGGAACAACCCCCGCCCACAGCCGATGTCTAACTCGACCGGATGGTCGTTGCCGAAGAACGACGCCCAGTCGAGGATGCCCTCGTGCTCCCTCTCGACGTCGTCGATCGTGAGAAAGTAAGGCTTGAGGTCGGCGTAGGGGGCTCGATGGCTCATCGGGAACTTGTCACGCGGAAGTGGGAATGCGGAATGGGGAATTCCGCGTTCCGCATTCCCACTTCCACATTCGGCCCTCACCCGATCACATGATCGCGACTAATCGGCACGCCAATCATGATGCCGCTATAGACCATCTTCTCGTCGACAAACCCCTGGAACTCGAACTCGGCTCGTCGCTTCGGCCGTAGTTTGGTGGCGCGGGCGCAGATGACCAGACGGCAACCGGGGAAGACGGGTCCACGAAACTTCACGTCTTTCATCCCCCCAAACCCGAGAAAATCGCCCGCTCCGAGAATGTCGTACTTGTGAGCATAGAACCCGGCGAGTTGGGCCGCACATTCGCAGAGGATGACGCCCGGCATCAGCGGGAAGTTGGGCATGTGTCCGCGCACCCAGAATTCCTTATCGGTGACATCCTTGAAACCGACGAGGCCATCGTTGTCGCGATCAACGTACACGACACCGCTCAGGTGTTCCATCTCATGTCGTTGCGGGTTCACCTTGCGAACCTCGTCAATGTCGAACATCGGATTTTCGAAGTCGAATTGCGAGATGTCGTACAGGGATTGTGGTGGCATGGTGACGAGTTCAAGTGAGAGTCGTGATGATTTCTGTGATAGCCTGAGAGCTTCAATCGAAGAGACGCTTCCCCAGACTGAGCCGTTCTTCCATGTCGTACCCCATCTGCTCATAGAATTCTACCACACCTGTGTTTGTACTTCGGACTTGCAGATTCACTTTCAGGCAGCCACGCGATTTGAGCCTGGCCTCCAGTTCGCGAATGAGGGCTGACCCGATCCCCTCTCGCCGATGCTCCGGCAGGACGGCGAGCGAATACACCCACCCGCGGTGTCCGTCGTATCCTCCCATCACAGTGCCCACGACGGCGTCATCTGCGACCGCGACCAAGAGCAGTTCCGTGTCAACCGCCAGTTTATTTTTTAACGATCTCTCGGGGTCGTTATGAGGTGCACTGTCGGGAAGGACCTCTTTCCACAAGTTGACCACCCCTGGCTCATCCAACGGATGAAACGATCGGATTTTCATCATTGATTCTCTCAATCAAACATTCAACGGTTGTAATAGACAACCAATTCTCTGTGTGCGAGAGAGAACCGATCAAGTGCTGGTTCGCAATTTGGCCCTGACTGTGAAGGTGGTGGAGTAGCTTTCTCCTAACATTCACGTTAGCCTAACCCCCCAATCGCCGCATCATTCTGTCGCTCTTCTCGCCAAGGGGACTCTGTCATGCGTTTTACGGGCTGTCGACGTCTCAACTTCTTCATCCTGACGGTCTGCCTGCTATTGGGCACACCTCAGATGTGCCATGCCGATCTTGTGAGCGCCGGTGACATTGCTTTCATCGGGTTCAACATGGACGGAAATGACGATTTCGCGATCGTCTTGCTGGCTGACGCCGCAGTCGGAAATGTGGTGCACTTCAATGACAATGAATGGGTCGACACCGGAGGGGGCAATACTGACTTCAATGGCACGAGTGAGGGGGAGATCACTTGGACAGTCAACTCGGCCTTGGCTGCGGGATCGGTCGTCACGTTCTCGAACGTTCGAACAGGACCAACTGCCAGTAGCGGCACGATGACGGGCGGCTTGATGTCTTTATCAGCGAGCGAAGCCATCTATGCTTTCACCGGGACAAACGAGACGACACCGACCACTTTTCTCGCGGCCTTCTCCAATGACGAACAGCTTTACAATGGCACCCTTGGCACACTGACCGGGACCGGACTGACGCAAGGCAGCACGGCTGTGCTGGTCGCTCGGAGTGGAGGCGACCCTGCTGATGGTGGGCAATATAAGGGTGTTCGTTCTGGTGAGGCGGCTTTCAGCGATTACCGTAGCCTCATTGGGAACACAACCAGTAACTGGAACGTCGACTACCTCGACGGCACCCAGTTCGTCCCGTTTGACTCGACAATGTTCACGACTTCCGTGACGTCAACCCCTGAACCCGGCAGCCTCGGGTTGATGGCATGGGGGGCGGTCTCGGCCTTCCTGTGGAGAAGGCGTGGTGCACGCAGTCGCTTGAGGAGTGCCCACCCGAGATTCGGCAAATAATATTGGTTTGCGGAAGATGGAGGGTGTAGGGTTGATTTTCATGTTGACAAACAGGTACTCTGTGTCAGTTGGGAAAAGAGATCGAGCGGTGGGGGCACTAGGTTGCGAAATCTTCCTCATTCGGCTCTGCTCCCACCAGCCAATTTGCTCCCACGTGATAGGCTTCGAAGAGTTTCGAGGCCGTTAAGGATTTCGTCCTTCGAACATCGGTCGTTCTCCTCAACGGATTACCCTTCAAGGTTTGACTTACCATGCGTCAACTCAGCATCTCCTCAGCGATTATTGTTCTGTTGGTTTGTGGAGCTGTGGCGAGTGCCGGAGTGGTCGGCACCTATGCCATCATCGCTCCACTCGTGACGGGTGCAGCCCCGGAAACATCAGATGTCAGAATCTTCATTGACGACTACCTTCCGGTCAAATTGCGAAGGAACGCTGGCGGTATTCTCGAGCCGGCCACTCAGGGAAGCGTGAATTTGGTCCGTAATGGTGCATCCATTCAGCAAGTGAATGTCGGCGTCAGCGGGACAACCCAAGTGAGCAATCTTGATTATGGTCCGTACTCGATCTTCATCAGTGGGGCTGACGGCTTTGCCGCTTTTGGCACATGGATCGCTCCCGCAACTGGTGGACTGGGCGAGCCGGGTGCGGGAATCGATGTCGCGTTGGTGCCGGGCAGTGACATGGGCATCGTGCGACAGATCATCGACGATCACCTGCAATTGGGTGGCCCGTCGGTTGTGAACCAACAATCAGAGCCAACGCCGACCGAAGCCCTCGATCGTCTTGATCAGAACTTGGTCGATACCAGCGAAGAGCCGAATGCCCAATTCGACGGAGAAGAATTTGTTGCAGACGCAGCCCCAAATCGAGATCTGATTCAAGGTCACGGCTTTGAAATTCGTGAAGATGGTTCAGTGGTGGGAAAGATCGCCCACAGTGCGCCTCCCTCCGAACCAGAGCCACCCGTGCCGGGCTTGAATGTCTACTTCATTCAGGCTGGCCAGATTGTGGCTGAAGGGCAGACAGACTTCGATGGGATTTTCAGTGTGAGCGGACTCGCAGCGGGTGTGTACTCGTTTGTTGTGGCTGGCAGTGACGCATTCGTGGCCTTGGCGACCGAGGTCCATCCGCCTCTGCCTTTCCCAGCAGCAGACAGAGGACAAGAGGCTCCGTCGATCACACAGATCCAGTTCGGTGACCGCCCCAACTCGGAGCTTGAATTGCAAGAGGTCTCATTGTTGGCGAAGCAGACGACGATCGCCACGGTGAGCCCCGTGTTCAGTTCTGACTTGGGCTTCCTCGGGGCAGGGGGTGGCTTTGGTGGAGATCCGAGTATCCTTGCCGGAGAGATCCCGTTGGGTCCTGGTGGAGGCGGCGGATTCGGTGGTGGTCCCGGCGGCGGATTCGGTGGTGGTGGTGGTGCACCCGGTGGTGGCGAGGGACTGGGAGCGTTGCTTGGCTTGGGAGCCCTCGGCCTTGCCGCCTATGCTCTCACGGATGACGACAACAACAATGGCGTGCAAGTCGTCAGCCCAGCCATCCCGTAGGCGATTCGACATTGAACATTCTCTGACACCCCGACTGCTTAAAGAGTGGTCGGGGTGTTTTTGTTATGTGTTGATGGCAGATGCCAGAGTGACGAGAAGGAAACGGAACTTGGAATAGGGAGCGGGGATCCGCTTTCCCACTTCCGCCTCGCGCTTTGGATGGTCACAATGACGGAGTGATCGACTAGACCATTTTCACGGTTTCTGTGCAGGAGCTTGTTCGAGGAATGACCTCTGCCTGCTCATAGGCCCTCCTGCATGACACCTGAAGAACAACTTTCGAATTGCTCTAGCTCACCGCATACCCATCACCCCTACTCTCATCGCCAACGCCACCATGGAGCTCATCGGGCGGATCGTGTTGATCATGGCTGTGGTTGCTTCGCCCTGGGCGTTTGGCAGTGTCACGCCTGAGCCGCTGTGGTTCTTGTGCCTGACTTTGGGGGGGCTGCTCGTTTGGCGTCTGGCGGAGATCCTTCTCGTTCCGTCCGATCGACCGCTGCATCTTCCGATTGCGGTGCTGGCACCGCTGGGACTACTTCTGATCGCTTCGGTTCAGTTGCTTCCCCGGGATGAGGGAGTTGTTCGAAAGATGGAGCATGCGGTCTTCGGAGAGTGGGCAGACGAACTGGCGGTCAACGGTCCGACTTCGGGAACGATCTCTCCCGCGACGACCCGGACGCAGGCTGCAAAACTGTTTTTCGCAATGGGCGCGTTTCTGTTAGCGTCGGTTTGGTTTGGAACATCAAGTTCTCAAAAGTGGTTGTGGGGATTATTGGCGATCAACGGGGCAGCGCTCGGGTTCTTTGGAATTGTCCAGCGACTGACCTGGAATGGCATGTTGTTTTGGCGGGTGCCTTTGCGTTTTGGCGGGACGCCGTTTGCGTCCTTTGTGAACCGGAACAACGCAGCCGGTTACCTGAACCTCTGCTTGGCTGCCGGCCTGGGGTGGCTGCTGCTAACACTGGGATCACGATTCTCTCGGTTGGGTGACAGCGAAATTCCCGTCTTGGGAGGATCGGCTCTTCCACACGGGGAGAAGCGGCTGCGAAATCGGTTGCCGCTCAAAGCCCGCTTACTGAGCTGGTTGGCCGGGCTTGATGGCCCGGAAGTTAGCGTGCTCGGCCTGATCACAATCATGGGGGCAGCCGTGATGTTCTCTCTGTCGCGTGGAGGCATCTTGGCAGGGTTGTTGGGGCCACTCTTGGCTCTGTTCATTGCCCATCGCGTGTCTCGACAGCGAGGGCGAGGATTCTCACTTGGGGGCGTCTTGGGCATCGCAATATTGGCAGGAGGGGCGACGGTCGGTCTCTTGATGTGGTTGGAAGGCTGGAATTTGATTGAGAAGCGATTAGCCAGCTTGAGCGACCCGTTCGCGGTGGCGGAAGGTCGACTGCTGCATTGGTGGGACACCTCGGGAGCTGTGCTGGACTTTCCTCTCCTGGGGACCGGACTGGGTACGTACAGGTATGCGAATCTGCCCTATCAGGCCCATGCGAGTGACGCTTGGTACGTCAACGCGGATAACCACTTTTTTGAGATGCTGGTCGAGACAGGTGCATTGGGATTCGTTTGTTATGTCAGCGGGTTCTTACTGACGGGAGTCGCCGCAGTCTCTCTGCTGAAGCAGGAGGACCTGTCGTTCCGTGCTGCGGGAGTTGTGGGATTGTGCGCAGTCCTTTCGCAGGCTATTCAGGCGGTGACAGACTTCGGGCTGTTGATCCCGGCGAATGGACTGACACTCGCGGTGATTTGTGGTGCCGTGTGTGGGATGGCGTGCTCCGCTGCTGACTTCCAGAATTTTCGGGTGTCGAGCTGGCTCAGCCTGGTGAGACTCGAGGGCCGAGGGAGCAACATTGTGTTGTGTCTCGTCCTGGCAGCAACTGCCAGCTTGTTCGGATTGGAGATGTTCGGGGCCACACAGTCGTCGTTGGCACGCAACACGGTCATCACAATCCTCCCTCGAGAGCCTCTTAAAACCCAGATGGGCTTCCTGGAAGGGACGATCGAAACTTCCGCCGAAGCGCTCCGTCTTCGACCCGACGACGCCGAGCTGCATCGAGCGACTGCCCTCTGGTGGATCGACCGATACCGACTCCAGGCATTCCGCGAGATCCGCGAATCCCTGGAGGATTCGCGGAAATATCCGAACCACCAGTTATGGAATTCCACTTCGCTGCCAGTGTTGCAAGCCCGTATCGCTGCGATCAGGGATTCTGAAGATGCTGATCAAATGGCTGAGATCCGTCGCCTTCCAGCGATTTCTTCGAATCTGGTGCCTGCATACCAGCATCTCCTCGAAGCGTCGCGACTGAACGCCTTCATGCGAGGTACCCCGGCCACGTTGGCACATTTAACGATGCTCCAGGACCCGACTGAACTTGGACCGCAGCCGGACGAGATGGTCGACACACTCATCAAAGCGGCCATTTTTTTAGGGCCATCAACACCAGATGAGCTGTTGAAGACAGGTGTTCTGGCCGATTCTCTTGGTCGCATTGAGCTGTCTCAGATCGCTCTGAGACGGTGTCTGCTCCTGACCGAGGAACATTTGGAGATCGTGTGGTCGGTGTTGATCACGCAGTCAACCATCGATGAATTGCTCGCCAATGTGATTCCCAATCGTCTCGACATCATTCTCGCGTTGGCCGAGTCGACTTCCGACGAGGAGGTTAAGCGGAAATTGACGGAACGAGGGGCGGAGTTGGCAAAAGAAGTGGAGACTGCCGATTTGGATGAGTTTTCCTACATTCTCCTCGCTCGGCTTGCCGAACTTCAAGGACAACCAGCCAAAGCAATTGAAGCCTATCGTCAGGCAGTTCAGCTGGCTCCTGCGGAGATTGAACCAAGATTGATGTTGGCACGCGTCCTGCGAAATGACGGGCAGTTGAAGCAGGCGGAAGATGAGTACTCTCTGTTGAGAATCCTGGCACCACGTCGAGGAGATATCGCGAAAGAGCATCGTGAGTTGCGACTTCAGATGGTTATCGAGTGATTAGCATCTTGGTTCGTCACTCTCGATTCTCCGATTTGCTGGTTTCCAACGATCAACTTGATGGAAGATGTTTAGCATGCGCTGCCTGCGTAGATTTTGACAGCTGGGTAAAGTTGGTCGAATCCGATTACATTCGCTGGCATGGGTTGGTATGATAACTTCTCGGACGCACCCCATGTTTGTGACTCAAGCCTTGGACGAAAAGTCGCGGGGCAAACCGAGCGTGTCAAAGAAGCAATCGACACTTCGGCATGATGCTCAAACGGAATAGACGGCTCAGATGAATACACTGATTGCTGTTACCGGCATCTCTTTGCTTGCGAGCACAGCATTCACTCCGTTGGTCAGGATGTTTGCTTACCGACTGGGGATGGTCGATCGACCGGACGGTGTCCGCAAGTTGCAGAAAACGCCGATCCCCTTGGGTGGCGGTGTGGCGATCTATCTGGCATTTACCGCAACCGTCATCGGGTTGTTTGTCGTGCCGAATCCCTGGCGGGAAGATCTCCGGGCACACTGGAACTACTACGCGGGTTTGCTGGCCTCTGCAGCCTGCATCTGTGTCGTTGGCCTCTTGGACGACTGGAAAAACCTCCGCGGTCGCCAGAAGCTCATTGGGCAAATTGCCGCGATCGCCATCTTGATCTCTTCTGGACTCGTGATTCGCAAGTTCATGATCTTTGAATGGCAATTCGATCTTGGAATGTTGTCAATCCCGTTCACAGCCTTCTGGCTTTTGGGAGCTATCAACGCGCTGAATCTCATAGACGGCGTGGATGGACTGGCGACGAGTATTGGGCTGGTGTTCAGTTTGGCCCTCGCGACGATGGCCTACAAAATGGGCCATCAGTCGGACGCGCTCATCGCATTGGCTTTAGCTGGCAGCTTAGGTGGTTTCCTGATCTACAATTTCCCCCCCGCCAAGATGTACTTAGGTGATGCGGGCAGTATGCTGATTGGTCTCGTTGTCGGGGCTCTGGCGATTCGCAGCTCACTCAAAGGTCCGGTGACAGTCGCCTTAGCGGCACCGACAGCCGTATGGGCCGTCTTGATTTTCGATGTCAGCATGGCGATCGTCCGGCGAAAGCTGACCGGTCGGAGCGTCTACACGACCGACCGGGGCCACTTGCATCACACCCTGCTGCAGCGCGGATTCAGTGGTCCCCTCATTGTCGTCTGGGTGGGAATGCTCTGTGCGTTTTGTGCAGCAGGTGCCTTGGCGAGCATTGTCTACCAAAACGATTTTCTGGCACTTGGAAGTGCGGCCGCGGTGATCAGCACGCTGGTCCTCACCCGATTCTTCGGCCATTCCGAATGTGCATTACTCGTGCGGAGCATGAAGTCATTGTTCGTATCCATGCTTCGCTTGCCAGCCGGGGGTGAACGCAAGGAGGAGCCGTTCAGTTCGCGTTTGCAGGGTGACCGCGAATGGGATGCTCTTTGGGAGCGGCTAACCGAGTATGCAGAGCGGTTTGACCTGTGTATGGTGCAGTTGAACGTCAACTTGCCCGCCTTGCACGAAGAGTATCACGCCGTCTGGAAGCGAAAACACGGCGCCGAACAGGATCAAATGTGGCACGCGACGCTCCCCTTGGTTTGTGAAGATGGTCATGCGATCGGACGTCTGCGACTCGCAGGACTCGCTGAGCCCGGAGTCGGCTTGAGTCAGTGGATGTCCGAGTTGATCATCGGACTGCAGTCGTTTGAGGAGCAAGTGCAGCAACTGGCCGAACCTGCAGCGGTTCGAGAGTCACCAATTGGATCGCCGTTTACAGAACCACACGCTCCGGTTTCTACAGGGTTCGCCTCCCAAGAGAAGCTGCCTGTCTCCTAAGGATTGAGCCGTACGCTCTGGCTCTCCAGGACCGGCTGTATTTCCAGTACAGATCGGTGTTTAGCACTCAGTGTGAGGATGCTATAGTCTCACCGCAGCTTCCCCGAATCACCTGAAAGCTGTGACCGTCAATGTCTGGCGGTACGCAAATTCACGTAAAATCCTTGTGGGTTAACGTCACCCAGAAGGACGGAGTCCGCGCAGACAGCGAAGAACTGTCGATCCGATCGATGCCCATCCTAAAAAAGGAAAATGACCTGTTCCCGTCAGACCTCTTCGAAGAGGACGGTCCGTTGTCGAACGACGTTGGTCAGTGGTGGGCCCTCTACACACGTTCTCGCCGCGAAAAAGAGTTGATGCGTCGGCTGACCACGATGGAGATTGCATTCTTCAGCCCAGTCGTCGAACAGCAGCATCGCTCTCCAAACGGTCGGTTACGGACAAGCTACCTGCCCTTGTTTTCCAACTACGTCTTCCTGCGGGGAGACGAGACGGACCGCCACTCCGCGTTGACGACCGGATGTGTCTCGCGAGACATCGAAGTCACCGACCCGGAAGCATTGGTTCGAGATCTTCGCCAGATCCGCGAACTTATTGAACTCGGCAGCGATCTGACACCCGAAGCACGAATCGAGCCTGGCACCAAAGTCAGAGTCAAGACGGGCATGCTCACAGGGCGAGTCGGGACAGTCATCGAACGTCGCGGACAGCGACGGCTGCTTGTGTCCGTCGACTTCCTTCAACGGGGTGCGTCCGTCGAACTCACCTCCTGCGATCTCGAAACAATCGACGGATAAGAACTGCTCCTCGACGAGCAGGCAGGAACGGCATGGAGACAAGCGTCGCACAACTCGAACAGCCGCACGGTTCGATAGAACCAGGGATCGCCTCCGTCGATGACGGACCAGTCCTGGCCACAGTGATCGAGCCCAAACCCGGCTGGCGCGCGATTGATTTCGCCGAGCTTTGGCAATACCGCGAGTTGGTCTACTTCCTCACGTGGCGAGATATTAAGGTCCGCTACAAGCAGACCGTGATGGGGGCCGCGTGGGCGGTGCTTCAGCCATTACTCACATCGGCCGTGTTTGTGGTCTTGTTCGGTGTGATGGGGAACATGCGTGAGGACACGGATATTCCCTACTTGGCGCTTGTGTTCGCTGGGCAGATGGGGTGGCAGTTCTTCCAGACAGCCGTCACGCAAAGCGGTCAAAGTCTCGTCGCAGGTGCCAACCTCATTAGCAAAGTGTACTTCCCCCGGCTGATCGTCCCGATGGCGGCTGTCGGTGCCGGTCTGGTCGACTTTGCCATCTCGTTGGGTGTGATGGCCGTGATCCTGCTGGCATATTCGATTGTGCCCCCGATCCAGGCACTGTTGTTTCCACTGCTCGTTGTGGGAGTCGTGATCACCGCATTGGGCGTCGGGTCCCTGTTAGCGGCTTTAACCGTCGCTTACCGAGACTTTCGATACGTCGTCCCGTTTCTGATGCAGATTTGGATGTTGGCAACACCCGTTGGCTATTCCATGGGCACCGTCAATCGAATGCTTGACGAGTTCAAGATCGGTGATTCCTGGCTGTCGTGCTACTTCTTCCTGAATCCGATGGCTGGTTTCGTGCAGGGGATGCGATGGTGCCTGCTCGACGAACCTCTCGACCCGTTTCACCTGGGAGCGTCAGTTCTCTCTGCGGTCATTCTCTTAGTCATCGGGACAGTCTACTTCCGTCGCGTCGAACGCCGCTTCGCCGACATCGTCTAGCCCCAAACGTCTGTCCTTCCCCAGAATCCCCCTCACGTATGTCGCAATTCGCTGTTCAAGTTGAAGGCATCAGCAAGGAATACCAGCTTGGGCTGCGCGAGAAGTCTGGCCAGACCTTTCGAGAGGCCATTGTTGATCTGGCGAAAGCCCCTCTGCGACGACTCCGTCATCTCTCCGGTCAGGCCGATGAGGCGGGTAGATTCTGGGCTCTCAAAAATATCACCTTCGACATCGCTCAGGGCGAAGTCATGGGCATCATCGGTCATAACGGCGCGGGTAAGAGTACCCTTCTAAAGATTCTCTCTCGTATCACCGAACCAACCACCGGCCAAGCCCGAATCTACGGTCGCGTCGCCAGCCTGCTGGAAGTGGGGACTGGCTTTCACAATGAACTTTCCGGCCGCGAGAACGTGTATCTCAACGGTGCCATCCTCGGAATGTCTCGACGCGAAATCGACAGCAAGTTCGACGAGATTATCGACTTCTCCGGCGTGGAAAAGTTTCTGGACACCCCCATCAAGCGCTACTCATCTGGGATGAAAGTCCGCCTTGCGTTTGCCGTAGCCGCCCATCTCGAACCCGAGATTCTGATTATCGATGAAGTACTCGCGGTCGGTGATCAAGAGTTTCAGAATCGATGCCTTGGCAAAATGCAAGATGTCGCGACCAGCGGTCGCACTGTCTTGTTTGTCAGTCACAACATGCCGGCCGTCGAAAAACTGTGCAGTTCCGTGATGCTACTCTCCGGCGGGAGTGTCGCGGGACGCGGTGAAGTGCGGAGGATGATCTCTGAATACCTCTCGTACGGTTCATCGGGGCAACTGAGCTGGCAACGTGAACATCCAACAACGGATCAAATTGCGGTTCTAGAAAGTGTCGCCGTATCCGACTCCAACGGTGAAGTTGCTGGGTCTATTTCTGCTGGCGAACCCATCTTAATTCGGATTGACTTGGAGGTGCGCAAGCCTGTTTCCGATTTGAAACTCGCAGCATGCGTATTCGATGAACAGCAAAGTCCCGTCTTTTCGACTCACCCGATTGACAACGACTGCGAGTACCCCGACACGCCGGGAAGATATCGGTATTGGATCGCCATCCCCCCACACACTCTCATGCCGCGACGCTTTTCCGTCACGGTATCGATTTACACAATGGCCAGTGGAATCGATTCGGCGCCCCATTGTGTGACGTTCGACGTTCATCCGAGGGACACCGTCTCCTCACGAGGTAATCCAAACCGTCCAGGTCCAGTGTTTGTTCGTTGTGCCTGGATGAATGAACGAAATCCTTCGGGTCCGTCGGGCGATAACGACCCCACAACCATTCAACATTTTCTGAGAAGGAGTCAGGCGTCACATGAGTGAGGCAATCGAATGGGACCACGAACTGATTGGTCGGTATTGGGAATACTGGAGTCGCCGGGTCGATCGACATTCTGAGTATTTTTCAAATCGGTATGGCGATGGGATCGTTCAGTTTCTTCAGGATGTCGTTCCGCTCAAAGATCGCAGAGTCTTAGATTTTGGCTGTGGACCGGGATTCCTGATTCCACACTTGTTAGATGCAGAAGCCAAAGTAAATGCAACGGACACATCCAGTGAAGCCGTTGCATTAGTGACGGACAAGTTTTCTGGATTGACTGGTTGGGAAGGAGCACACGTGATCGAGGACGGTCGTGCGCCTTTCGAAAACGATGTTTTTGATGTTGTCACATGTATTGAGACTGTGGAACACGTTTTGGATGACGACCTCCCTCCCTTGTTGAGCGAGTTGAATCGACTTGTCTCGCCGACAGGAATTGTCCTTGTCACAACGCCCCATTTGGAGAACATCCGCTTTAACACAATGTTCTGCGCAAACTGCAACCACGAGTTTCATTGGCGGCAACATGTGCGGTCATGGACCGCGGACGATCTTCGCGGACGGATGGAAGCCGCGGGGTTCGAAGTGATATTTTGTCGAGGGATTGATTTCAAAATGTGGCAGTCACAGCATCGCACGTCAGTCAAAGATCTCA
>JAJDEJ010000032.1 GCA_029259815.1 Planctomycetaceae bacterium | reverse complement strand
TCGTCGAACTGGCCATCGATGACGATCGGCGCAACATCAATGCCTTGACTCTCAGTACCTCCCTGCGATGCATCGACCGATGCAGATGGCGGACTGTCTCCCTCGACCACATCAGCTGCTATCCCCAGCGGGGTAGAACCTGCGACGACCAGTAGCAGACCGACTGTCAAAACACGGCAGCCTGCAACACTTCTCGACAGCCGACAGAACTGTGTCCCGGACATGTCATCTCCCGAATTGTCATCGACGGCGGATCGTGATCACGGTTTCGCACGAATGACCTGCGCTGCGATCTGAGTTACTCAATCAACACCTCGTGCTCCCCCGCATGGATTGATTACAGTAGCCTGATGATCAATCGATCACCACAGCACCGACCGTGAATTTGCGAACACGTCGATCGGGAACGGTCTTCGGCATGAGTCGGTTTCAAATCGCTAT
This sequence comes from Planctomycetaceae bacterium, assembly GCA_029259815.1. Classification (GTDB taxonomy): domain Bacteria; phylum Planctomycetota; class Planctomycetia; order Planctomycetales; family Planctomycetaceae; genus JAHBXU01. The sequence goes on along the minus strand of JAJDEJ010000032.1, from coordinate 28,149 downwards.
TCGTGAGGGTGCCAGAGTCAGGAGCGAAGCGGATGGCCCTGCGATCACCGGCCCGGGCCTTCCCATTGGTCAGACCCCAGTCCCCCGTCGCCAGTCTCGTTCACAACGCTGCAGCAGGTTGTTGAAACCTCTTGATATCTCCCCATAGGATTACGGCTCCTGTGACCACAAAGAGGATCCAAAAACAGACGTTGAGGATATTGAACAATGCTGGAGGCAACGGGATGAAGAAACAGAGGCTTGACACAAGAAACGGAACCATCAGCCGAGTCAGCACTCGGTGTGAAGGCCTGTAAGGCATTATCTTCGGCCAAGTGTAGTGACGGTAACCAACATCTAAAGCCATCGCAGTCAACGCAAGTTCAGTGAATCCAGCCAAAAACAAAATTCCCGCTGAGATTCCTGCGAGTCAACTTACGATCAATTTGATACGAACAGGTCGAATGATATCTTTCATCAACGCAAGTTCTCTCTAAATCGTACCGTTGACACTCCTCTATTCGGCCGCCTTCTTGGGATAACCGGTCCACGCCAATGGCTTGGCGAGCCTTTCGGTCTCTTTGGTTTCCAACGACTTGAGGATATCGAGGACACTGCGATTGGTGCGGATTTCGCGGTCCATGCGTTTGAGGGCTTCGACAGGGATGTTGTTGGCGCCAAGACCGGGACCGCCTTCGACGAGAGAGCCTTTCTGGTCGAATACGGCCCAGTAAATAGTGCGGTCGTGGCCCTTCGCACCATCACGTGCCTTCTCAGCGTCTTTGCCTTTCGCTCGTTGACCGCTGACCTGATAGAGGTCCTGCCGTTCGAAGATGATGGCGAGGACGTTCCAGTCTTTGCGGCTGAACAAACCCATGGGCACCTCCGGTGCAACTCGAATGATGAAATCAGAATGACGAAGGAAGCCCGAAGATCGAATACCAACAAGCGTGCACTACTCGGCATGAGGTGCCTCAGCCTGATAATAATCGCCTGTCAGCCAGCGAACCAGCAGGTCCATCTGTTGCGGGGATAACTGATCAGCGAAACCAGGCATGGCGTTGTTGCCTTCGCCGTTGCCCGCGTAATGAGCCTCGGGGTCGGTGATGAACTTCGTCAGCCATTCATTGCCTCCATATCCGGTCAAAATCGGATATCCGTCCTCGGAGAGAGCCTCGGTTTCCCCGCGAACGTGCATTGTGTGGCAGTCAACGCAAGCGGAGTCGAACGCGACGTCCGGGCTGAGTTCGCCTGTCTCGAAGACTTGTCGGCCTCTTAAGACCTGTTCGTCATCGAGTGTCAATGCGTCCTCACGACCGCTTTGGGCGTAGAGGAATTCGATCAGGGCGTCGAACGCAGCTTGGTTCGCTTCTGCTGTCAGCTTTTGACCATCGCTGGATGACCAATCGGCCATGGAGCCATTGAGGATGGCGTCCGCTGCTTCGGCTCTCTCTTCCGATGCTCCGTTCTCGAGGGTGATGTTGGCGAGCGGTTGGAAGTGGCCGTCGAAGTCGGTCAGGACGGAGCGTAGCCAGTCGCGGCTACCGAATTGGACGTCTTCCGGGTGATGGGGATCGGCCAACTCCGGAGCGGTGGAGGGGATGACGAACGTCTCTTCGCTGCCTTTTTCACCGGTCGTGCGGGTCCACTCCCCCTCGCGGGAAGCCGGTTGATGACATTCAATGCAATAGGTACTAAACAACGCAGGTCCCTGTGTGAGCGGGTCGTTGCGGAGCAAGGTGATGGCTCCTTCGGGCGGGATGCCGCTGGGTGACTGTGAGAGGGCCACGGCTCGCTCGCCGTCACGGTGGGCTTTGGCATACGCGGCGCGGAAGTCGCGGCCCGCAGCGTCATCCTTGAACCAGTCCTCGTAGATGGCGACACCCGTGAGAGCACCCGCTCCGAGAATCATGACCCACATGTAGGCGACGTTGAATTTGTGTCCCCCGCGAATGTAAGCAATCAAGGGCATCATCACGAGCACACTCATCAGTGCGCCGGGGATGATGACGGCTCCGAACGCTTCGCCCAGGCCCGTCGCTTCGCCCGCTTGCGAAACCCATTCGTACTTGAGGAAGCGAAAGAGGAACAGGTAATACCACTCGGGCCGCGCGGCGGAGTACGCCTCTGCGGGATTCGCGGGAGCTGTGAGTTCGGCCCCCTTCCAGAGCGTGAGGCCCATCACGGCTGCGAGGACCGCGAGGCAGGCGACACCATCCTTGAGAATCTGGTCGGGCCAGAACTTGGCGTCCGGTTTCCCTTTCGTGTCCTTCACGTGAATGGCATGACGGCGGAAGACGTAGATGTGCAGAAACAGGAAGGCGACGAGCAGGGTTGGCAGCAGGCCGGCGTGCAGCGCAAAGAAGCGAGTCAGCGTCTGATGTCCGTACTCGGTGCCGCCTTGAGCGACCTGCTGAATTGACGGACCGACGACAGGCACGGAACCAGCAATCTCAGTCGCCACAGCGGTCGCGTAGTAGCCCTTCTGGTCCCAAGGCAGGAGGTATCCCGTGAGGCCGAGCCCCATCACGATCTGCATGAGGACGAGACCAAGCCAGAAGTTGACCTCGCGCGGTGCCCGATAGGCGCCATCGATCACAACCTGCACCAAGTGGAACACGAGCAGCACAATCATCGCCTGGGCAGCGAAGTGATGGATGCCGCGGACAAACCAGCCGAGCGTCATCTCATGTTGGATGTAGTACACGCTCTCCCACGCGGTGCGAGTGCTGGGTGCGTAGCAGGCCCAGAGGACGAAGCCGGTGACCACCTGGACGAAAAACGTGAAGACCAGCGTGCTGCCCCAGACGTATCGCCAACGAGAGCCTCCGGGGATCGGCTCGTCGAGCGCCTCCTTCATCAAGTCGCGATAACCAGTGCGGTGGTCGAGCCAATTCTGAAGGCTATCAATCATGGGGGAAGACAATAAGGAGTTGGTGGAAAGGTGACAGGGAGTTATTGCAGAATGCACTCCGGCTACTTAAAGCAGCCGGGGTGCTCATCGTGCGGACGTTTAGACAGGCTCTTGGTCGTGGATACCAGCTCGGAATTTCTGGAATTTGACGAGAATCTCGCCATCGACCTCCTTCGCTTCCAGAGCGTCCATCCCTCGGGGTGGAATCTCGTTGTTACGGGTGCCGTCGAGGTTGAATGAGCTGTCGTGGCAGGGGCAGCCAAACATCTTCTCGTTGGCCTTGTAGTTGACGGTGCAACCCAAATGGGGACAACGAGCGGTGAACGCTTTGATCTCGCCATCGTCAGTCCGCCACAGGTAGACAGAACCAATCTCGGTCTGTGGAAACTTGTTCCACGCATCCTGCAGATCGGCGATGACAGAGAACATTCGCGGTGCCCCTGTCGAATCAAGTGACGACGCGGATGTCACCCCGAGGAAGCCCTCCTCATCAGTGCCCAGCACGCTGCTGCGGCGCCGGAGCAGGGGATCGATCACCGTCATCAGCCCGGCGACAATGGGCACGAGAGCGACGATTCCTCCCACGACGATGGCGAGCGCCTTGGTCATGAAATCCCGTCGAGGTGCTTCTTCGGTGCTGGTCGGCGTCTTGTCAGTCATGGGGAGGACCCATCAGGAGGGAGGTCGTGCAACGCTTGTGGATGAGCACGTTCTGTGAGATCGCAACCTCTTTGGTGAGTGCTCATCCGCAAGCGATGGTCGAACACAACAGTGTGATCGCTTATTGTGGATATGCGTATCTTAATGTCTGGCCATGGTTAAATACAACGATTACCGAGTGATCACGACGCGTCGAGGGCCGACTTGAGGGCAGTGAGGACACGTTTGAGAGCCTCGTCGAACGGGCCGGGGAGCATGGCCCCCGAGGCCTTCTTATGACCGCCGCCTCCGAACTGCTCTGCGACGGCAGCCACATCGAGGTCCGTGCGGCTGCGGAAGCTGACTTTCATTTGCTTGGACATCTGCTCAACGATGATGAACGCACAATGCGTCCCCTCGATCGTCAGGCAGTCGTTGACGAGGTCTTCAGTGTCCGAAGGATGCGTGCCGGTCTCTTTGAAGTCCTTCCGCATGACGTACGTGTAGGCCAGCCGTCCATCAAATTCGACCGTCACACGATCGAGCACGCGACCATGCAGCTTGAGGCGGGCCAACGATGAGCGCTCGTAGAGTTGCTGGTAGAGAAGGTTTGGCTCAACGCCGTGATCGACGAGACTGGCTGCTGTGCGGAGCGTGCGGCTGTCCGTGTTCGAGAAGCGGAACCAACCGGTATCGGTCGCGATGGCACTGTAGAGACTGTCCCCCATTTCACGTGACGGGGTCACATTCAGGAACTGTGCCAACTCAGTGATGAGCACACCCGTCGCTGAAGCGGTGACGTCTTTGAACACTTCGGCCCCCAAGTCGTCAGAACTGACATGATGATCGATCACAACCTTCTTGGCGTCGGTCGCCTCCAGGACCTTGCGAACATCGTTGAGTTGTTGCCAGGCGCTCGTGTCGAGCACCATGTGCACGTCGGTGTCTTTGGCCGCGTCGAGTTTGACATCAGGACCAAACTTCAGGATGCAGCCTTCGGGGTCGAGAAACTTCAAATGGTCAGGCGTCGCTGAGGGGTTGATAATCCGCACTGTCTTCCCCAGCGATTCCAGTAGTGCCTTCATGCCCATTTCCGAACCGATGGCGTCTGCATCAGGGCGAACGTGACTTGTCAGCACAAACCGCTCATGTGATTGAATCAGAGTCTTAAGCGGTTGCCAGTCAATGGTCATGAATGAGGGAATAGGAAATAGGGAATAGGGAATAGCCACAACGGTCATGTTCGTTCGCGGCAGATCGCTCTGATAACGGCGATATCTTTGGTCAACTGAGATTGCAGTGCCGTGACGTCTGCGAAGTGCATCGTATCACGGACATGGGCCAAGAGGCCAACGCTCAGTGATTGTCCGTACAAATCGCCCTGATAGTCGAGCACGTGGACCTCGAGTTTTTGATCGTCCTCTGCGAACGTCGGGTTCGGCCCCAGATGGACAGCGGCGGCGTGAGGGTGCCCGTCGAGCACGACTCGTCCCGCGTACACTCCGTTTGCGGGCAGCATCGTTTCGACTCCCGTGAGATTGGCCGTCGGAAAGCCCAGCGACCGACCGCGCCCCGCCCCCATCTCGACCATGCCCGTGACCTGATAGAGATGGCCCAGCATATCCACCGCGTCAGCCAGCCGACCGTCCACGATGGCCGCGCGAATGGTACTGGAAGACACGATCGCTGCGTCCTCCGTCACGGCGTCAACGATCGACAATACGAGACCGGCTGTGTCGCAGAGTTGACGGAGTCGATCGATGTCCCCGGCGCGGTCTTTCCCAAAACAAAAGTTTGGGCCTTCAACCAGTCCGCAGGCATTGATCTCCTGCAGCACGATTTGCTCGAAAAACTCGTCGGGGGTCAAATTCAATAAATCCCGGTCTGTGGGATAGGCAATCAGCACATCGACGCCACACTCATCCAGCAACTCAGCCTTGTGCTCGAGCGTCGTCAGCCGAGGGGGCACGCGATCTGGAGCCAGCAGCGAGATCGGATGAGGCTCGAACGTCATCACGACGGCAGGAGCATCTGACTCCTGCGCCTGCGCTACCAGCATCGACAACATTTGTTGATGACCCCGATGGACACCATCAAAATTACCGATCGACAGGAACCCGCCTGCATAGGTAGCCTGCTCGCCAAAGCCACAAAGAAGTTTCATTGCCGGGACTGCTGGAATATAACTGACCGCTTGAACTCGAAGTGACAAGTATCGTTCGCCAGAATGTGAATGCAACCATCATCGCCGACGGACTGTGTCATCTGTGGTCCATTCACGTAAGAACTCAATTGAGTGAACGAACGCACGTCCACCCAAGAACAGATGCATCCTGGATCGTTGGGCAGCTCACAATGATCTGGGAACGGTCGGGGCGGACACCCGAAATCGCAGAGCATCGTCAGAGTCATCCATCCATCAAGTCAACACGGGAGCGGAGCGTCGCACGATTACGAGCGTCACGTCGTCGTGCTGAGTCTCACCGCGGGCGAATGTGTCTGCGGCCGTGACCAGCCTTTGAATGAGCTGCTCGGATGAGCAGCCACCCGCGTTCCGCACCTCCTGCAGGATGCGATCCCGACCAAACAATTCTCGTTCGGGCGAATGTCGCTCTTCCAACCCGTCGGTTGCGAGAATGAGCGTGTCCCCCACGTTGAGCATATGGTCATCTTCCGTCGTGTAGGTCGCGTGTTCGCTCAATCCCAAAGCAAGACTCCCACAACGTAACACCTCACACTCCCCCGATGCCCGCACGAGCAACGAACTGTGACCTGCCGAGGCGAAGGAGAATGTCATCGACTCAGGGTCGATTTTCACAAGCATGAGGGTGACAAAGATGTCATCAGGCGTGTCGGCCACAAGTTGACGATTGACCTTCGTCAGAATCTCACCGAGGTTTCGTTTACTTTTAGCCATCCCGCGCAGTGTCGACCGAACATCACTCATCACAATCGATTGCCCAATGCCATGTCCGCTGACATCGCCAATCACAAAACCTTCACATTTCTCGGACATCTCCAGATAGTCGTAGTAGTCGCCGCAGAGTTGCTCGGCTGGCTCGACATAACCAGCGATATCCAATCCACTGATCTTCGGACTCTCTTTGGGGTACAGCCGCTCCTGTAACCGAGAGGCGTAGTCGACCTCCTTCGCGAGCTGCTTGCTGACCCGCGCCAACTCGTCCATGGCGGTGGCACGCAGATAGATCACCAGCGCAGCCCCCCAAATTGCCGCCACAATCAGAAAGCGATTGAACATCACTTTCCACAGCTCAGTGTCGCCTCGTCCCGGTGAGAACAGTTCAGCAGACAGAGTGAAGAATGTTGCCAAAACGGCAACGATGATCGTGTCTCGACGACGATTCGACGTCAGCGTGGCCATGACACCCAGAACGTGCGGCAGGCTCGCAGCCACACCTTCGGGGACGAACAGGTCGATCACAAACACGATCAGGACGATCACTAGCGCGAGTTGCATCGGAGACGGGAGTCTTCCTGTTGACGGGTCGAATCGGGTCTGAGGGTGAACGAATCAACCTCTGTCAACTCGGTCCGTTGAGAGATGCTGATGCCAGTGGTCAGTCCGCCGCCAGACTGTAGTGGGAGAATCCGGGGGTTCGCAAGCATGCACCGACAACGTACGTCAAGCCTCAAGCTCCACCTCGCGGGGCCACTGCTGATACGCTTCCCAATATGTCTTTTTGAGGGCAATCTCATCGTCCTCTGCCGTCGGTTGCACGCGCCCGTTGGTATCGATCGCCCGGGAAACGAGCGTGTGCTTGCCCGGTTCCCTATTGCCCAGATCGATCGAAAAGAAGATCCACGAATGCTGGGATCTTGGTTCAGCATCAAGAACAGCCGGACGCCAATCGCCTCCGTCGACCTGAACTTCGACGCCCTCGATCTGTGTCGCGTCCGTATTCCAAACCGCCCCGTAAGCTTTGAGTGGAATCTTCCCCTCACGCGTGGCCTCACGTGTCACACGGGCGATGATCGACTTGAGGTTCATCCGCGAAACGGACGATTCCACGAAGACGACTTCGTCCCCCTGTTGTTCGCCACGGACTGTCACGTAGTCGCGTCCCATATACTTACCCATGTATCGACGATCGCGCACTTCGATCCGTTTGAGCCATTTGACGTTCGCAATGCCGTACCAACCGGGCACAATCAGCCGCACAGGGGCACCGTTTCTGGGTTCGATCGGCTCACCATTCCGTTCATAGGCGAGGATCGCCGGGAGATTCATCGCCTCATCAAGCGACAGGCTGCGTCCAAAGGGGACCTCGACCTTCAGTTCTCTTTTGGTGTCCGACCGCAGCGTCTCTTCCTGGGTGTCGTGACCGAAGAACACGACCTCTTTCGCCCCCGACTGAATGCCGCAATCCTTGAGCAGCGCATCGAGTGGCGTCCCCACCCAGCGGCTGTTGTAGATCGCATTCATGAATCCGGGCGATGCGCCATTCCCCGAGCACTCCAACGTCATCAGTCGCTCCTCACGCGGGAGCGCCTTGATGTCGTCCAGCGATAACGTTTGCGGCTGATCGACAAGTCCACCGATCTCCAATTGATACGCCTCACTGTCGACCTCGGGCATGCCGTAGTGTTGAACGTTGAACACCTGATCCTGAGGTGTCAGCCAACTGTCGAGTGTCTCCCAGTCGAGCCGGTTCGGCGGCGTGCGAGGCGTGTCGAGGAAGGGCACCAGTTCCTCATCAGCTGACTCCGCCGAGAACACAAACTGCGAATGCGACATCAACGCGACTCCCGCAGCAGCCGAAGACAGCCCAGCACGAATGACATCTCGTCGTGTGATTCCTTGATCAGACATATCTGGCCTTTGCTTTAGATGACTCAACAATTGTCGTAGCTGAACTCGCAAGCGTTCAGAACTCCGACGAGATGCGAGGCGGCTGAATTCTTGCGAATCCAGCTACTTCGATTCTGAAACTACGTCTAGTATTTCAACGTCTTCTGATCGGGTGAGACTCGAATCTCAACCTCGACTGTTCCCTTCGCAGTGACGACAACGGACTCTTTCCATCGTAGCTGGCCCGCCGGATGCACCATTTCGAGCGTGTACTTGCCTGGTGGGACGCCCTTGAATTCGAATTGACCGTCCTGCTGCGTCACGATGAAAAATGGATGATCAAACACGTACACCCACGCTCTCATCCCCCCATGGTAGACACAACCGAGCGTCACCGGCGACCGCAGGTCTCCCGCTCGCTCGAATCGGTGCACATATTCGTCTTCCGCCTCCAGATTGATGTTGAACGGTGCAATACTCGCCACTGATCGCACGTTGTGTGTTGTCGCGTCACTATTTGTGAAGGTGATGGACTGTCCCGCACGAATCGCGGTCGTCTCAGGAACGAACCGGAAATTGAACTGATCGATCGTTGGATCTTCGACCTGATCCTTGACTGGCACCTCCTTCAACTCGCGGCCTCGCAAGGCCACGACCGCTTCGGCCAATTCTCCCGACTTCGGCTGCTTGACGTAGTACCGCTGATATCGCCAGGGCCGGGACTTGTCCGGCTCGTAGATCACGCGGCCTCGGACAACTCCAGTCGCTGACGCAGATTTTGGTGTGTCAGCGTGGGACGCGTGTGGCCCAACTGTCGCTGCTAGAAGAAACGTCAATGCCAACCCCCAATTCTCCCTCTCCCCTTGAGGGAGAGGGACAGCCTTCGAGCGTAGCGATGAAGGCAGGGTGAGGGGGCACCACGATGATCGGCATACAACTGTTGATCCGCGACACCCCCTCACCCTGATTCTTCGCTGACGCTTCAGAATCTGTCCCTCTCCCTCGAGGGGAGAAGGACGACGCACGGCCACCCTTGAGCGGATGTGTGACTGTGGTGATTGTGTCCGAAAATTCATCACAGGATTAGTCCACACCTTAATTCTCGGCCACGACTTCGGGGGGGAACTCCTTGACTGATAAGCTGAAATACAGCAGCAACACCACCGGAACTCCCCCTTCTGCGATGCGAACGAGCGACTCTGGAAATGCTGCGAAGCCAAATGAGATCATTGGCAGAGCCGCAGAGGCGAAACCCCAGACCGACATCATCGCCAGCAGAGGCTTCGACCGTGAAGCCAGCACGTTGAATCCCAGTGCAAGTTCCAGTCCTCCCGTGATCGCGAGGATCAGCCGGACAGACTGGTCAGACAATTCCGTGATCCCTCCATACTCAGCGATCGACCGCACAACCTGAAGCAATGACCCTGAAGTCAAACTCTGCATAATGGCCACCAGTCCCAGGCCAATAAATGTGATCGCCAGACCGAGTCGCAGCAGCCACATGGTGATCACCGTGCGACCAAGATGCGACTTGATCCTTGGCGGCCAGAAATCGAGAACCAGCAATCCCAGCGGTGCCAACGAACGAATCGCCTCCTCGACAGGGACCAGTACGGATTTCAGATCGATCTCATGGATGATGGACGAGAGTGAAGTTGCCGTGAACCACAAAGTGACCGGCAACAGAACGGGCCACAACGGCCGTAGAGCCGTCAGCACCCCACATACAATGAGCCCGTAAGCCACTCCATCGTCGAACTGCACCGCTTGTGCCTCCCGCCACCCCATGTCGCTGATGAAGAACTCTGCGATCGGAGAGGCTGTCCCGGCAGAAAGCCATTGAGCCGCAGCACCAAAGCACTGGATGGCAACCGTCACCCGCAAGGTCGTCTTGATCCAGGTGAGCCCCCGGGGACGGAGGTAATCCATGTAGGGACCGACATCGTTCACGATTCAACCATGTCTTGATTAACAACCCGCCAAAGTGATCAAAGTGGCTCAGGCCCCGCTTCAGCATAGAACCCTGTGTCCGTGACCGAAAGTGAAGGGTTCCTCATGCTGCCTCAAAGTGTCCAGTGATGTCAAACCTTTCCCAGCTTATGGAACCGCAAGACTCATCGACAGTTCGCACTCCACTTCACTCTTGAGGATGGATTCAGGTCCACCCCAGCGCTATCATCAATGAAGCAAATGTCCAGTTTCCGCACGAGGTTGTGACCATGCAAAGCTGTCCCCACTGCCGTCACGAGGCAACCAACGGTGAGAAGCAGTGCCCTCATTGTGGAATGGACTTGTTGACCTCTTCAGATGATGACCGTCTCTCCACGGTACATTCCGACGCATCTGTTGACGCAGCGTCTTCTTCGGACAAGTCACCTCACGAACCGATCGCCCGCTTCGCCAACATCGCAGAAGCCGGGTACTTTCACAGTGAACTCGAGGGACGCCTCAACTGCGAAGTTCGCCTGAACACGCAAGATCACTTCGATGCGCCGAGTGCCTCGTGGTGGAGTGATTACGTACTCACCGTGCCGGCGACAGATGCTAGCGAAGCAGTGGTGGTGCTCAAACAACTTGTCACCGAGACCGATCAGGCCGAGTTCCTCGACTTTGGCACTAATCCATCCACTCATCAGGCCATCTCGCCGGATGACGAGTCGACTCCCCAGTCTCGCATTCACTGGACCCCGATCGTCCTCACACTTGCAGCGGGAACGCTCGTTGTCTGGGCGACGAAGCAAGCTCAGTTGCAAGTGCGTGGTCCTGCGGGTCGAGAGGCGAACAGGGTCAGTCTGTGGGACACGATGAGGGAGAGCGAACAACCCTGGGTCCAACGGTTGGACGAGGGACGTCGGCGCCGCGAGCTTTCCGTCGATCCCGACCGCAACGTCGCGACGCTCCGTGAAGACACCGACGGCGACGGCATCTTCGACCGCGTCTCACGACTCCCGCTGAACCGTCAATAGATGTTCGTTCGCCTCCCTCCTGATCCGCAAAGTCGTAAGGAACACGCGTGGCCAAGAAAGCGAAATCAACAAAGCAGGGCATTACCGTCCATGAAATCGAACAGACCATTCATGTCATCCGCGGGCAACGGGTGATGCTCGATTCTGATCTCGCCGAGTTGTATGGTGTCACAACGGCTGCACTGAATCAGGCGGTCAAGAGAAATACCGAACGGTTCCCTGTCGATTTTGCGTTTCAACTGACTCAGCAAGAGGTTACGGATTTGATATCACAATTTGTGACATCAAAAACGGGTGCGGGAGGTCGGAGAACGCTGCCGTGGGCCTTCACGGAACACGGCGTCGCCATGCTCTCGGGCGTCCTCCGGTCGAAGACCGCTATCCAAGTCAATCTGGAGATCATCCGGGCCTTTGTGCGGATGCGGCGGCTGATGGCGACGCCAGGCGAGTTGGTCGAGCAGATCACTCGTCTTGCGGAAACGGTGCAACTTCATGACTCGCAAATTGCAACAATCAGCCGCATTCTGCAGCAGATGATGGACCCGCCCGAGCCGCCAAAGAAGGGCCGCATCGGCTTTCGTGGCCCTCACGAGGCCTGATACGGGCCATCAATCGGCGTTTCTCGCCACAAGCACGGAACAGACACTACCGATCGGTCATTTCCGTTGACCCGTCGTTTTCCTTCTGCGACAACCCGCTCCACTTCTCTCAGATTCCCCCTGAAACAGTTCATTCGTTGCCTCTCGACGCATCACACTGATGCCGTTCCCGGGCCAACTGCGTCAACGCCGACTCCTCCCCTTCAGCCGGATGTTCCTTCGGAAAGACCGATGATGCCGCGACTCCTGACACTCCTGACCGTCGCCACTGCGCTCGTCACCGCCGGCACGAGTTCCGGCTGCGCGAACCTGCTGACTGCCCGGTCCATTCAGACATTCGCAGACAGTCTCGCCGAGAAGGACCTCGACTCCCTCAAACTCAAGACGTCTCCCGAATTCGACCAGAAGGCTCTGCGGACAACCGACGCCCTCGATGACATCAAGATTCTCAACCTGCCCACCGGCAAGGTCTCCGTCGCCAACATCGAAGAAGTCTCTGAGACGGAACAGTTGGTGACAGTCGAAGTCGGCGAGCGGAAGAAAGAGCTGTTGTACAAGCTGACACGCGAACCGGGCAGCCGGAAATGGCTCGTGGATGACATCTATCTGCAACAGAAGAAATCCGGCATGGATGAGCCGATCACCAAATCGGTCAGCGAAACGATGGATCTGCTGCTCACTGTCCGAGAGTTTCTCGACAGTTGGCAGACGGGCGGACGCGACGATGTCCTCGCCGTGACAACACCCGAGTTGCGGGAACTGCTCGCCGATTTGTCGCCTACCCACCTCCTCCAATTGACAACACAAGTCGTCGGCAAGTCGTCTTCACGAAATTCGTTTCGTCCGGAGGCTCGCATGGAGGATGACCGGGCCGTCGTACTCTTGCCCCGCAAGAATGGCACACTCATCGTCGAGCTCACTCTCAATGACAGTGAATGGATGGTCAACGACGTCGCCGTCGAGTCACGCGACAAGGAGGACCATGTTCGCTCGGCCAAACGCATGGCCCGCATCCTCAAATCAACAGGCGAGTTCCTCAGCGGTTACGAAGCCAACAATCGCGAGCAGATGCAGCCGTGGTGCACGGATGCGTTCTATCGCAACAGCGTCTCCGTCGGCGACTTTTCCAACGCCCCTTTGCCGACCGGACGTCTGCTGACATCACGATACAACGTGCGAGTCCACGACGATCAAGCCGACCTCATGTTTGATGTCGATGACACAACATACATGGTCACACTCGCGGAACCAAAGTCTGATGGGTTGTCGACCGGTTCCAAGTCTTATCAAGTGAGTGAGGTGACGATCTACGAGTCGGACGGCAAGCAAGTCAAGCGGATGTCAGCTGTCTTCACCACGCAAGCCATGGTGCATATCTTCTCCCGGGCCCTCGCCACCGGCGACCTCGCTCGCCTCAAGCAGGCATCCACCAGCGACTTCAACCTTCAGGTTTGGGATCATGTCGACGAAGAGTTGCTCGCATCACTGCCGTTGGATGAAGTCGAAGACGTCGATCCTCGGATCGTGGCCACTCAGTTTCAAGGTCCGCTGACCGAGGTCACCGTCACCCAGGGGACACGGGCACTGACGTACATCCTGCGTGAGAGCCGAGGACGGATTGCTGTCGATGATGTGCTACTCCCCGTGGTCCATCGGCCAGCATCGATGAAGCAGAACCTGCGAGCGCTCGTGCCGGTCTACGCCATGGCCCGAGCTGTCTACATCAACGACTTCACAGCTGTTCGTCGCCATAGCTCACGCACACTCGATCGACTCGTCTGGCAACCGCTGGGTGAAGTTCCGGATCTCGGTTTTGATATCATTCAACATTTGACCACACCCGTCTCGACCATGAGCATGACAGAAGATCGGGTTGAGCTTGTTCTGGGCGACGACAACTGGGGCACACGCCTCACCCTCACCCAACGCGACGACCAGTTCGTCGTCGATGATGTGCTGTTCATCGCTGGCCCCGACGCGTCTCAGCGAGCCGAACTGAAGACCGCCGGGCGGCTCAACCTCGCACAGCAGTCGGGTGAATAGCGGATCTCAGGCACGTCACTTAGCATAGCCATCCTGCGAACTGAATCTGTTCCGGAAGGCTGACTGGTGACCTACCAACGTATTGGCGCAATCAAAACGGTTGCTGCATTTCGCGAGACACTCGACGAGCTGGGGCTCGAACTCCCTGTCGACGAGGCACCACTCTCGGCGACCGCAGGCTCGCCACTCGCCGAACCGCTCAAGATCGGTGACGTCACCGTTGGGAACCGCTGGTGCGTGCATCCCATGGAGGGTTGGGACGGGACGAGCGACGGGCAGCCGAGTGACCACACAATCAGACGCTGGAGGCACTTTGGCGAGTCGGGCTGCAAACTCATCTGGGGCGGAGAAGCATTCGCTGTCACCCAGGATGGTCGGGCAAATCCCAATCAACTGTTCTTCCGCGAAGAAAACGTCGAACCGATGCGTCAGATCCTCCACACGCTGGAGGAAGCTCATTGCGAACGATTTGGGTCGAACGCAACGGACGATCTGCTGGTCGGTCTACAGTTGACCCACTCCGGACGCTTCTCCCGACCGAATAGCAAGACCCGTCTCGAACCACGGATCGCGTACCACCATCCACTGCTCGATCAGAAGTTTGGCATCGATCCGTCCGATGACTCCGTGCTTCTCACCGATGACGACCTGAAACGTCTGACAGATGCGTACGTTGTCAGTTCGAAGATGGCACGCGACGTCGGGTTCCGCTTCGTCGACGTGAAGGCATGTCATGGGTACCTGATGCACGAGTTCCTCTCGGCCTTCGATCGTCAAGGACCTTACGGAGGTGACATCATGGGCCGCACACGATTCCTTCGTGAGACGATCGACGCGGTTCGCAGCGAGTGTCCGGAGCTGATGATCGGCGTGCGGCTGTCTGTGTTCGATCGCCCACCGTATCACCCGAACCCGGCTCTCACAGGCGGCGGAAAGTTCGGCCCCGGCATCCCCGACGACACGACCGGCGATGCTTACCCCGGTTTCGGCTGCGTGCGTCACAACCCCCTCATCATCGACCTCACCGAGCCGATTCGAGTGATCCGGCTGCTGGCGGACGAGCACGGCGTCGCCATGTTCAACATCTCGTGCGGGTCGCCGTACTACAATCCACACATCCAACGACCCGCGTTCTATCCCCCCTCCGATGGCTACCAACCTCCCGAAGACCCATTGGTCGGCTGTGTCCGACAGATCCATGCCGTCAATGATTTGAAACAGGCACTGCCCGATATCCCACTCGTCGGCACGGCCTACTCGTACTTTCAAGAGTACCTGCCCCATGTCGCACAAGCGGTCGTGAGAGCAGGGTGGGTCGACTCGGTCGGCATTGGACGTCTGGTGCTGAGCGACTGGGAACTGCCCGCCAAAGTGCTCGCCGGCGACGACTATCGATCTGCCAAACAGATTTGCCGCACCTTCAGCGACTGCACGACGGCACCCCGGAACGGTATCATCTCCGGATGTTTCCCCCTCGATGACCACTACAAACAGTCCCCAGAAGCCGATGACCTCAAACAGGCCAAGTCAGCACTCCGCCAACGTCTCTCCCAAGACTCCGTTTAGCCGCGACCCGACAGGGGAGCGCTCGACACCGCGCAAAACGATGAATCTGTTGTGACCACCATCACCCATCCCAATCGCGAACTCATCGGTCTTGGCATCCGTCAGCCTTGGGCCGAATTGATCCTGCGCGGGATCAAGACGATCGAGGTCCGCAGTCAGCCGACCAATCTCCGCGGTCCGATCTACCTGTACGTCGGGAAGAAGTTCGCCGACATCCCCGCAGCGGACGAGATGGTCGAGCAGCATGCGATTGACGTTGACGCACTCCCCATGGGCATCATCGTGGGCACCATTGACATCATCGATTGCCATCCCTGCACATCCGCCGATGAGAAAGCCTCGTGCGTGCCACAGGTACTGCTGAAGAACAAGTTCAGTTGGAAACTGGCCAACCCTCACCGATTCGCCAGACCCCTGAAGCCCCGTTTCCTGCCCTACGGCGTCTGGTTCTACCCCTTCCAACGCCGACAGGAAACTTCATAAGGACGGCACGGCAGACGTGGGAATGCGATCTGTCGACCAAAGATTGTAGTCGTCACGCTGGCTCACACTCCTTCACGCTTGTCACAACGTCGCCCTTGCTCCGCTCATCACGCGGAGCGTGATGGCTACTTTGTGGGAAACGACATCCTCGACAGAACAAATGTCGATCCCACATCTCGAAACCCGTCCGACGCCTGCTTGATCGCCTGAAACTCGAGTATGACTACTTTCCCTCTCATCGCCACAGCCGCCTTCGGGCTCGAAGCTGTCGTCAAGCGTGAACTGCAACAGCTCGGCTACGATGATGTCACGGTCGAGGACGGACGACTACGGTTTGACGGTGATGCTCGGGCCATTGCGCGCTGCAACCTCTGGTTACGCAGTGCTGACCGATTACTTGTGCGGGTCGGCGAGTTCGACGCGCGGGACTTCGGCGAGCTCTTCGATCAGACCAACGAACTGCCCTGGGAACAGTGGCTGTCCGCGGATGCAACGTTTCCCGTGAATGGTCGATCAACAAAGTCACAACTGCACAGTGTGCCTGACTGTCAACGGATCGTGAAGAAGTCCATCGTCGAACGACTGAAGACCGCCTATGGCCAAGACTGGTTTGACGAGACGGGGCCATCCTACCCCATCGAGGTCAGTCTGCTCCGTGACCGGGCGACGCTGACGATCGACACCAGTGGAGCGGGGCTCCACAAGCGGGGGTATCGCACACTCGTCACTCAGGCGCCCCTGCGAGAGACGCTCGCGGCAGCTCTCGTGCAGCTAAGCTATTGGAACGAAACGCGCCTGCTCGTCGATCCGTGTTGTGGGTCCGGCACGATTCCTATCGAGGCGGCCATGATCGGCCGCAACATGGCCCCCGGCCTTAAGCGTTCATTCGTCAGCGAGACTTGGCCTCAGTTCGATGCGTCGATTTGGGAAGAGACGCGGGTCGAAGCCCAGGACCTCATCCGTGACTCGCTCGACTTTCGGCTGATCGGGACCGACCTCGATGGTCATGCCGTGCATCTCGCGAGACAGCACGCCCTCGCTGCCGGCGTGGCCGATGATGTGCACTTCCAACAGAAGCCACTCGCTGAATTGAGCACGTCCCACAAGTATGGATGCCTGATCACCAACCCTCCCTATGGCGAGCGGATGGGTGAGCATGACGAGGTTGTCGCTCTCTACAGGGAGCTGGGACGTCACTTCGCGACCCTCGACAAGTGGTCGGCCTACATACTCACGTCTCATCCGCAATTCGCGAAGCTCTTCGGACGCAAAGCTGACCGTCGCCGCAAATTGTACAACGCCCGCATCGCCTGTACGTTCTATCAGTTTAACGGCCCCCGACCTCCTGGGCGACGAGCGAAAGTGATCGACGAACGAGAGACGTGAGTCTCCGTTTTCATTGATTCTCCATGAACTTCGCTCTCACGAGTTGGAGTGCACTGCCATCATTGCCGTTGATCGTCAACCGACGCTTCTGCCCCCCCTTGGTGCGGAGCCTTCCAGAGTTGGAAGCCGGAATTCAGCGGCTGACTCTGCCATCCTTGCGACTGAAGAGCTTTGTGTGCGCGGATCGAGCTCTCAGCCACGATCGCCGCGTCGTATTGGGTCCAGCCAGTGCCCGCCGATCCGTCAGATTTCTCGAACATCTGATTCCATTCGTCAAAAACCTGAGCGTCTTCCGGAAACATGTAGTTTGTCGAATACAAAGTCGGACGGCGAAGAAAACCAGCCAGATCGACGTAGCACATCCGGGGTTCCAGAAGAAAGCGGGTGTCCGGCGACGTTTGCTCCCTGGCAGCGATCATCGCCTCGGCGAAAAAAGAAGGAAAGACTCGCAGATTGATGGCTGGACTGGCCAAGGCGAACATGAGGCCGTTCAGGACATGCAATACCATGAGCAACGATGCAGCGATGGACACAACGCTTGCCCAACCTTCGATCTGCCTCTCGCTGACGGCGTAACGAATCAGCAGTGGGATCAACAGCAAGACACACGCCGAGGGTCCCCACCAGATGTTGGGTTGGAATGACATGAACCCGACGAACCGCTCCTCACGAAAGAGCAATGCAAACAGGATACTCCCTCCCATCGCCACCAGCGGGAGTGTGAGCACACGCGGTTCCTGCGGATGCACGAGTTCGCGGAACAGTCGCTTGATCGGCGATAATGCAAGCAACAGCACGCCCCCACAGCCAAATCCGACGAACTTCGCAACTTCGCTTGTCTGCTCCGGATTGGGGTAAAAACTCCATGACGGGACCTTCGGCAATGTGACTAACCAGGCCGGGAGGAGATAGACGATGACTCCGACCACCAGAATGCCGACAGTCATCGCAAGATCACTCAGCCGAGACCGTTGCAGGAACAGACTCACCAGCAGTCCCGGTGCATAAAAGATAAACAGTGAGGGTTTGACCCAACCAGACGCGACAATCGCCATGGTCACGAGGCCGATCATCGTCAGTCGTCCGCTGCCATTTGTCCCCCGTTTGCAGTACTCGTCGAACAAAACAAGACCGACGGCTGCAAGAGCTGTCGACAACGCCTGCGGTAGATTCCAGTACATCCGGTTGGAAATCCCCGGACCGATCACAAGCGCCGCATCGGGATCAAAGAGTGGCATGATCGACGGCAGCATCAAGGGACCGAAGACCAAAGGGATCACCCCGGCCGCCAAGACGAATTTCCCCGAGACTCTCGATCGAGTCATGAGGGCCACGGATGACCAACACAGCAGCAGTGAGGCAGACACCCACAAACTTGCTGACGCATGATACTCACTGATCCTCCAGACAGAGGCCAATCCGGCAATCAACACACCATGCCCGATGTGTGTCACCGGACAATAGTCACGAAACGGTGACCCATACATGTCCCTTAAGGGCAGGCCCGCTTCGCGAACCATCACTGCGAGGTAAACGTGAAAGCTTGTATCACCATTGAGGTCGGTGAAGGCCAATGCCGGTCCGGCTGGGGTTGAGTACTCAAACTCTGAAACCGTATGGTGCCAGAGTGTCATCGCAATCGCGAACACTGTGACCACTGCAAAAACGCCTCTGCTCGTGCCCATACGGAGCGATCGACCGCGCAAGTTCATCAGCAGTCGCGTCGTCGATACCAGACCAACGAGACCCGACAACAACACCCCAGGGAACACGTCCTTCAGGAAATAGGCAGAGAGCGTCCCGATTGTCACCAGCAGGATCACTCCGCCGCCTAACGTGAGTGCCAGCAGCGAAACCACATTCAGGACCGACGAGTCATCGCTCGCGGAGCGGTTCGGGTCGGTCACCGACGTTTGAGACCACGAAACGAGGAGAGGCAGCCATCCCCCGATGAGGAGCAGACCGCCAAGAGTCGCCATTGCCCATCCCACTGCCGCAAATACGCCGTCGGGATGTCCTGTGATCATCCACAGAAAATTGTCATACGGCGACATGCCGACAGCCTTCAATGCGACTGGGTGTCACAATCGTTTTCATGGAACAGGAACCCCATCACTCTTGGAACAAGAGCGATCAGACGACCCCGGCAAAATTCGGCAAATCGCACCACCGATGGGCCCACGCGAATTGACACCTCACTCGACTGACATGCTGACGCAGAGTGATCAATCCTCACTGGCCGATTCGTCCGAACCCGTATCATCGACCCCGGCACCAACCGCCTCTAAGGTCAGGCTCTCATCCGGCTCATCGATGTAATCAGCCACGAAATCCAGCGACTTCTCGTCGCCGACTTCCTTGACTTCCACGCGAATCGAGTTCTTGCCCTCGAACGCTCCGCGGAGCAGTTCCTCGGCCAAGGGGTCTTCGACGTACATCTCCACCGCCCGACGCAGTGGACGGGCACCGTAATCCAGACCGGAATCGCTTTCGTCCCCTTTGCCCTTGTCGATGATGAACGCCTTGGTCTCGTCGCTGAGTTCCAGAGCCAGACCACGCTCACCCAACCGCTGACGGACTTTCGTCAGTTCGATGTCGACGATCATCTTGAGATTCTCGTGCGTGAGTTTGTGGAACACAATGACCTCGTCGAGACGACCGATGAACTCGGGCTTGAACTCCCGTTGAATCTCGGACATCACATTCTTCTTCATCGACTCATAGCTCGCCTCTTCGTCTTCATTTCCGACGAAGCCGAAGTCGGGTGACGAGATCGACCGGGCACCCACGTTGGTCGTCATGATCATGACCGTGTTCTTGAAGTCCACCTTGCGACCGAAGCTGTCGGTCAGGTGACCCTCTTCCATGATCTGCAGGAGCATGTTGTAAACGTCCGGGTGGGCCTTCTCGATTTCGTCGAGCAGCACCACTGCGTACGGACGACGACGGATGCGTTCGGTAAGCTGTCCGCCCTCTTCGTAACCGACGTATCCCGGAGGGGCACCAATCAGACGACTGATGTTGTGCTTCTCCTGGTACTCGGACATGTCGATCTGAATCAACGCGTCCTCATCGCCAAACATAAACTCGGCCAGCGTCTTCGCCAAGAGAGTCTTGCCAACACCGGTCGGTCCGGAGAACAGGAAGGTCGCAGTCGGACGTTTGGGATCCTTGAGCCCCGAACGTGAGCGACGCACGGCCTTCGAGACGAGTTTGATCGCCTCGTCCTGACTGATCACACGTTGATGCAGTTCGTCTTCCATCGCGAGCAGACGCACGGCGTCCTCGCTCGACATCCGCGTGAGCGGGATGCCCGTCATCTTGGCCACGACTTCCGCGACCACTTCCGCATCGACGACACCATCCGTCTCCTGCGACTTCTGACGCCACTCGCGAGTGATGGTCTCTTTTTTCTTTTTGAGCTTGTCCGCCTGATCACGCAGGGCAGCCGCCTTCTCGAAGTCCTGATTGGCGACAGCCTCTTCCTTCTGCGTGTTCAGCCGTTCGATGTCCTCTTCCAGTTCCTTGAGATCCGGCGGACGCACCATCGACTTCAACCGGATGCGGGCACCCGACTCGTCGACCACGTCGATCGCCTTGTCCGGCAGACAACGTCCGGTGATGTAACGACTCGACAGCTCGACCGACTTCTCCAGAGCATCGTCTGTGATCTGCACGCGGTGATGCTCTTCGTAGCGGTCACGGAGTCCCTTGAGGATCTCGACCGTTTGCGCGTCGGTCGGCGGGTTAACCATGACCGACTGGAAACGTCGCTCCAG
Source organism: Planctomycetaceae bacterium (assembly GCA_029259815.1). Taxonomy (GTDB): domain Bacteria; phylum Planctomycetota; class Planctomycetia; order Planctomycetales; family Planctomycetaceae; genus JAHBXU01. The sequence continues at coordinate 6,985 of JAJDEJ010000032.1, read as the reverse complement.
CGCGCTGTCCTTCTCGATGTACTTGCGATACTCGTCCAGAGTCGTCGCACCGATGCACTGCAACTCGCCGCGAGACAATGCCGGTTTGAGCACATTCGATGCGTCGATCGCGCCCTCGGCACCGCCTGCGCCCACGAGAGTGTGCAACTCGTCGATGAACAGGATCGTGTTCTTCGCGCGACGAACTTCGTTCATCACTGCCTTAATGCGTTCCTCGAACTGACCGCGATACTTCGTCCCTGCGACCATCATCGCGAGGTCGAGCACGACGATGCGTCGATCACGCAACAACTCGGGCACGTTGCCTTCGATGACCATCTGAGCAAAGCCCTCGACGATCGCCGTCTTACCGACGCCCGCTTCGCCAAGCAGCACCGGGTTATTCTTCTGGCGGCGACACAGAATCTGTGTCACACGTTCGATCTCGTTCTCACGACCAATCACTGGATCGAGCTTGCCTTGCTTGGCGAGTTCGGTGAGATCGCGACCGAAGCTGTCGAGGGCAGGGGTCTTGCTCTTGCTGCCCTTGCCGGACGAGCGACCACTGGTCTGAGCCTCCTCTCCTTCGAGCCCATGCCCGAGCAGGTTCAGCACTTCGTCGCGGACATCTTCGAGCTTGAGCCCGAGGTTCATCAGCACCTGAGCCGCAACGCCTTCCTGCTCGCGCAGCAGCCCCAGCAGGAGATGTTCAGTGCCGACGTAATTGTGATTGAGGTTGCGGGCCTCCTCCATCGCATACTCGATGACCTTTTTGGCCCGAGGCGTCTGCGGGAGCTTGCCCATCGTGACCATGTCCGGCCCGGACTGCACGATCTTCTCAACTTCCAGCCGAATCTTGCGCAGATCGACATCGAGGTTCTTCAGCACATTCGCAGCGACCCCGGAGCCCTCTTTGACGAGGCCCAGCAGGATGTGCTCAGTGCCAATGTATTCATGGTTAAATCGCTGCGCCTCTTGGTTGGCCAGTTGCATGACCTTACGGGCGCGATCGGTAAATCGTTCGTACATCCGACAATTCTCCGTGGTCGGTGGAGTGGAGGACAGTCAATCTGTCCAAACTTACGTCACAGAACGGCCCTTTCAGGAAGTCCCTCAGCGAGCCACCGGAAGAGACCGCACTTCGCGTACGAAACGGAGCGTCGCTCTCTCATCGCTGTCTCTCGACAACCAGAAAACCGACGCAGTCCCGCTAACCGTGCTAAACGGACGCCTCCCAGCAGTGACGAACCGAATTCTAGTGTCCGGACCCAAATGTGACAAGATGGGGGCACGCGACAGTAGTCGTAAGATGTTGGCTTTTGTTAGGTTGAAGTCAGCCTGCCTCCCAGATGGCCACGTCCGACGGGCACGAGACGACGTAGGACGGACTTCCAAGTCCGTCCGATCTTTTTGACCACCAGCCATGCCGGGACGGACTTGGAAGTCCGTCCTACGGTGAATTCACCATGCACGACTCCCACCCCACCTCCGAAGCGGCTGCCCGCGTACTGCGGCTGACCGCTCAAATCGCCTCGCCGGAGACAGCCGACGAATCCCACCTCCTGACGGCCCTCTGGCTCGACGAAAGCCGTGCCCAGGAACTGCTCGAACGTGCCGGCGTCTCCGAGACAACTCTTCAGCAACGGCTGGGCGTCGACGTGTTCCCTCTCACCGCAGACGAAATCCCCTCCCTAAACGATTCGACTCCGATTCCACTCCTCCCGCAACTCACAACCATCATCACTGCTGCCCAGTCGCACGCCGGACAGTTGGGACGTCACGCTGAGATGGGCACCGAGCATCTCCTCATGGGACTCGTATCCACCGGCGGACCCCTCGCGATACAACTCGCCGAGCAGGGCGTTACCCTCGAATCGCTCCACCAACAAACGGCCGACGAGACTGGATCTCCCCACGACCCCATCCCGGTCGACTTCTCCCTCTCGCCGACAATCATCACCGAGCAGGACACGACCCACACCGACCGCATTCTTGACGCGGCCGCCAACCGCTGCCGTGAGGGACTCCGTGTTATCGAAGACTTCACCCGCTTCGTCCTCGACGACGCTCACCTCTCCCGCCTGCTCAAAGACCTGCGACACGATCTGACCGCCACCCTCTCGATGTTGCCCGCCGACCGCCTCCTCCGCTCACGCAACACCCCCGGCGACGTCGGCACCCGCATCGACACATCCGCCGAGCGACAACGCCTCGGCCCGCAGCACGTCGCCCGCGCCAACGCCAAACGGGTCGAGGAATCACTCCGCACGCTCGAAGAGTACGGCAAGGTCATCGACGCCGAATTCGCCGCACGCTGCGAGAGTCTGCGTTACCGCTTCTACACGATCGAACAGGCCATCGAGACGACGCACGCTGCACGCGAACGCCTCGTCGACTGCCGCTTGTATCTGCTCGTCACCGATCGCAATTGCCCCCACGGAGCCGGCCCCCTCATCCGGGCGGCACTCGCTGGCGGTGTCGACGCGATCCAACTCCGCGAAAAAGACATGCCCGACCGCCGCCTGCTCGACCTCGCCCAGCGTGTCCGTGAATGGACGCTGGAGGCAAACGCCCTGTTCATCCTCAACGACCGCCCCGACATCGCAGCACTGTCCAAAGCCGATGGCGTCCACCTCGGCCAGGACGACATGCCCGCCCAAGCAGCCAGACAAATCATCGGTGCCAATGCCCTCATCGGCGTCTCCACCCACAACATCGAACAAGCCCGACAAGCTGTCCTCGAAGGAGCCGACTACCTCGGCGTCGGCCCCACCTTCGCCTCCCAGACCAAAAATTTCGACAACTTCCCCGGCATCGACTTCGTGAGAGAAGTCGCCGCCGAGATCACCCGCCCCTGGTTCGCCATCGGCGGCATCAACGCGGAGAACATCGCCGACGTGATCGACGCCGGTGCGTCACGCATCGCAGTCAGCGCCGCGATCACCGATCACATCGATCCCGCGGACATCGCCCACACACTCCGCACCGCACTCGTTTAGCCGCGACCAACGGAAGCGCTCCCGTTGGTCGCGGCTAAACACCCTCTTGACATACAAACCTTGCGCGTCTAGGCTATTACCTAGACGAACCAGGTACGGAGCCTCTCATGGACACCAAACTTCTCACCGGCACCCTCGAGATGATGATGCTCGAAGTCCTCTCGCAGGGGCCCTCGTACGGCTACGAGATCGTGCAGACCGTGCTCTCACGATCGAACGGACAGTTCGAGCTCAAGGAGGGCAGCCTCTACCCGGCCCTGCATCGGCTCGAACGTCAGAAGCTGCTCGGCAGTGACTGGAGCGAGCACGAAGGCCGCCGCCGCAAGTACTACAAGCTGACGGCTGCGGGCCGCAAAGCCCTCACCGCCCGCCGCAGCGAATGGCAGTCCTTCGCCCAAGGCGTCAACGGCGTCCTCGGCCTTGACTACGGCATCGCCTGACGATCTGTCATGTAGCTGAACTCGCCAGAGTTCAGATTCCAAACCACAGGACAAGGCTGAATTCTGGCGAATCCAGCTACAAGCATTCCCAATGCACGACCTCACCGCCAACCTGCCGCCGCCACACGATGACGAACCCGCATCCCTGCGGCAGGACATCATCGACGAACTCACCGACCATCTGGAGTGCGCAACACGGCGGGAGTTGTTGACCGGCCCGTCTTCCGGTCCGTGCGAAACCGCAAGCGATTCTTCCGATTCATCGTTTCGCACGGCCCAACACCGTGCCCTCACCCGCTTCGGCAACCCCGCCACCATCGCCCGCAAACTCTGGCTCGACGCAATGCAGGAGAAACTCATGGCTCAAAAGATCACCCTGACGTTGGCCGCTGTCGCTACCGCGACGTGTGTGGTGATGTGCCTGCTGATGTGGCAGGCCCTTGAACGTGGCCAGCAGGCACAAGCCGCGCTCCTTCAGCAGAATCAAGAGTTCACACAAACACTCTTACAGGAGTTCCGGTCATCGCAAGCCACGCCGACAGCTTCATTGATCGCCGATGGCTGGTCCCCGCTGACGATCAAGCTCGTCTCCGACGCGGGTGAACCAGTGGAGGGGAAGGTCAATGTTTATGGCACGCGGATCGGTGGTGAAGGTCGGGATATGGAAATTGTCCGAGATGTCGGAGCGGAAGGTGTTGTCGAGTTGGGGATGGTGCCTTATGGCAACTACAGAGTCGCCGTACTTGCGACTGCTGCCAACGAGACTCACACGGAACACTTTATGGTGACACCGGGAGAACCGAGCGATCGTACGATCGTCTGTCCGACAACATCTCCACCTGAGGTTGATTTGAAGTTCGCGTTCAATCCGCCAGAGTTACTGGAATCGGCTGAACTGCACTACATGGTGACGCTCAACCCCCGCGCCCGTTTGATTGGAACCGAGAGTTGGGAAACGTCAGAAGGCGGATTTCTCGACCTGTGGGTCGATGCCTCGGGACAGATTCTCAAACAGTTTGAGCGAAGCGATCGCATCGCCGGTGTTCCTCCGGGGATCATGGGATTGGTCTTCAAGCCCGCGCCACGGCTCAAGGAGTACGTTTACGATGTCGTCGTGGTCGGTGTGGCATTGCCCATTCAGATGGATGAACTGTCCAGCACTTATCGATGGATTGACAAATGGGCCATCGTGCCAAATGACCGATTCCATCCTCACACAGTCGAGCAACCCTTTGAGCCGCGTGCTGGTGCTGAGAACCTTTGTGAGCAGGACATTCCCGACGACGTCTGGACGGAAGTCATCAATGACTTCCGGATGGCTCCGCAGTCACGCCAAGTCACGATTCCGGACGGCTGGGAGACAGTCACTCTCACTCCAAGTGGTACGAGTGGACCCATAGAGCTGAATAGTCGCGCTGACGTGCTTGTGTATTTTCCAGAGGACGAAGAAGACACTTGGAAGACACTGTTGTCATCGGCACAGATCATCGCCATCGAGTCTCCTCCTGCCCAAGGCTTCGGCGGGGAGTTCCGGTATGTTCTGCTCGTCCGCCCTGAGCAGAAAGCAGCCATCGAGTTGGCAACGCACAAGACAATCATCCGCCTCCACAACAGCGAATCAGAAACAGACACCCCTGTCCTGGATGAGAGCGTTCTGGAGGAGATCAAAGCGTTGCCCGATCGCGATGAGGATTCAAAGCCCGGTTTTTGACATGCCGGTGACTGAGCCTCACTCACTGACTGCGACACTCCTCCCAAGCTGACGGCTTTGCCGTCGTGCGGTTGCGAGAAGACGGTCATCCTCGAACAGGCGTTCGACGGCGGAGCCGTCGGCTTGGGAGGTCGGCTCCTCACATCGAGGCTGATGGAAAATTCTGCTCGTGGAGCCAGGACACGAAGGTGCGGATCGTGTCTGATTCGGTCTCGGTGTCGGATCGGTCGAGAAACGGGAGCAGGTCGGCGACGCGGAGGAAGGGGAGTGAGAGGCTGTGCTTGATGGGGGTATACTCGCCGTTCTCTTCCAGTCGCAACGGCTGAATGCGGGTGCCGTCGTATCGCCAGATTTCCAGCACTCCCAGCTTTGCATAGATCGGCTGCCGTGCGATCGAGCGGGATTTAACGTCGATCTCCAGTGCGAGATCGGGCGGTGGGTGGATCGTCATGTCGAGGTCGTTGACACCGATCATCGCGCGGGCATTCGCGATCCAATAGCACTCGTCCGGTTCAAGGCCCCTCTCGATGTCCTCCCGACGCATGGTGACATTGCCGCCACTCTGCAGGTCCATCATCAATTCCAGCGTGGTCATCTCAATCATCCGCCCGATCAACCGCTTGACTCGTTCGTGCCGCTGCGACGTGGTCATCAGTTCGAGCCTTTCGCCGTCGTATGTGATTCGCAGTCCCGGTTTGTCGGGCAGGGCATCGGCGATGGTGACGTATTGATCCCAGGTGATGTTGTCGAGCGTAAACATCTGCCGCGCCTCAATCGGTCGCGACACGGGCGGCGAAGCAGTGCGGGTCTCGGTGACGGTCGACATGAGTCTCCTCCAGAGAAGGGCAATATTCCCAGTGTACTCGCACTGGTTACTCTCTGCACAGTCCTGGTGAGCGCGAGACTGACGTCATCGGCTGTCGTTGATATGCTGGGTGAATGCTGAATGTTCCATCCACTGACGGTGATCGGCAGATTGATTGGGGACGGACGTCGGGTGACTATGCCCAGTGGCGGCCCGATTATCCGGCGGAGTTCTATGACCGGCTGGCGGAGCAGGGGATTGGGGTGCCGGGTCAGCGAATCGTTGATCTGGGTACAGGCGTGGGGTTTCTGGCATTGAACTTTGCGCGACGGGGTGCGGATGTCGCCGGGGTCGATGTTGCGGAGGGGCAGATTCGACAGGCTTGCGAAACGGCAAGCCTTGAGGGGTTGGAGATTGACTATCGTGTCGCGCCGGCAGAGGAGACGGGGCTGCCTGATGGCGTGTTTGATGTCGTCACGGCGAGTCAGTGTTGGTTGTACTTTGATCTGGATCGTGTGATCGCAGAGGTCAATCGGTTGCTGCGACCAGGTGGCGTGCTGATGCTGTGTCATTTGAGCTGGCTGCCTCGTGAAGACGCGGTCGTACGGGCATCGGAGCAGCTGGTGCTCAAACATAACCCGGACTGGTCGGCGAGTGACTGGTCCGGTGAGATCCCTGATGAGCCGCCGTGGGCAGCAGGACGGTTCGAGAAGGTCGGTGGATTCCTCTACGATACACCGATACCGTTCACGTACGAGAGCTGGCGGGGACGCATGCGCGCGTGTAGAGGAGTGGGGGCAGCGTTGACAGATGAGGAAGTGGCTGCGTTTGACCGTGAACATGCGGAGTTGCTGGAACGGATCACCACGCCCGAATTCACCGTGCTGCATCGAGTGGACAACTGCGTGCTGCGACCGTTGGGAGTGTGAGAGAATTGGGATGACTTTGGGTTGTGGGGACCCACGGGGCGTTGCCCGTGGGCTTGAGGAGGATTCAATGATACCGCGGGTGCTGGAGCCGGAGGTGATGGATTCGTCGGAGGAGGCGGCGG
>JAJDEJ010000310.1 GCA_029259815.1 Planctomycetaceae bacterium | reverse complement strand
CGACCGATACGCCCGCCGTGCGGAAACCCCTGCCATGATCGACCTCCCTGTCGAAATGAATTCAGAACTGACCGCATGAAGTCTCCACCTTTTCCCACTCGCAGACCAGACCAGTGATCTTTCCAGATGCCCTCTCAGCGCTCCTGTCGAGATATGCGTCCCAATCAGCGCCTACACCCAAATTCGGAAAAAACCTCCATTTTGGTTGCGACAACCCTGGCTGTCGGGTAACCTAAAATCACATACGGCAGGTTTGTAAAACAGTTCTCACCACTGAATGACTTCATGACCGTTTGCGGGCACCATCTCCGAACTCTCTTGATCGCCTCGGCGGTCTTGATCGCTCTGCAGTCAGCTGCGGAGGCGGGGTTCGTGAGTAGTCGCTCGCTGGAGGCCTTCGCCCGTCCCGCTGCCGGAGCCAAAGCCACGACAGTGGCGACGAAGCAGTTGTACCGGCCCGCGTGTCTGGACAACGTGGTTCGCGTCTCAATGCACGAGTCAGACACCCCCTCCGACGGGATGTCGGGGACCTCAGCACCGACGACAATGAGTCAACTGAGCGCACTCACCACAGCCCAACTGCCGATCGTCGACGATTCCACCGACCGCATCGGCCTCCCTTCCTGCCCGCTCCACGCCCCGCCCTATCTCGGCGGCCTCTCACCCCCTCCTCGTGGTTGAAAAAGCGTTTTCGTTACGTTTGCATGTAGTGTTTCATGCAGTGCGATCAAGCTCTTTCAACTGATTACGAGGAATTATTGCAATGAAGAAAGTACAATTGGTGTGGCAATCAGCCGCATTTCTAGTCATTTCACTGTTTGTGAATTCGGCCGACGCGGGTATCGCCTTCGGTGAACCGAACGAAATCAATTTCAATGACCGAAGTGATGTCGTGAAGGCGGATGGGAGTGTAAAGACCGCTGGCGAAGGGATTCGAAATGGGGATCGATTTTACGGCATTTTCCGTGCAAACAACATCACGACCCCAAGTGGATCGCAAAACGATCCAGTACCTGAAGTGACTGGTGTGTTCGACGTTCAGGCATCCTTTATCGTTTCAACGGGCGGATCCAACGCGGGTGGAGCAGTTGCCGCCGGTACAATTTTGACAGATTTTGATCTTGCGACGTATACGGGTGGAACGATTATTCTCTTTAGTCCTACGAACAAGACGGGCACTGAAGGTATTCTCGGTACCGGACCAATTACCTTGGCAGATGGATCTGGTATCACCGGGCTGGGGGCAACTGCAGGTTCGGCAATGAGTCTTTTTGAGGGTGGTACCGTAGTGGAGCCCTTGCTCGATGGACCCACTCAGGCTGCTGGAATTGTTGCCGCCTCGGATGGGTCAGCTTTGGGTGATTTTGGATTCACATCGTTCGCTTCGCCAACTGATTGGGGGGTTGCCGGCAACGGGTATTGGGCTGGAACAGCGACTCTCTTCGGTGGGGTTTCTCTATCCGCCAATTCAACATTTATCTATGGCTTGAACGCTTTCGCCGGTACGGGCTCAATTGCTGATACTGGTGGAGGCCCCGTTCCTTTGTATAATCCGAATATCGAACTAGCGGCATTTGGAATTCCGGGATTGACATCGATCGATGATCTCGTTGGGTCGTCGATTTACCTTAATGACGGATTTGATAATTTCGGACTAACGCCAGGCGCCTTTGCTGATCCTTCAGGGGCACATCGATTTCATTTGACTGGAAAAGGCAACACCTTTGGCCCAACCACTGGGAGTCCTTGGAGCCTGCACAGTTCGGATCCCGCACACGTATTCGCGAGCCCCGAGCCAGGTTCAATGTTTCTTGCTTTGATTGGTGCTGGTTGTGCTGCACCGTTTGCTCGTCGACGGCGACGCAAGGCTGCTGAGCAGACTGCTGTCTGATTGCTGACTAGCTTGAACGAGATGGGGAAGGGTGCCACCGGCACTCTTCCCCTTTTTTGTTTTGAGATTGAGGAACGGATGCCACAGAACTCTTCAGCGAAGACCATTCTCGTCATTGGCGACAGTATGAGTCTGGCTCATGTCGCTCGAGCGATGATGCTGGCAAGACGCCTTGAAGAGGAAGGCCATCGAATCCTGTTTGCCACCGGAGCCGCGCATCAGCAGCTTGTGCAGCAGGAGGGTTTCAATCCTTGCGAAGTCGACTGCGTCCCACCAGCTCAGGCACTGGCGGCCATTCGACGAGGGTCACACATCTTTGATCGGACGACCGTGCGTCGATACGTGGAATCCGATTTGACATTGATTGACCAGACCAGTCCGGACCTCATCATCGGCGACATGCGGATGAGCCTGAATGTGTCGGCCGAGTTGGCTGGTGTGCCGTATTGGAACATCGTGAGCGGGTATATGACCCCGTTCTACTCGGCCGAGGAACATCCTCCGGAAACGTTTCCGATCGTGCGACTGCTGGGGCAGCGAATTAGCCGAGCGATCTTTCCGGCACTCAAGCAGCTCACGCTCAAGCAGTTCGCCCGCCACTTCAATCGCTACCGGAAACAACAGGGCTTGAGGCCGGTTGAAAATGTGCTGGATGTCATCTGCTCACCGCACGGCAACCTGATCGCCGATCTGCCGGAGTATGCGCCCTGTGACAACCTGCCGGATCACTATCGCTACATCGGGCCGTTGATCTGGGAACCGAAGCTGCCCGAGCCCGAATGGTTGTCCGATCTGCAGCCGGACCAGCCCACCGTCTATGTCACGCTGGGCAGCACAGGTGATGAGCAGAGTGCAGTTCGACTCCTCACTCTCCTTCGTGATCACGGCTATCAGGTCCTCACCACGACGGGAGGACGGTTTGACGGAGTTCCAGAGGGCATCTTCGCGACCGACTACGCACCCGGTTCGGCTCTACTGCGGCACAGCCAGGCGGTCATCTGCCACGGCGGATCGCTCACCGTCTACCAAGCGATCAGTGAGGGAGTGCCGATCGTCGGCATCCCGACGTTTCACGATCAGGAGACGAATATGGACCGCGTGACGGCACTGGGATGGGGGATCGAGGTCCGCCCAGGCCGCTGGCAACCAGATGATGTTCTGACTGCTGTCAAGAAAGTTCTTGAGCACGAGTTTCAAAGCTCCGCACGAATCGCTCAGACGCTATTGACCAGTTACACCCGTGAACGGGCAAAGGAACTAATCATCCCCCGAGATTGGCAATAGCCCGTTGATGCAGGCTTTGCTACTTCCTGAAGAAGGCCATCATGTTCCCGCGTGGCGGAGCAAAGTAACCGAAGAACGCGTGGAACAGCAGGCGGGGCGATCGGAACACAACACCAGGCTGCGGCTCTTCGACGACAACATCAATGACGCTGCCTGTCGCTCGGACATACTCTTCCATGAACCGCGTGTTGACCGACGGGTAGAGTGTGTCGAAGTAGAAGCGGTGATAGACGTACTCTGCTTTCAATCCAGCATCACGCCCCAACTGCATAAGCACCTGCTCGGAAAGAATGTGCCGATGATACGGCTGGTGCAGTTCCATTGAGAATTCTTCCCACCGCGACAGGTCGATCTGTTCGGCATTAGGTGTTCCGACGACAAGCAATCCGCCGGGAGCGAGCAGATTGACCAGAGAGTCAAAGAAGCTTCGTGGCTCTTCGACATGCTCAATCACATCGTACGAGACGATCACATCAAACTGGTCTTCAAGAACCGCTTCATTGGAGTACTCCTCGGCAAAGGCATCGTATCCAGCGACGTTCTGGAACCCCTTCTCGTGTAGAAAGTCGACGAACAGGCCTTCACCGCATCCGTAGTCGAGAACCTTGTCGCTTGAGCAGACATCTCGTTTTCGCAACAGCCGTAATCGATTGTTGTAGGCACACCGTGTTGCGAAGTTCATCTCATGTTGTTTGAACGGATAGTGCTTGTAATATCGATCCAGGTCGACATTTTCGTGTGAGTGCAGAGAACGACAGTTTTCACAGCGCCATACCGTGAACTTCTCGTGCTGAAACATTCGTACGTTCGACGGCACTTTGCAGACTACTTTCGCCTGCCCCAGCGTTGCCGAATGACCGCAAAGAACACAACCAGCGTCAGGTGGGGATTTCACCGTTTCTAAGGGATCACAAAGTGTTGTCGACATGAAGAAGGCTCCTGAAACTAGCCATATAAGCTGGGCGTATCGTTTTCCGTGACAGGACAGTATCGCCCTGGGGCGATGAGGTGTTGGGGGTCGAGGGCGGCTTTGAGTTTGGCGACGGTTGACCAGTAGGGGGTGTCGGGGTTGATGGCCCAGGACATGTGGTCGATGCCGAGGCGGTAGGGGACGAAGCCTTGTTTCCGGGCGGTGTTGAGCAGCGCGTCGTGGCAGGCCTTGGCGGCGAGGACTTGCGTGGGGTCGCTTTGGTCGAAGAGCAGTGGGACGGTGCTGTCGAAACAGCGATCGGAGAGACTGGTCAGTGTGATGAGAGGGTCGAGTCCGTAGTCGCGGCAGGTCTGTGTCACCAGATTGGTGTAGTTGCGGACGAGTTCCGGCTTCATGGGGACCAGCGGTGCGAACCAACTGAGACCGCAGCCATCAGCGGCGAGATTGAGTTCGCTGTTGAGATCGACGGTCCGGCCACTTTTCCAGTAGGCCAATGGCAACGCGACGCGGCTCGGTTTGCCGTTCACGATTTCCAGGAAACTCTCAGCAGCCGACAACTGTCGGCCCACAACCGTTCGCCAGCGGCTTGGCAGACAACGGGCGACTGTCTGGAAGAGTCTCAGGCGTCGATCGTCGAATGTCACCAGACGTTTGACGTGCGGTTGCAGCCGACGCTTGAGTGTGCGCATGGCCGATCGGACGATGCCGGGGTCACCCTGGAGTGCTCCGATTCCGGTCCAGGGAGCGACCTGATTAGCCTTGGCCAATTCGTCCACGGTGTTCGCCGGGATCGGGTCGCCGGGAGAGACTTCGTCCCGTGGATAGGGGACGGTCATGGACAACACGCGAAGGTCGTTCATCAAGTTGATCGGCGTGCAAACAGAGCCCAGCCGGCGTTGCAGGTCTCGGACCGCGAGGACCAGCTCTTCCAGGTCAGCATCAGTCCTGGCCATGAACAGGAAGGCAGTGGTCTGCTGGCTGCGCGGAGCCAGGGCGATGGTGGCACTGGTGACAATGCCGAAGTTGCCTTGGGCGAAGAGGCCGTCGACATAGGGGCCGATGCCCCACTTGAACGCCCGATCCACCAGTGGCCCTCCCAGTTCTGTCAGCGGAGTCTGGTAGAACTGTCCATTCGGGAGGACGGCCTCAACGTTCATCAGCGCACCAAAGTGGTCAGCATGAGGCGTGATTCCATAACCCCTCTCGAGCGCATTGCCGAGCAGGCTGCAATCGGGACCGCCACCATGGACGGGCACACAGAAGGGGTGGCCGCGCTGCGTGAGATAATCGTCGAGCTGCTGCTGGGTCACTCCCGGTTCCAGAGTCACAACACCCAGATCCGCATCGAACTCACGGATGCGATTCAGTCCGGAGAGATCGACGACGGCGCAATCGTTCGTGGCGGGGTTGGCGGAACCGTATCCCCAATTCCGTCCACGGCTGATGGGGTAGAGTGGCACACCATGCATGGCCGCCGTCTTGACGATCGCGGTCACGTGTTCCCGATCGGTGGGCTTCAGGACGACGGGGATTCTCCGTTCGACGGATGACGTCGATGCGGAGTACGCTTGCGTCACCCGACTTTGGCAGCAGACGCGATCATCACCAAGATCGCGTCGCCATGCTCGAACAGCTTCGTCAATGGCAACCCGATTGGTTGCCGTGTCCATCGATCCGTCTTGGGGAGGAGTGAGAGTGAGGGGCATTGGATCTTCCTGTTTCACGGCTTGGGGAATGGACCGTCAGATGCTCTGGCTGAGATCCCGGCCACGATCTCACTCTGACGCCCGCATCCTGCACAGCTGTCACTGTCCGCACATGTTCGAGAATCCTCGTTCCGCCGCTGAGCAAGAGGACGTCGAGATCCATGACGCGACTTCTGCTGCAGAGAGCCTTGATTGATAGATATGTTCTTCGACTAGACGAGTAGTGGCACGTTTTGGACCGACAAATCGACCATTGGCCGAAAGTACTCTGAGAGCTTGGGCGACATCGGACGCGGCAGGATCTCCATCAGCGACAACGGTTCGCCGAAGATCGAATCGTACGCAGGGGGACGTGTGACTTCTGCCTCGTGAAAGTCGAGCGCAAGGGCCACAGCCGGTGCGTCGCCCAGGGATTCATAGGTGACCTCTTCGCTAAACCGACGGTACCCCATTTTTCTTTCGTAGTACGCCGCATGTTTGGGATGGACGGCAACGACCAATTGGTCGATGCCGAACCGGCGAGAGTGTTGGCAGAGGATTCGCAATAACCGCATGAACAGACGATGAAAACTCACTGGAGATCGAGCCCGGCTTGCCAGAGAGGAAACTTCGGCCAACGCGATGCCGCGTCGACGCTTCCTTTCGATCTCGTCTGGGAAGACTGCCTCAATCGGTAGTCCCAGTGGGGAATCACTGATGAGAGTGGTCGTGCAGACGGGTTCACCCTGTTGGTAGGCGATGAACACATTGGTTCCCGGCTGCAGGTGATGTGGGAGAACGCGGCGCTGGAAGGGATTCGGAGCGGTTAGCCCGCTCGACAGGTACTGCGAGTAAACCATCTCGAAGGCAGCGTCGAAGTCCTCGAACCGGTCGGCTATTTTGCAGACGACCCCGGCGTCTTCCGGCAATCCGCTCTCAGAGTCACGATGCGTTTGGCAGGGCATGATGGATGCTCGCAAGATCTGGCGTTTGATGAGGAATGGAGGCTATGGTGATGCCTGCATGGGCGGCGAATGCCGCATTTGCGGAGAAGCCCGCATCGGAACCCTACGCCGAAGAATGGGGAGCGTGGTGGGAATCTGACCCGATCAGAGCAGCGTGGGGGAAGGTATGATCGTTCTGACGCGAATGCCGGATGCGCTCAAAACAAGGGTTCTGTCAATGAGACCTGCCACCGAAGGGAGGCTTCCCGCCAAACCGAAGCAATCTTGGACAGAGAGTCACATTTTTCGCCAGCTACGATCATCGTCTGAATCGCGATTTTTTCGCTAATTGATTGCCGTCGCTGTGCAAGTGATTGACATTTCAGGAACGGGCCGTGTATCATAATCGAACGTGAGTGACTTCTTTTTCTGCGCATTTTCTGCAACCTTGGATATCTCATGGGCCATTCATTCTCTCGCGTGACTTTTGCGACCCTCGTGCTATCGCTTGCTTTCTCCGTAAGTGCCAGAGCGGAGTCGACTCTACTCACGTTCGATGATTTTGCAGACTTCGACATCGGGACATTTGACGCCACTCGAACGAGTCAACACGGATTGGTTGTCAACAACGGTGTGACCAACAGCACCCCCAACAATCCGTTTACCGGACTGGGACTGCAGATTGACGTGCTCAACGTCACAGGCTCGCCGGATCAGGATTTGGGGATTCTGTTTGATTCCACGTTAAGTGGCACACGAGATCCAGATCTGGAAGGCCCCCCTTGGAGCGGTGGTAACTTGGACACTAACACCCCATTTGGCAACATGCTGATCATTGCGGAACACGCCGGGGCCGTGCCCGACCCGGATGGTGGAGTGTATGTACCGACTCCGGACGATGAGGGACAAAGGCCGGCTGGCTTCATCCTCCTGTCATTTGAATTTGCGCTCGATGCATTCGGTTTCGATCTGATTGACATTGAAGTTGACGAAGCGAGCGACGGTTACGTCGCATCAGTCTTCAGCGGTGGAATCGGTGGCACTCCGGTTGGAGAGATCAATTTCGTCGACTTCATCAGCCGGGACAACGCAGGTTTCGGTAACCATTCGGTCAACACGATTGCCCCCCTGACAGCAAGTGAACTTGGGGTACAAAGCTTCGATACCATTCTGTTCAAATTTGGCGGTTCCGGTGCGATTGACAACCTCTTCTGGAACACGACCTCGCTGGACAACAATCCGGCAGTGCCGGAACCTACGTCAATGGCGCTCTTTGCGATTGGTGCCGCTTGTCTGGCTGGACGGTATCGGCGTCGGCAACCTGTGCTGCCTGACGACTCCCGCTTGTCCCCTGACGTGTTGTGATGTTCAAAGTCGCTGCTTGGCCTCATCACAGCTCTCATGCGCTCCGACCCTCGACTTACCGCTGTTGAAACCTCACCTGCGGGCGATCCGCCGCGTCATGCCCTGCAGGCGAACTGCACTGAGTGGCCGTTAAACGAAGTGGCCGTTGAGCGGCCATTCAGCCCAATCAACTACCGGGTGCTGATCGTTTCGCTGATTGGTGGCAGTTTGCTGTGTTTTGGAGTCCGCTGTCTGCATGACTGGCAGATCAACCGCTTGGCCGACCAATTTCGTGAGTGGGGGATTGAAGCCCGCAATCGAGGGGACGCCGAAGCCGCCATCTCGCATCTGCAACGCTATCTGAGTGTGGGGGCGAGGGATGTGGATGCAATCGCGAGCTTGGCTTTTTCCATTGAAGAAACCGCTGACGATCCCGCTTCACGTTACGAGGCGTTGCAGTTGTTTGAAGGAATCTTGCGAGAGCGTCCTCTATCAACGGATGTCCGCCGCAAGCTGGTTGATCTACACATCGAGTTCGGACGATATGCCGATGCCGTGCAGCACATTGATGTTCTTTTGCTGCGGTCACCTCATGACGCAGAATTGCTGCGGCTCTCAGGAGAGAATCTCGAGCGTTTAGGGCGCTATCAAGTAGCAGTTCAGGCTTACAGGCGGGCAATTGAAGCCGCCCCCCGTGAACTCACGAACTACAGGCGCCTCGTAGGACTGTACGCGCACCGTCTGGAGGTGATGGAGCAAGCTGAAGAACTGTTGAACGATCTCGTCAGGCGGAACCCCCAAAATCCAGAGGGATATGTGATGCGGGCTCAGTTCGCATTGGACCACGGACTAATTCGCCAAGCTCGAATTGACGCGATTCGTGCTTATCGACTCGCTCCTCAGAGTGTTGACGTCTGTACCCTCATGGTGAGTTTGGTTGCCCAAGGCCCGTGGCCGACGAACCCGGTCAGTCAGGGGAAATTGCGCGCGATTCTTGATGCGGTCGACTTCAACGATGAAAACGACGAGTTGGAGACCGACGTCGCATTGGCGCTCGTCCAACTGGATGTATTTGATGGCAACTATGAACAGGCGGGGATGCGTCTACAGTCCATTCTGCAGACTGCTCCCGACTCAGAGATTGCCAACTGCCTTCAGGCGGATGTGCTGATGCTGCAGGGAGACATCGACGCCGCGGGGGCGTCGGTCACAAAGCTCGAATCGCGGTTCGGAGATCACTGGTATCTCTCGGAGTTCTTAAGGGCCAGAATGGCGTTCCAGGCCAGTGAATGGCCCGCTGCCGTAAAGCTCTTCCGACAGGTGATGTTGAACCCGTCCGCGCCCCTGGCACTGCGGTGTCGTGCGGGTCTCAGAATCGCCGATTGCTGGGAGGAAATGGGGCATCTCATCCACCGGCATCAAACCTTTCTCGACGTATTGTCATTGAATCCAGACTTGGCAGATGCCATCGTCCGCTTGGCCGAATCACACTTGATGATGGGGCAGTTTGACGAGGCGATTAAACAGTACAAGAGGCTGGAAGATGATCCGGCAGCCCTCGCGGCGATTGCCCAAGCGATGATTGCGAAGCACAGGCAGTTGCCTGAAAATAAGCAACGGTGGGAGATCGTCGAGAAGGCGATTGACCGGGCGACCACGGCGGATCCAAACTCGGTCACGGGGGCCTTACTACGGTCTCAGCTCTTACTCGCTCAGCAGCGGCCGGATGAGGCCGAAGAGGTCCTACAGCGTGCAGCGAAACGAAGGCCCGGTGATCGACAACTTTGGTTGCTGTTGACAGCCGTCCGTGCGACCCAAGGCGGCTGGTCGGCGGCAACAGAGACACTGGAACAGTTTGATCTCAACTCTGCCGGGAGTGGAACAACCATCGGGAAAAGAATTGAACTTGCCGCCGCGGCCGGTGATCGCGATCAGCTGCAGCAATACCAGGACGGCTTGAGCACACTGGCTGGCGAGCAGCGGCTGACGGCCTTGCGAAGTCTGGCCGCTGGCTGGAGCGGCGTCGGGAACCTGGATCAGGCGGACAAGTGCTGGAGCGAGATCGAAACGCAGCGGCCATTTGATCTGAGCGTCATGCGTGCTAAATTCATGATTGCCCTTCGGCAGGGCGACGAGCAAGCGGCCCACGCACTTATCTCGAAGATGCGCGAGGTAGAAGGCAGGACCGGAATTTACTGGCAGCTCGCCGAAGCAACACGACTCTACGCGTTAGGACGACAAGGCCAGCGAGATCGGCTCGCCGATGCCCGTCGGATCCTGGAGAGTTTGGAGGGACGGTTTCTGGACTCTACCAAAGTCCGGACTTTGTTGGGGGATATCTGCCAGCTTGAAGGTGACTTGGAACGTGCGCTCGAGCATTACTCCGCAGTTGTCGATGAGGGAACTCCCAGCCAGCATTGTGTCTTGCAGCTAGCGAAGCTGATGTATCAGCGCGGTGAATTCGCCGAAGTCGGACGATTGATTCGGCGTTTCGAGCAGGCGAACTCGTTAAACATCGGCTCACAACTGGCGCAGGTGGGGACTCTCGCGTCGTTGCAAGAGAGTGAGCTAGGGGAAGCTGTTCGATTCGCGGAAGCCAGCCATGGTTCGGCAGAGGAGACTCTGGACGGACAAATCTGGCTGGGTCAGGTCTATCAGCTGGCGGGACGATCTGAACAAGCCGAAGTTCATTTCCGCAATGCAACGAAGATCGCCCCCGAACAACCGGCCGGCTGGATTGCCCTCGCAGCCTTCCTCCATGCGTCCAACCGTGCTGATGATCTGACGGCGGCGATCGAGGAGGCTAAGGAGTCAGTTTCGGATCAGTTGGTCAACATGACGCTAGCACAATGCTACGATGTCACGGGTGAGGCTGAGAAATCGGCTGCATACTACAACCGCGAGCTGGCCGATGGCGTTCAGAACGCGTGGGAATTGGTGCAGGGCGTACGATTCTCTGTCCGATCCGGTCGACGAGAGCAGGCGACAAAGATATTACGGGACCTTATCGACAGCCCTCACCCGGAGAATCCGTCGCTAGTCGTTTTGGCCAGACGAACGCTGGCTGGGTTGCTGGCAGAATCTGGAGGGTATTCGGCTCGGCAGGAGGCACTGGCCCTGCTCAATGAAAATCCTCTCGTACCAGACTCCCAGAGTGATCAACACGATCTGCGATTACAGACACGGTTGTTAGCTTCTTCCCCGCTCCGCGCCGATCAGCGTGCAGCGGTTCATTTTTACGACGAGCTGAAGAGTCGTAGACCGCTGTCAGTCCAAGACACAATGGTCTTGGCCCAACTTTATGCAGCCTTGGACGACATCGAGTCCGCTCAGCGAGAAGCTCGTCACTTGGTGGCACGGTCGCCCCGGGATTCGCGAATACTCACCTTCGCGATGTCCTTGCTGCTGAAGACAGATGGCAACGAGGAACTACTTGCCGACCTCATCGATCGATTGCAAGGGATGCGTCCGGAGGAGATCGATACGGTCGCGCTGTCGGCTCAATGGCTCATCAGGAAAGGCCAAATCGAAGAAGCGCTTGCCCTGCTGAGCGAATCGGCGTTGTCGGAGCAAAGTGACCTGAATGAAGATCAAACTCGACAACGTCTGCTCCGCCTTGCCGTTGCAGTTGATGAAATTGCCAAAGACCTTGATCGGACTGGTCGGCTTACGTCTGCCGAAGACTTCGCCGTCTTGGCTGAACAGCTTTACGATCGAAGTGCGGATGGCGATCCGGCAAGCAGGATCCAACTGGTTCGCTTCTTTCTGCGATGGTGGCGAATTGATGACGCCTTGCAGACCTGTGAACGCCTACGAGAGGTCGTTTCCGATGAGCGCCTGGCTCGCGTCTACGTCCAAGTGCTGCGGACCCAACAAGTCGGGCCGGACGACGCGGAGGACGTGCGGCTGTGGATCCAGTCTCGGTGTTCTGCTCAACCCGACTCCAGTACCCTTCGTCTTTCCTATGCTCACGCACTTGCCTTGGGGGGAGACTACGAAGCGGCGCTCGAGTCCTATCAGTTCGTACTTGAACGGGATCCCAAGAACGTGGAGGCACTTAACGAAGCCGCGATCTTGCAAGTGCTGACGAACGGTGACGCGAATGAGGCGGCCAGCCTGATCGACCGGGCGATCCAACAGGTTGGACCTGTCGGTGTATTGGTGGACACTCGAGCGGCTGTTGAACTCGCTCTGGGAGCCCCAGAGGCAGCCATCCTCAGTGCGGAGACGGCAATCGCTGAATCCCCGTCGTCCGTTCGCCATTTTCGCTTGTCTCAGGCACACTTCGCCTCCGGCAATGCAAGTCAGGCACGTGACGCACTCCAGACCGCATTCAAATTTGGCCTGCATACGAACAGTCTCCATCCGCTCGAAGTCTCCGCGTTTCGGCAACTGCGTTCGGATCTTAAACTGTAACGCGAAGCGTGTGGGTGTGCTGGTCCAGCGTATTTTGAGTAAGCACGTGTACATCGAATCGACTGCGTTCGCCGTGACCATTCGGCGGTGTACCGCGCGATCTTTGACGATCTGAACACATCGATCGTCACATGCGGGATTGTGCCCAGGCCACTTCCACCTCTTGGGAAGGGAAAGAAGTGCATTGCCGCGTCACACAGCGCGATTCGGTGAGACAACGGGGAGAGATTTGCGCCTCTGGATGAATTCGATCGTGAGCGAAGGCTTTACTCCTGGCTGTCTCGCGACGAGCGTCTGGAGATTTGTGCAGCGTGATCACAGCGACCATCTCAACGTCGGCTCGCAGCGTGGACGACGGCTCGCAGCAGGGAGAGCGTGGTACAGTTTGCTTGGAGTGCAGCCATCCAGGGCGGTGTGTGGCCGATGCTCATTGCGCCAATTTACGAACAGCTTCAGTTCGTTCTGAAAGGTGGCGCATCTCATGGAAATCAAGAGGCGAGCGGTGACCTACCGTTTCAGGGGGCGAGGTCAGGTGCACTTGGGGCCGAAACGGCGTCGCTTGTTGGGGCATTCCTGGGCAGGCGTTTTCCGCGACTATCTGCGGAAACACTTTCCTGTCAAGGAGTTGGCCTCTGGATTTCGTGACGGGATCGGCGCAGAACGCCGACAAGGAGCAATGGACCAGCGAGTACGACCAGTGGTCACGGCACCCGGCAACTTTCACTTGAATCCGTCCACCAGCCGACAACTTCTGAAACGGGCTCAAGTGACGTTGCGAGAGAGGATTGCTATTTCCTTCTCGTCCTTTTTCCCGGTGGGCTTGCATAAGGATGACTCGGTCGCATTTCTAACTCACTCGTTTTGATGTCAATGGTGGGGACTTCGCCGGATTCTCCCTCAACCACTGTCACTTGAAACCTGGGATCCTCGTTGAACGGGGAGTTGAAATTGTTCCCGAATTTGTCCGGACCGTACAGTTCGCCTGGGCCGCCCATTTTCAGGTGCTCGATTGAGAGAACGTACTCACCGGGTTCGGCACCATCTCCATCCCGGTAGGAACTAAATGTATATCTTCCATCCTGACCAACAATACATTTTGGAATCCGCTCACCCGGCTTGGGCGCGCGACCTTTGGGATAGAGCTTCATTTCGATCAAGCCGAGAGGCGGAGGCTCTCCATCAATCAACAACACCCCGCCTATTTGGGACGTGTTGGGAGGCGGAGGTCCTTCCGGACCTGATGAAGACGAACAGCCTGCAAGCAGCAGCAGCGCGCAAAGCAAGACGCAAGAGAACTTCGAATGGTGCATTTGATTACCCAACTGGAAAGTGAGAGAGGATGTAATGACGGGAAGGCTCTTGAAGCCGGTTCCACAACCCTCAGCTCATCAGTGGCGTGTGGGAATTCAGCAGCCATCTGTGGCGCCAAACCGAGTTGTGAAACGCCCTCCTGCCAGAACCGCACACTCAGTCTGTTATGTCCGTATGTAAAACAAACTTGCGAAGAGGAGACCCCCCCGGTCTTCCGAAATAGAACCATCAACCAATGAGAAAATGGAGGTCTGTTCGCTGTCGTGGAAAAGCGTCAGCAACAGGCCTCCGAGAATTCTGGCATCTGCAGAAGTTCCGCATCAACGACGACTCCGAGATTGAGAATCTCAATCGTTTAGAAATCTCCGACGACTTGACCTCCTGCGAAGGAGATGAGTCGACCGACGATCCCGGCGTCGATATTTTCTGACACGGATCGAGCCGAGCCGTCGGCCAGCAGAAACGTGACCGAACCGGTGTGGAAGCTATAACCCCCGCCCAATCGTTCATTCGTACAGTTCAATGTACATGTTCCGGTTCCCACGTTCGTTCCATCGAACAGAGATCCCCGAAAGTAATTGGCGCCGAGAAATGGATCGTTCCAAGTACCACCGCTTGTTGTTAATCCAGACACCGGCTGGCCCTTGCGATAGACTTGTGGAGCACCCGCCCGCTCGCAGAGCATCGATGTGTTTGAAGTGCCATCAATGATATGTTTGATCCCGGTATACTGCTCGTCAGAGAGCACTCCACGATTGAAGGTTTCTCCCGCAGCATCCGCAACCTCGTCGTCACACGCACTGGTGGCGGGGTAGTCCATGGCACCCCCCTTAAGCAGGATGCCAGCCCCGGCCAGCGCTGGATTGAAAATCTCACCAAAATCAATGTCAGTGAGTAGATTCGAAGTCCGAGGGGTACTCGGACAGATAAAGCCTGGAATCACATGGAAGGTCGCATCCTGGTTCGCGCCCGGCATGGGGGCGTAGGGAGGTGTAACACCAGCCGGACTGAAATCCATTGGGGCGAGAACTGGCACACTGAAATCGATCTGGTCGTAAACGTTCCTCTGATCGATATAAGGCAGCACACCTTCCGTCCAGACATGGACGTTGGGATCATCCTGATTGGAATTCTGGGCGTTTCCGAAGAAGGGATTGTTCGGCCCTTGGACGTAACCAATGCCCAGCGGAAACTGAAGGAACACATCATGATAGTTATGAAGTGCGAGACCTAACTGCTTCATATTGTTGCGGCACTGAGTTCGCCTGGCCGCTTCGCGTGCCTGCTGGACCGCTGGCAGCAACAAAGCGATCAGGATCGCGATGATCGCGATGACGACGAGCAGCTCAATCAGAGTGAAGCCGCGAGTAAGTTTTCTGGAACACTTCATCTGACGTACTCCCAAAACCGAGGACGGAAAACAAAACACAGTAGATCACTGCAGCCTTCTGGAAACACCACGTGATAACTGCGAGCAACCTGCTACCCAAGTGCAACTGGGGAACCGCGAAACGAACAATGCGGTCCGGCGGGATGCCGCGCATCGAACGGAACTGATCAGCCCCAGTCTTTGAAGGATTGTATATTCTACCATACGGTCGAATTACTACCAAGTGATCCAACATCTTTTGCTAGGCGCCTCAATTGTCGAGGGTGGCGAGGTGAGGGGGGCCGGTAATCCGGAAACAGTGATTGACATCATGAACGACCACGTTGCGAATGTGGGCCAGCACCACGGCAATCGCACGTCGGACATGACTCTGAGGCGAGAATCGTAGCTGGATTCGCAAGATTCAGCCGAATGACGATAGTTCGCGGTTACTTTTGAACTCTTGCGACTCGAGCAGCTTCCTTGACTTCGGATACTCCTCAGTCATACATACATACATACGAAGATCGTGATGCAATCGGTCTCAACGGCGCGCCGATTCAGCTGGCGTTCTTTCGCTTTGAGAGCGATGTCGGCGCGGTTCTTTGTTCCTGCCACTGGCCCTTTAATGTCGCGATGGTTGGGGTTGGTCTGGTCGAAGATCCGGAGCTGATCTGCAGCTAGAGACGCGACACCGATTTGACCACCGCAGTCGAGACATGGTGAATTTATGAACGCCCCTCAGCCCTCTCCTCAATCAGACGCTGCCCTGACTCCTCGTTCGAAGATTCTGACTTTCAGAATTCTCCTGACTATCGTACTACTCGTTCTGCTTATTCCCTTGGTGCTGAAGGGGCTGGCCGGCTACTCGCCGGTGGTCGACGTCAGTCAGAGAGTTGATTCGCTGGGAGGGAGGGCACACACGACCGTTGCCGTCCCTGAGTTCATGCAATCGATTTCCGGAGAAGATTGGGATGGATGGGGGGACTTCTACGGCGGGGTCGAAGTCGATCAGATCATGCTCAGTCAGTCCGCGGTCGGGGATGAGGATCTGGTCTTGCTTCAGCAGACTCCCCGGCTCCGCAAATTGGAACTTCGAGCCACAAGTGTGACCGACGCAGGTCTCACAAATCTCTCCCAGATCCCCCTCCTATCGAAGCTCGATCTGAGTGAGACAGCGCTCACGGATGCCGGCTTGGGTCATGTGCAATCTCTTGAGAGTCTGCAGGATCTGGCGATCGCCGGGACCGGTGTCTCCGACGTCGGTGTCGCCAAGTTGGTGGGATTGAAAAACCTGACTGAGCTGGATGCTTCGAGAACGAAGTTGACAGACGCCTCGCTCAAGACTCTTTCCCAAATGCCCAACCTGAAGACTCTTGTTTTGGATCACTGCAATCTGACAGACGAAGGACTTGCATGGCTAAAGAATTGCAAATCGCTCACTTTCCTGTCGCTGGAGGGGATCCCACTGACTGGAAGTTTCCTGAAGGAACTGCAGGAGGTTCCGCTCGAGTATCTCAGTCTTGCCGATTCGAAGTGCGATGGCACGGCGTTCAAGGATGTGGCAAAGGCGGAAACACCGAAGATGCTCAGTCTGAATCTGAACAATTGCCCGGTCGAAGAAGCCGGGATCGCCCCCATCGCAGCGATCCCCGGCCTGGAGACCTTGTCACTCGACAATACAAAGATCACCGATCAGGCAATCATTGGACTCAAGGACATGCCTTGGCTGAGAGCCCTGTCGATCAATTCAAATCCCGTCTCGGTCGAGGCGTTGAGGGAGTTGAAGGACATGCCCAACTTGCAACTGGTCAAAGCCAACAAGACCAAAGTGACGAGGGGAGACATCGAGGCATTAGCAGCGGAGGTCAAGACCTTTGTCGTCACAACCGCCTCTTCCGGGTCCGGCGGTGGTTGATCGAACCAGGAATCGCATCTAGGTAGGTCTTGGCTGTGCCGGACAATGGTGAAGTGTGAACGCACATGGTCGTACGGCGAGAGCCGGACCATCGCAACTGATCACCATCGAACCGTTCGTCACCCGGACCGGCTGGTCCATTTGTTTCAGACCATCACCCACGCCCAATCGAAGTCGCAATAATCAGACCCGCTCTCTCCAAAGTAGCCATCACGCTCGGGACGTGGGATTGACTTTTATTACTGTCGCCTTTGATTTCGTGCATGATGGGTGGCCGGGGCTGGACTGACCATCGGGAAGGAAGCCCCGGTGATCGCGGGCATTCGCAATGACGGGTAGTTCAACTCGCGTCGTGACGAGAAGCAGCAGCCGTTCCGGGCCTTCGCTCCTGACGTCGCTCCAGACCCGGCCACCCACACTTCGCGATACGACAGTTATTCATCCCACGTCCCTCACGTGATGAGCGGATGAAGAACCGACTCCCAACAAGAGCGCACACGTTTGAGCGACAGCGTCATCACGACGGAGCGTGATGACTACTTTCTTTGCAACCGACATTCGCAATCCAGCGAACTTACCAGCAGTGCCGAAGAGTGATTCACGGTCCATCTGCCCGACCGATGCAGTGCCACCGTGACTGGTTCAATCACGGGCATCCGGATCGTCGTCGACTGACTCCCCTTTGACTCTCTCTAATGCCTCCCAATAAGATTCGTTGAAGACATCAATCGGCCGGAGTTTACCGTCATACATGATGGAGAACCTGCTCCGACCTTTCGTGCGATCTCTAATTCGATCGTTGCTGACCATTGTCCCTTCGAGGATCGGGATTTCGAAGATTTCATGGCCCGCCGACAGATTGTTGATTTCAACTTTTGACACACTCACCATGTTCACCCGCTTCAAAGCACCGTCGGGAAGAATCCATGACGTGGTCCAGCCTGATGGAAAGAGTGGCATCACCTCGTCTTCCGGGTATTCGATATTTACGATTACGGATGCTTGGCCGTTCTGACGATTCAGCGATTTGTATTCCACGGGAATACACCCACGGGATCGATCCAGGGTCAACTCATGAATGTGATTTGACGCTAGATTGTCGTGGATTGCCAGGATGTACTCTGCATGTTTCTGGCTTTTCGGGATGAGTCGAAGTTTTACCGTAGCCAGCGGAAACCGCTCTTGAACCTCCGGCAACATGCCGCGTACGATCCGGAACAACATCTCCGTGTCGATTGACGACAGGTCATATCCTTGTCTGTCCTGAAGGCCCAATTGACGAAACGTCTTCTCAGAATTTGGTACTCGTGATTTGGGATCGAGTGAAGTTGCTTCCTCTCCATTCGTCACGAAGAGATCATCACTGCCCTCACCCGGCGTGAGCTTGGACACTGCATCCTGTTGCTCTTCGGCACTGGTATATTTCCAATATTCTTTACGCAAGTGATCATCCTGCATAATTATCTGATGAGTCACGAAGTAAATCTGGCCCATGCTTATGTCTTTCGCAAGTTGTTCGTTAGCATTGCCAACCTCCAGCAGTGCGAGAATTCTCTGCAGATGTTTCAGTCCTTCGGGAGTCTTGATCACTGTGGTCATGTAGGTAATCGAAAACGCATCCACGGCCTGTTGTCGTTTTGTCCATGCCGCGATCACTTCCTTTTCAATCGCGGTGGCCTCGTTACCAGTGACATCTCGCGGTTCAGTCTGTGCAGCCGTCGGTCTGCCGTCCAGGCACAACACGCTGAATGTGAACACAACAAGCAGTCGGAGGTTGTTGAGAGGCATGGTCACTCACATTCACGCTGAGGAGGGAGAGGATCGCTTCCGTGACTGACCGGATTGTCGCCGATCGCTGTGAATTTCGTCAATCACGCAGCCACTGTCTGGCAAAACGCCTGCTTGCCTTGGCGGTCTGTCAATTTTGAAGTTGTGAGTTGGGTGGCATCTATGAAAGCCCGTTGCTTGTCAAGTGTTGGTCATACGGATGTTGGGGAGTTGTGAGTCGAACTGGGGTGCCCAATCGTCTCTGGGAGCGTTCGGCAAGGCCGTAGCCCAAAGGGGTGTTTCGAAAGAGATC
>JAJDEJ010000309.1 GCA_029259815.1 Planctomycetaceae bacterium | reverse complement strand
GTCAAGATCTCCGATGAGCGAATTAAACTTCAATTCCAATCCATCGATCGTTTGTGCGTCGTGCATCGCCGCATTGTCCGCGATCCACGGTAAATTGACCTATCGCACTTCGATAGTTTATTTGAGGACAGTCCCTAAGTTGCCCAAGAGTTGAATCCCCGCACAGTCAATACAATGCCACCGAGCCTCAATTCTCCGGATCTTCACCATCATCCGGCACCAGGCGTCTTGACTTGAGAGACTCCTCAGCCGGCGGGAGAGTTGTCAGATCAGGGACTGCTGGGGCCGCGTCGTGGCCATTGTCTGGTTCGACAGGTTCGCCGTTGCGCGGCGCATCCTCAGTCACTTCGACCGAATCCGTCACTTCGACCAAACCATCATCTGAGGGGATCGAATCCTCCACGGGCGGAAGCGGCGCGCCCCCCAAGAGTCGCACATACACCTCAATCATCGGACGAGCGGTCGACTTGGGTTGACGCTTGATGATCGATTCAAACAGCGAGAGTGCTTCCTTGTTGTCTCCCATCTCGATCGAGAGGAGTGCCCGCAGAAGTTCGTTGTTATTGATTTGAGCTTCAAACGACGTTGTCAACACACCGACTGTCTGTGCCTGTCGCAGCGAAGACATCAGTTCGCCCCCCCCCCATTCCAGCGATCCCTCGGGAGAGGGGACCGGACCGATGAATCGCAGCGGAGCCGACTCTAACAACGCCGTGGTCATCATCTCGCCAAGTTTTTGGTGGCTTTCCTCAAGTGTCCTTCTTGCTGTGAGCAAGTCGTCTGCAGCGTGATTACAGTAGGCGGACATGGCCGGCCAATCGGGAGATTGTTCCTCGACAGCAGATCCTCGCAACCCCTCGATCTGATTGAACGCCTCCTCGGTCCGCCCGACTTCCAGCAACAGAATTCCTCTCAGCATTTGAGCAGCAGGATTGGGTGCAACGATCGTCAGATCGCCTTCGAGCACTTCCAGGGCCGTCAACGGAAATCCCGCGGCATAGGTTGACTGTGCGATCTGCATCCGATTTCGCTCGGATTGCAACGCGCCATTAACCTTCTCCTGGAAGGCTGAAACCATCGTCTGCAATTCGAGCAAACGGTCGTCGTTTTCTCGCTGCTGAGGGTTGTGGTTCATATGTCCGGGCAGAAGAACGGTCGTCTCCCCGGTGAGCGCCACAACCTCCTCCAGATACTTGAGAGCCAGATCGTGTCGACCGTTCTGGGAGTACGTTTCGAACAGCGAGTATCGAGCTTCAACATCCTCGGGGGCACAGTCGAGCACCTGATGGTAGGCCGCAATGATTTGGTAGTAGCGAATGGGATGCGGATGCGGGAGATTGACTGTCGCCTGAAATGCCGCCTCAATCTCTCGAAGAAAGGAATAAGCTCGCGCAAGCGTCCGATATCCAGCAGCATGATTGGGATTCTCCCGCAACCCTTTGCGGGCTTCACGAATGGCACCGTACGCAAGTGCGATTGCCACGTCGTACTCCTGTTTGCTGAGTACGATTTCCCTCAGAAAACTGTAGTGCTCGGCGATCTTCGTCGCATTGGACTCAGCCACATTCGGCAGAAAGAGCGACGTTTCATAAAATGTCGGTGCTTGTGGCCACACGCCCCGGAAGATCGTCTCCTCTGTGTCAGGTGTTTCTGATCGCAGAAAACGATCGATGAACGCCGCATCATCGTGGTCCTGAAGGTACCTTGCCAACTCGCGGTTCGATGTATCTGTGCGCGTGAAGATGGCAGTTGCGGCACCCTGACTTGTCAGTTGCCAACTCGAATTCATTATCAAGTCGTGGTATGTATGATGGTCGGGGTTGGCTCCCGAAAGTCGCGGCAGCGCCTGGTAAATCTCGTAGTCGTCAAAGATCGTACTCCACATATTCCGATCGAGTTCCGCATACTGAGATTCCCGTTGTCGCATGCGGATCCGCACATCTTGATGCTGCGAAAGGATTGAATCTTCGTCCGCATAGAGGCGAACACGACTGTCAACAAACGGCTTCCATCCACTCCAAATCAGCACGTCCCCCTGTTGCAGACGGAAGTTGAAGGCACGCACATCAAACGCGTCCTCCAGGATCGCCTCGTAACTTTCAAGTTGATGGGCGAGTTTCGGAGAAAAACCCATCCCCACACGACGACCCTGGCCTCCCGTCAGGTGACCGCTCACCGCAGCAAACGCCAACATAAAGATGGCCAGCACTGTGACCGCCCGTCCCCCTCGCGACCACAACAATTCGCGAGGGTCAAGCGAATACGACATCCGGAAGTTCGCCTTGTACCACTCTTGACCGTTGACCGTGGTAATCACGGCGTTCACCAGACTTGCAACCGCGAGTTCACGTCCGCCCGCAATCCCGATCAGGTTCATTGCCAGTAACGCGAAAGCAGTGGATAACCGCAGTCGTTCTCGATTGAGCAACAGAGTTACACTCGCGATCACCATCAACAACAGGGCAGAAGAATTGAAGTAACTCAAGTCCTTCCAAAATCGGGGGGCAATCGCCGGGAATCGCTCGAAGGCATACGGCAAATCGCTCGTGGCATAGTCTCGTAACGCGGGGTACTCGACGCTGTACAGCCAATAGGGCGACAACCATGTCTCCCACAAGAACGGGTGAACCAACAACGCCAACAAACTCACCAGAGTCACGAGTCCCAGCGTATTCACCGAAAGCTTCCGTGCATCGGCTGGGAGAGTCCGCACACTGTCCGCAGCTGCACCAACCGTGAATGCCAACAAGAGCACAACACCAATCCACGCGCGAGGGTCGAGGTTCCCCCACAGGAGGAACACGCCCGCAATCGGCCAAAGCGAGTGTTTCGAATCCCATTGCCAGCGATACAGCAGCCACAGGGTGACCGTAACGCCCAGCAGCGTCACGATGTGTGGCGTGACGGTCAAACTTGGAAAGCAGGCCAAAGCCGCGAGCACCGCACAGACAGCCCCCCACCACGTTGAGACCCCCGGCAGAGTCAATCGCGAGACCAACCAAAACGTCACGAACGCGATCGCAGCCGACAGCACCGACAGTCCCGACTCGCCCACTGTATTGTAGATGCCCCCCAACAACAGATCCCACAGCCACGAGAGATTGACCCACGGTCGCCCCTCAGCGGTCGCTGAGAACACGTCCGTCGCGGGAGGCAGAATTCCATGTGAAACCAGATACTGCCCCGTTCTCACATGGACCAACACCTCGGTGCGGTCGATCACGGTCCAGGCCAGCATCATGCCCAGCAGCACAGCCGCCCATTGCAGCATGAAGTCGCCACGAATCGCCTCTTCCTCAACCAATTCAGGCGTTAGCGGCTCATACTCAGGAAGATCCTCCTCCTCGCCAGGCTTTGCATCAGTGGGTTCGAGCTGATCTTTTGTCGGTTCATCAACAAGAGACTCAGACTGGTCCGGCAGGGAGGAGTCGTCAGGTTTGTTCACTGATTTCCCTCGAAAGTGCGAGAGTGACGCCGTAAAGTACGGCGGAGAATAGGCAGAAACGATCAGAATGAAAGCATCAACCCATGCTACGACCGTGAACAGGCACTGGTCAAGCAGCCATGATGCTCAGATCAGCGAGAAGAACATCGCGGGAATGCGAGAAACCCGAACTCGAAACCAGAATGACGAAGGAATGCCGAAATCCGAAGATCGAAGACCGAATCAGCAAGTGACACACGTGAGAGCACTTCGGGCTTCAACATTCGGACTTGCTTCGTCATTCTGACTTCGACATTCGACATTGTCCCGATGAATCTCTCCACTCGGTTCTGCGCCCGAAGTCCCCGAACCACGCTTTCGGCCCGATTGTCTCTCTCCTAGAATGCCGGTCGCCGCACGGACTCTCTCAGAAAACGCACAATGACCCGTCGAATCCTCGTCACTGCCGCTCTCCCGTACGCCAATGGTCCGATCCATATCGGCCATCTGGTCGAGTACATCCAGACCGACATCTGGGTGCGGTTCCAGAAGCTGCGTGGCCACCGCTGTCTCTACATCTGCGCCGACGACACACATGGCACGGCCATTATGATCCGTGCCCGACAGGAAGGCCGTAGCGAGGAAGAGTTGATCGCCGACATGCGCGAACAGCACGTCAACGACTTCGCCAAATTCGACGTCGAGTTTGACAACTATGGCAGCACGCACAGTGACGAGAACCGGGAACTCTGCGCGCAAATCTGGAAATCGGTCACCGATGCGGGTCTCGTCGTTGAGAAACCGGTCGAGCAATTGTACGACCCGGAGGCGCAGACATACCTCGCCGACCGCTTCGTCAAAGGCACCTGCCCCAACTGTAAGAAGCCCGACCAAAACGGCGATCATTGTGAGAATTGTCTCTCCAACTACACGCCCAAGGAACTCATCGACCCCAAGAGCACGCTTTCCGGTGCGACTCCCGAGTTGCGAGAAGCTCCACACCGCTTCATCCAACTCGAGCAACTCCATGAGTTCCTCCACGAATGGACCCAATCCGGCGAGCACCTCCAGACTGAGATTGCCAACTACCTGAAGGGCCACTTCCTCGGCGACGAACTTCGCGACTGGGACGTCACCCGCCCGCCGGCTTACTTCGGCTTCGAGGTCCCCGACTTCCCCGGCAACTACTGGTACGTCTGGTTCGACGCCCCGATCGGCTACATCGCCAGCACTCAGCAGTGGTGCAAGGCCAACGGCGAGTCACTCGACGACTGGTGGCGTTCACCCGACTGTGAGGTGCACCATTTCATCGGCAAGGACATCACCTACTTCCACACCCTCTTCTGGCCCGGCATCCTCAAGACGGCCGGCCTCAGCCTCCCGGAGAAGGTCCACATCCACGGCTTCCTCACGGTCGACGGCGAGAAGATGTCCAAGTCGAAGGGCACCTTCATTCAGGCCTCAACCTACGCCGACCATCTCAACCCGTCCTACCTGCGATACTTCTTCGCCAGCAAACTCAGCGCGAAGGTCGATGACCTCGATCTGAACCTTGATGAGTTCAAAGCGAAGGTCGACAGTGACCTCGTCGGCAAAGTGGTCAACATAGCCAGCCGCTGTGCGAAATTCGTGGCAAACGACCAGCTTTGCCCTCAAGACGATCTGACCGTTTGGGGAGAGCAGGAAGGACAACCGAGTATTCCACTTGATGGAGGCATATTCGATCGAAACTCAATGACTCAGGCAGATGCCATCGCGAGGATGTACGAAGAGTGTGACTATTCAGGAGCTATGCGACGCATCATGATGCTAGCCGATGAGGCGAATCGTTGGGTCGAGGAACAGGCACCTTGGAAGCTCAAACACGACCGACGTCAACAGATCGCCGTTTGTACTGCTGGGCTGAATCTATTTCGGCAACTGGTTGTTTTTCTGGCACCTGTCCTACCCCGCCTCGTTGAGCAAACAGAGAAACTTCTGGCATGTAAGATCACTAGCTGGGATGATGCGAAAGTAGAACTATATGGCACGCGAGTTGCCAAATATGAGCACATGATGAAACGGGTGGACCCCCAACAGGTGGAGAAGATGATCGAAGACACCAAGGAAGCCCAAGCCGACGACGCCTCCAGCGATGCCGTCGACAATCCGTACAACGATGGCCCCGAAGCACTCGCCGCCGAGCCGATGTCGGGCGACGAATGCACATTCGATGATTTCATGAAGGTCGACATGCGTGTGGCTCGTGTCGTTGCGGCCAATCACGTCGAGGGAGCTGACAAGCTGTTGCAACTCACCCTCTCCCTCGGCGGCGACGAAACCCGCAACGTTTTCGCCGGCATCAAGAGCGTCTACGACCCCGAGCAACTGGTCGGACGTCTCGTGATCTGCTGTGCCAACCTCGCCCCTCGCAAGATGCGATTCGGCCTCAGCGAAGGCATGGTCCTCGCCAGCGGCCCCGGCGGAAAGGACATCTTCCTGCTCAACCCGGACGACGGAGCGAAGCCGGGAATGCGCGTGCATTGAGGTCAGGGAGGGAACAGAGAATGGCGAATAGGGAATAGCGACAGATTATCTCGTTCTCTTCCCAATTCTCTATTCGCTAATCCCACTCGCTGAATCCCGTTTTGCGGTCACGGAGGGAGCACCCAGTGTCTCGATGTACGCGTACAAGTCAGCGAGATCGCTCGGCGAAAGGTCCTTGAGCAAACCAGCGGGCATCAACGACGTGTTCATGCGACGGCGGACTTCGATGTTGTCGGTCTCGAACCGGAGTGTCTGATTGGCACCTGTCCGCATCACAAGACCATCGACCGACTCATAGATCACCAGGCCGGTGAACACTTCGCCATCGTTGGTGACAATCAGTGTCGACTGGTAGCGTGGCGGGACGTCGCGGTTGGGCATCGTGATTGCCGTGAACAAGTCCTTGCGGGAGAAGCGACGTGTCGCCCCGATGAGGTCCGGTCCAAGGGCGCGACGTCCGCCGTGACATTGCGCGCAGGATCTCTTGTGATACAACTGCTCACCGTGTGCCGCATCGCCGCTTGACCAGTCGACCGAGTCGAGCAGGGCGGTGAGTGACTCGATGTCTTCCACCGAGCTGCCCGTTTGTTTGGCCCACTCGTCGGGATGTGTCGTCTCGGCCCACTCTGACCAGCCGGTGATCGATGAGAGCAGACGTTCCGCCGGTGATTGATCCAGCGAGCCGTCAAATGTCAGTTCATTGTTACGACGCAGCTGTTTGATGACTGATTGTTGGATATCCTTCTCTGCCTTCGAGCTTCCCATCCGCCTTAGCGTCCGCACTAGTGCCACCTGCTCTGCAGCATCGTCGTCGGCTCCGAGCGTGTCGAGTGCTTCGAGGAGTGATGACAGTACGCCGATGTCATGTGAGTCGAGTCCCGATGCGATCGCCGGTCGATCGGCCGGCAATGGATTGTCTGCCAGTGATGCGAGCACTGCCGCGCGGACGCTGTAGTCATCGACTTTGGAGCGGATCAATTCCTGCACCGACTTTTCCTTCGACTCCTCCAAGAGATACACGACGTCAGTCGTCCAGCGGTAATCGTCGTCAGCATCGATACGTGCCACGAACTTTGAAACGACCGTTTCCACTTCGTCGTCGGGCACCAACAGCACGAACGGCACATGTCCAGGGGCACCAATGTCGGGTTGATTGAGAATTGCCATTGGCAACTCCGCGTCCCGGTCGACTTGTCCGGAGTACATTTCGATCATCCGCTCGTCCCAGTTGGAGTCCCGGTTGAGTTGATGCTCTTGAAACTTCGCCTCCAGACCGACGATGGCGGCAGCGATCTGAGTGCGTTGTTCGGGTGTCCGTTCGACCAGCATGCGACTGGTGATGATGAGGCGATGGATATCAGCAATGGCGTCCGACGTCGAAGTGACCTGACCGAGAAGACGATCCAGCAGGTCCGCATCGTCCGCTTGGATCATTGCCAACACTCGTCCAAGTTCGTGATCGAGGACGGCATCGCCCGACGGGAAGCTCTCACCAATCGTCTCCTCCAATGCTGCAACCAGTTCCGTATGCTCGGTGAGGTCAGCCCTGCACGCGTAGCCCTCAAAGACCGGCTCCAATTCGGCCACGGGACCGACGTCGCCGAGGCCAATCTGGATGAGGCGTGCTGCATCTCGCTTCAACTCAATCGGCTGATCGGCCTGCAAAATGCGAAGACCAATGTCCACCGCGTAAGGGACGACGCCGTTGTTTCGCAGAGCGTAAGACCAGGCCACGGGCGTCCCCGTCTGCCAACCGAAGCGCACAGCCTTGTCTGTGATCTCATGAAACGTCCGCTCCTCTGCCCGTGCAAGCACCCGTGCCGCTGTCTGTCGGACAAAATGATCAGGGCTCGCGAGCACTTGCGGCAATGCGGCGACATGGAGATCAACGGCCTCTGGTGGATAGCTCGCCAACGACTCCAGTGCGGCTCGCAGGACCAGCGGATCTCGATCACGCAATGACGTCGCCAAAACTGAGGCGTCGGGAGCTTCTCCGGAGAATCGTCCCAGCGACCATGCGACCCGTGCCCGGACCAGCGATGAGGTCGAACGAGCCAACTGCTCGACGATGGACGGATCGATCCCGCCAAACTTCTCGGTGAGGATCTCGACTGCCCGCACACGCTCCCCATCGAAACGTTGCTCGTCCAACGCCGCCTGTTCGAAAGCGGAGGCTCCGAGACGAGCTGCGATTGGCTCCCACTGACGACGCGACCAACTGCTTAGTGGTTGCGGGGCGGTCAGGCACTTTGCCAATTCATCCACTGCGGGACGAGCAGCCTCCGGTGACTTCCAACGAATTCGGTAAACACCGCCGCGTGTGCCCCGACCACCAACACTCACATACAAAGAGCCGTCCTCTCCCACTGCCGCATCGGTTGGGGCGAAGCCAAACTGTCCAACGGCACTCAGGAACTGCTCCGGCTCACACTTCCACACACTCCCGTCACGCGACAGAGGCATCGCCATCACGCGACCATAGGTCCAATCGAGAACAAACAGCGCGTCTCGATACTTCTCCGGAAACTGTTGGTGTCGGTAGCAGACAACCCCAGTCGGCGAACCACGTCCGAACGCCCCCACGACGGGCGGCATGTCCAGAAAACCATCGGGGCGTTTCCAACTACGACTGAACCAACCCGCGTGTGAGCCCGGCAGCACATGAAACACTCGTGTGGGCCGATACCACGGGAGTGAGATGTCTCGTTCACCGTCACTGTCAAAGGTGAAGATGTCGCCTTGCGTATGAAAGTCGAAGTCATACGGATTGCGGAACCCATGAGCGACGATCTCGCCACCACTGAGGTCCGGCTTGAGTCGCATCAGCGTCCCTGCCTGCGGCTGCTTGACCGGCGAATTCGGCAGCGTTACATACTTGGCACCAATCCCCGCCACGTTCCCAGCGAGCAAATACCACCAGCCATCCGGGCCCTGCCGAATCGCATGAATGTCATGCTCGCCTCCTGTCTTGGCGGTGAGAAACACCTCGGGAGGACCGTCGGCCCGATCGTCCCCATCCGCATCGACATAACGGATCAGCCCCGCATCGCCCGAGCAGATCAGATCGCGACCATAGAACGACATCCCCTGCGCACCAGTCGCTGGTCCGTCGGCATATTGCTTTGCCTCATCAGCACGTCCGTCGCCGTCTGTATCGACGAGAATGCGGACATAACCGCGCCCGGAGACCACAACTCGCCCGAACGAATCAGTCGTCAGGCAGAAGATGTCATGAGCCAGATCGTCATCCGCGAACAGCGTGACCTCGAAGCCCGGCGGAGCCTCGACACCAATCTGCTTATCCTCGCACGACGCATTCGGAGGGAAAAGTTGCAGAGCGAAACACGCACACGTGAGTGGACGCACAATCATGATTCGCGAGAAAACGATATCGAGAAGAGCAGCCAAGAACTTCTGCGGGCTATGTCCGAACACGACGGATCGATTCTGTTGGAGAGAGGCGACATTCGATGTGAGTGACCGAAGGAATCTTAGTCGGAAACTTTGACGGAGGGCAATGTGGGGATTGACGTTGCGATTGCGATGAAACCCCAGGTTCCCTACTCTGCGACAGCGTTTGTCCTGCCACCCAGCTTGGCAGGCGATCTGAGTCAGACATTTGAGAAATTCCCGTTGGAAGGAAGCCCCGTGAGGAGTTCATTCCCTCAATCTCTGGAGAGGAATTTGCAGAAAGAAGCGTTGGAAGGTCGTTGGCTACGACGGCGGCGCATTACGTCCAAAACGTGGAGTTGGCTGCTCCTTCTGTGTGCCTTCTCGGTCGCTCTGGATGTCTTTTGGAGTCCAAACACACCAGCACATGCCCAACCAGCCGACGCGACAGTGATCCAGGATGCAGATCATGCACATCCACTGGAAGAGCCAGCCGGTGATGCCGATGCCCACGGAACCAAAGGCGCAGGGGACCATCACGATGAACACGCAGGCGGACACGTCGACCCCGCTGCGCCGATGCTACTGGCAATCATCATCGTGCTCTTTTGCGCAAAGGTCGGCGGCGACCTGTTTGAACGCGTGAGCATGCCAGCCGTGCTGGGTGAGCTTGTCGTCGGCGTGCTCATTGGCAATATGGCCCTCATGACCGGCTGGCATGGGCTCGATTTTCTGCAGGCACCGGAAGACGAGAAGTTGCAGTCTACGATCACGATCCTCGAACAACACGAAGAATCTCAGTTGACCGATGAGCAGCAGTATTTCATCAGCCACCCGGAGGATCAGAGCTTCTATCATGCGGGAGCCGTGCTGAAGATGCTGGCGGCCATTGGCGTCGTACTGCTGTTGTTCGAGGTGGGACTTGAGTCCAGCGTCAAGGAGATGATGTCGGTCGGCGTCTCATCCATGCTCGTGGCCATTCTGGGCGTCATCGCTCCCATGCTTCTCGGATTCGGAGTCGGACAGGTGCTGATCCCTGAAGCCGGGTGGCAAGTGCATTCGTTCATCGGAGCGACATTGTGTGCGACCAGTGTAGGCATCACGGCCAGAGTGCTCAAAGACCTGGGTCGCTCGCAACAACGCGAGTCACAGATCATTCTGGGAGCAGCCGTCATCGACGACGTGCTCGGACTGATCGTGCTGGCGATCGTTTCGGGAGTCATTCAACAGGGAGCTGATTTTAATCCGACAAGTCTGGTGATGATTGTTGTGAAGGCATTCGGATTCCTGCTGGGTGCCATCGTCCTCGGCAACTACATCTTCACGCGCCCTCTGTACAAGGCAGCGAGCTACCTTCGTGGTCACGGACTATTGGTGGTGACCAGTCTGGTGATCTGCTTTGGATTCTCCTGGCTGGCCAACGTGATGGGGCTCGCGACCATCGTTGGTGCCTTTGCAGCAGGTTTGATTCTCGAACATGCCCACTACAAGGAGTTGGGCCACAAAGAGAACATCGAACTTGAAGAGGCTTTGCAGCCATTGAGCGCCGTTCTGGTGCCGATCTTCTTTGTGCAGATGGGCATCATGGTCG
Source organism: Planctomycetaceae bacterium (assembly GCA_029259815.1). Lineage (GTDB taxonomy): Bacteria > Planctomycetota > Planctomycetia > Planctomycetales > Planctomycetaceae > JAHBXU01. The sequence goes on along the minus strand of JAJDEJ010000309.1, from coordinate 49,441 downwards.
ACCTGTCGAGCTTCAAGGACCCGTCCGTCTGGGGACTGGCCGCTGCAATTACAGTCATGGCGATCCTCGGCAAGCAGGTGTGTGCCCTCGGCGTGACCGAGAAGGGCCTCAATCGCCTCGCTGTCGGACTCGGGATGATCCCCCGTGGCGAAGTGGGTCTGATCTTCGCCGCGGAGGGAGCCAAACTGAAGGTCGAGGGCGAACCGGTCGTCAGCGCGGGCATCTACTCGGCAGTGGTCGTGATGGTCATGCTCACAACCATGATCACCCCGCCGGTGCTTAAGTGGTCACTCACACGTGGGGACTCACCGCCTTCGGAGCCTCCCATGTGACCCCAATTCGGAGTCGTCACCGATACATCGGATTGGGATGATCGAACCGACAGCCTGCGTCCCATTGAGAGCGTTGATTGCCGTGGGCTGGGATGCCGCCGGCGTCCTTAATCATCCTTGCAAGGTGCATCAGGTTCCACGTCATGAACGTCGTGTTGCGGTTCGTGAAGTCATTCTCAGGACCGCCGGAACCTTCATCGAGATAAGACGGTCCGGGTCCCGCTTCTCCGAGCCACGCAGCATCTGCCTGCGGGGGGATGACATAGCCGAGGTGTTGCAATGAGTAGAGGATGTTCATCGCACAGTGCTTGGCGCCGTCCTCGTTGCCTGTGACAAGACACCCGCCGACACGACCGTAGTATGCATATTGCCCGGCATCGTTGAGATTGCCGGAAGAGGAGTAAAGCCGTTCGACGACGTGAGTGCAGACAGACGATTTCTCGCCCAGCCAGATAGGCGTTGTCAGCACGAGAATCTCTGCCGCCATCACTTTCTCTGACAACTGCGGCCACTCGTCGGTGTCCCAACCTTGCTCGGTCATGTCGGGATAGACGCCGAAGGCGAGATCGAAGTCGACCGGACGCAAGACCTCCACGGAGACGCCGTTCGCTTCCATGATCGCCTGCGAGATATCGATCAGTCCCTGCGTGTGAGACAGTTGCGGTGACTTCTTGAGCGTGCAGTTGAGGAAGAGTGCACTGAGATCTGAGAAGTCCGTTTGATTCTCGTCACACTGTTGTTGTTGCTTGTCGCTGAGCGTCATGAGTGATGCCTCCCGTAGATGTCGATTGGGAATGCTTGGCGTTCACGCGCAGCATATCACGGTCGATCCAGGAAAGCATCGGGCTGCTGGCGATATTATGGGAACAGAAAGATCAGACCCGTGTACGTCCCGGCAGCGACGAGGGCGGCCTTCGTGTTCCACGGGGGCAGGTGATAACGGTACGGCACGCACTCGCCCGGTCGATGCCAGCCGAGTGTGTACTGACACTCGTGAATCGGATGCAGGGCCATCTGATACGGCAGGCCGACGAACTGGGCACCGAACTTGCCGACCGAGACGAACGGTTGCAGGAGTTCGTTATGTGTATGGCCGTAGCGTTCGAGAGCGTGGTCCTCGAAGTACAGCGGGTTGTGGAACAGGTTGGATGGTTCCCACAGCACATGCGTATCGACGAAGTGCCGACCCGCGAGCGACACATCCGGCAAGGCGATTAACTCAGGACACGGCGGTGCGTCCTCGTCGTCGGGGCATCCTTCCGGACGCGGACAGAGATACTCGCAGGCATCCTCGCGATTGGGTGAGTAATCGTAATAGGGCAGAATTGCCGTGATTGGCTTGGGGAGGGCGTCCGCGAGGGAAGCCATCTCCTGCGCGTCTTCTCCGATCAGGTCTTTCTGTCCGGCTGCATCTTGCTGCAAATGCCACACCGGCTGCTCATGTGGGAGTTGCGGTGAGCGATTGCCTGAATGGGCGTCCGGCAATGTTGGGAGTTGAGGAATCCCAACATCCGTGGCATTCTCACTCTGCTGCGGAGAGGAGATGAGGTTCGGCTGAAACTCGTCAGGCCCGACTGACTCCTGCCGAGCCGGTTGGATGGTGCCATCTTCGACAACCGGAACTGATGCCTCCTTCTCAGACGGCTGAAAGATCTGTCGCAACTCTTCCCAGCGGGTCGTTGCCGAACGCCGCTTGAGTCGATCCAGTGACGAATGGCGTCGACGTTTGGCAGCGCCTCCCTCCGCGGCAGGTGTTATCAACACGACCGCCATGCAGAGGCAGAGTGCCCATCGGAAGGAACGCCTCAGGTTACATTGGCTAGTCAGGCGAATGTTCGACCGAGTAGTTCGGGGCTTCTTGTGTGATTGCAATGTCATGCGGGTGGTTCTCCCTCACCGTCGCAGGCGACACCTGCAGGAACTTCGCTGATTCCCGCAACTCATCGATCGTTTGCACACCGAGATATCCCATCCCGGCACGCAAGCCACCGATCAGTTGATACAACAGCCCGCTCAGCGGACCCTTGTATGGCACTCGCCCTTCGACTCCCTCCGGAACTAGTTTCTGACGTCCTTTACCATCCGTGTCGCCGCTCTGTCGGTATCGCTCGCTACTCCCGTGGACCATGGCTCCCATCGAGCCCATCCCGCGATATCGCTTAAACGTCCGGCCCTGATAGAGGATCATGTCGCCCGGACTCTCATCGAGACCGGCCAGCAATCCCCCCAGCATGACCGTACTGGCACCTGCGGCGAGTGCCTTTGTGATATCTCCGCTGTATCGAATCCCCCCGTCAGCAATGACCGGCACGTCCGCCTCGCGGGCCGCTTCGACCGCGTTGCTGATCGCTGTCAATTGAGGCACCCCGACGCCGGAGACGACGCGTGTCGTGCAGATCGAACCGGGTCCGATCCCCACCTTGACCGCATCCACTCCGGCTTCGATGAGATCGCGTGCCCCTTCCGTCGTCGCCACGTTGCCGGCGATGACGTCGATCGGCCACTGCCCCTTGATCTCCCTCACCGTGTCGAGCACGTTCTTCGTGTGCCCGTGAGCACTGTCCACGACCAGCACATCAACACCCGCTTCGATGAGCGTTGAGGCTCGCTGGAAGTCGCCGACTCCCACCGCTGCCCCGACCCGCAACCTCCCACGTTCGTCCTTCGACGCCCGGGGGAACCGTTGGGTCTTGTCGATGTCCTTAATCGTGATCAACCCTCGTAATTGATATTGATCGTCAACCAGGAGCAGTTTCTCGACCTTGTTCTCCCGGAGGATTCGTTCTGCGTCCTTCAAACTGGTCTGGGCCCCCGCAGTGACAAGGTTTTCCTTGGTCATCACTTCTGCGATGCGAGTTTCGTTCGAGTCGAGAAACCGCATGTCCCTGCGCGTAATAATTCCCTTGAGTTTCCCATTCTCCGTAATCGGAACACCCCCAATGTTCCGCTCGTCCATGATGGCCGCCGCCTCGCCGACCTTGGCATCGGGAGGCAGCGTGACCGGATCGACGATCACGCCATGCTCACTCCGCTTCACACGGTCGACTTCCAGCGCCTGCTGCTCGACCGAGAGGTTCTTATGGATGATGCCGATGCCCCCCTCCTGGGCCATGCCGATCGCCATCTCACTCTCGGTGACAGTGTCCATCGGGCTCGACAGGATGGGGACGTTGAGCGGGATGTTCCGCGTCAACCGCGTCGCCACATCCACCTCCGCCGGCAGCACCTCACTGTACGCCGGTACCAACAGCACATCGTCGAACGTCAAACCCGTTTGTAGAATGCGTGATTCCATCATGTACTTCCTGTCAGAAATGTTTGCTTGTCTCAGCGGAATTACAACTCGACGTAGACGATATGACATGACACGCTAGTGTCATCACAGTTGGCGATCACAGTAATGATGGCCTGTAGGTTTCTGTCGAATTTTGACGAAACCTCAGCAGATCTTTCAGCTCCACTACTGCCCCCACCGTGGAGAACAAGACGACCGTTGTTGGCTTGATCTTGAATGTGGTTCATCACGAGTTCAACTGCGTCATTTGCCGTGATTCCATGTGGTTCATCTGATTGCCATAAGAAACGATACACCTGATGCAGGAGACGGCCTCCCGCCTTCGATGCTCCGTGCCTCCCAGACACTCTGAGAGTGGAGTCGAGTTTCGTTTCAATCACTTCGCCGAGATCACTGGTCAACGTTTCGGAGACTGATGTGTGTTGCTTATCGAGTGGTCCGCCCGAGAGATAGGCAACACCGACGAGCAGTGCTGCCGCCCCCACAGCGATTCGGTCAACTCTTCTCATTACAGTCGTCCTCTTCTTGCTACGAAGTGACCGTCGTCGGAAGTTTCAGTGGAAGGGAACACTAATCGCCACTAATTCTCACTAATCACTTTCTCTGAAAAGACGCCCAACCAACATTCAGCAATTAGTGAAGATTAGTGGGGATTAGTGTTCCTTTTTTTTCTGATCTCAGCTGTCCGCTTGTTGAACCATTCTCTTCTCACGACTGCGTCAGGCGCCCACTTCGTCGTGGATGCAAGCGTGCAGACGGTTAGCGAGGTCGACGTGTGTTTCAACTGGCAGTTCCTCTGCTCGTGCGTTCGGGCCCAAGTCCATTGAGGTCAGTAGTTCGTCGATCTCTGCCTTGGCCATTTGTTTGCGGTACATGCCCACCAGCACACTGCGGAGGAGTTTGCGGCGTTGATGGAATAAGCGGCGGATGTAGTCCTGAAAGAACGGTCGATCTGAGATCTGTGCCGCTGCACCTCGGTCCGGCGTGATCTTCATGATGGCTGAATCGACCTTGGGGCGGGGCCAGAAGACGGTCGGTCCCAACTTCTTCAGCAGCTTCACACGGCATTGTGCCTGCAACCACACGGACAATGACCCGTATTGCGAGGTCGACGGTCTCGCTCGCATCCGTTCACCCAACTCGTATTGAATCGTCACTACCATCCGATTCCACGGCAACTCTGTCGCAACGAGATTCGACACGATAGGCGTGGCAACGCTGTAAGGGAGATTCGCGACCAACTTCAATCGCCGATCGGGATCAACGGCCAGCTCACGGTCAATTGCTTCCAGAACGGTGGGGTTGAAGTGGTTCTTATTTTTGAGAGCATCACAGTGGAGCAGCGTGACGTTCTCATACGGCTCGGCGATCTGGCTCGCGAGCATGTGCATGTTCGTGTCGAGTTCGACCGAGATGACCGCCGCCGCCGTCTGGGCGAGAAACGACGTCATCCCCCCCGTGCCCGCTCCAACCTCCAGCACGACATCATTCGACTTGAGCTCCGCCTCATCGACGATGAAATCAATGATGTTCAGATCGATCAGAAAGTTCTGACCGAGGTCCGTACGCGGGTTGAAACCATGCTCAGCGAACAGGTCCATCAAATAGGAACGAGTCTGACGGTCTGCACTCTTCATCCGGCGTTCGCCTCCGCCAGCATCTTGAGCACATACTTGCCGAGGATGTCCGTCTCGATGTTGACCTTGTCACCAACTTGCTTCTGCCCAAGTGTTGTCACCTCCAGCGTGTGCGGGATGAGGGCAATGCTGAAGCGTTCTGATTCGACTTCGACGAGAGTGAGACTAATACCGTCGACCGCCACCGACCCCTTGCCGACCATTTGCTGTGTGAGCGACTGCGGCACGTGGAACCACATGGTGGTCCATTCCCCGTCTTCATGGATACCGTCGATGACTCCCGTCCCGTCGACGTGTCCTTGCACAAAGTGCCCGCCAAGGCGTCCGTTCACCGGCATCGAACGTTCCAGATTGACATCATCTCCGACCTTCGCGAGACCCAGCGACGTCTTCGAAAGCGTCTCCTCACCCGCCTGAAAGGTCCAGCCGCCGTCATTGATGCGTACGATCGTCAGGCAACAACCATTGATGGCGACGCTGTCGCCAATGCCGGCAACGGGCGAGCCGTCGGGGCCGTGAGCCATCTCAGGAGGAGGCAAGATTGTGAGATCAATCGACGGACCAACAGACGAAATGTTGGTAATGCTTCCTCGTCCTTCAACCAGTCCCGTAAACATGTGGCAGGCGCAGTTCCCAGAAGTAGCGGTGGGAGACGGCGGCCACAGGTGGTACTCGACCACCTTCCTCACCCGCGTGTATAGACCTATCCAAAGAACAAGTCTGTCAAACGTCCGGCGATCTGTAAAGCCTGCCGCTCACGGCTTCCGTCCACAAGGCTTTGAGAGGGGCTGCAAAGGCGAAGTAGCAGAAGATCAACAGGAAGCCCAACTCCAGCACCCAATAGAAGGCGGCTGCGACAAACACCAGATGAATGACCTGCCGTCGCGTACGCCGGCCACGGAACCACTGGTTAAAAACATGTGGATAATGGACACGCGAGACCATGAGACAAGCCACAGCAAACGTCACCAGCACCATCGCTACTTTGACGCTGGGCACAAGCCAGACTGCGAGTTGATGTGACTCGGTCGTCGTCGCGATCCGCAGCAACTCGCGCATCCCGATCGGAAAAGAGGCCAGCGCCCCCGCCGCTGCGGGCGAAGGCAGGCCGCTGAAAAACTCATGCGTGTCCTCTTCCTCTGTTTCCACGTTGAATCGCGCCAGCCGTAGTATCGTGCACAGCACATACAAAGCCGCGACCGTCCACAGGAATCGCCCGATATACCCTACGAAGAATTGCGAGTCATCCGCAGCCATGTACTCGTGACGAACAAACTGCAACATCAGGAACGCCGGTGCTACGCCGAATGTAATCGCATCACACAGGCTGTCGAGCTGTGCGCCGATGTCGCTGGTCTGATTGGTCAAGCGGGCCGCACTGCCGTCAAGCATGTCGAACAGCATGCCGAGGAAGATCAACAACGACGCCACCAGCAGATGCCGACCCTCCGCGTGTTCCGGCCCCAGCTTGGCCGCAAACGTGACCGCACCAAAACCGCAAGCTCCATTGCCCAAAGTAAGCAATGTCGGCAAAACGGCGATCATGCGCGGACGTTTCATGGTGAGTTGAGAGTTGAGAGTTGAGAGTTGAAGCCCACGGGCTACGCCCCGTGGGTCACACCCTGGGATCCGGCCCCAATCGCCCGAGAACACTCGAACCCGCCTGCACGTGTTGACCGATCTGAACCTGTAAGTTGAGTTCAGGAACATCTGGCAGGATGAGCTCGGTGCGCGAACCGAGTTTGATCATCCCGAACTGTTCGCCCACAGCGACTTCGTCTCCCGGTTTGAGCCAGCAAACAATTCGCCTCGCGATGGCTCCACTAATTTGACGCAGACGAAACCGATACTGCGGCGAGTCGATCGACTGCAGGCGGACTTCGAGCCGCTCGTTCTCTCGCACAGACGCTTCCTTCAAGGCGTTGAGGTACTTCCCACGAGTATATGTCAGCCCAATGACCCGTGCGGGAAATGGGGAGCGATTGATGTGCACATTGAAGATGGACAGGAAAATCCCCACTAACACAGCCGGTCCCCCGATGAAGTCATCATGCTCGATGCGGTCGATTGTGACGATCTTGCCGTCAGCCGGTGAGACGAGTGTTCCGGGAGAGGCAGGGATACTCCGGTGCGGGTCTCGAAAGAACCAGACGATCAACCCGCCAATGACGACCAGTGCTGTGACCGCCAACCAGCCGATGCTCCACGAGACACCACTTGATGCTTGCAAAGGCCAGAGGAATGCCAACGCGATCGCACCACCAAAGCACAACAGCGAGAAGATCAGCAACTCCGCCAATCCTGCCCGTGCGAAGGGGATTCGATCCCGCCATGCAAACGGATCGTCGGCCTCATGCCAGTAATACCCGCCCTGGTTCCGGTAAAACTTGACGTCACGTGGGTCGAGCACGTCATGCGGGCAGCGGTTCTTGTCACCGTGTCGGCACTGTCTCATCCGTTCGACATAATCGCGGCGAAAGGTCTTCAGCCACCAGCGTCGGACGTGCCCCCACGCCAGCTCCAGATGCACGATGACGGCTTCCCCCGGCTGAATCGACCCAATCTGAGGGTCCATCGGCTCCAAGGGCAGCAGCCCGTCCTCGCTCGTTCCCTCAAGTTTGTTCGACACTGAGGAAAGTGTGCCGGGTGCATCAGTCGTTTCCATGGGAAGATTGCAGATCATGAAGGAGAAGCCGTTCTTCTCCCATCATATGCGACGATCACACGGATCGCGATGCCGGTGCATCGAGATTGGATCGCGTCGGTGCCTCCGTTCACGTCGGCCACACCAGACGGACTCACGCAACAGGTTGCAATGGGAGTGCCAGCTCAATAGTTACACAGAAGCTATCTTACGTTTCTTGAGCAGAAACATCGCCTTGCATTTTGGACATGAGACGGCCCAACCTTCGTCCTCTGCAAGACGCCTTTCTTCCGGTGTCAGTTGCATCTCCGACTCATGATTGCAGTTCGGACACACAGCCTTGCTTGTAACGGACGGCGGTAAGGCCATGTCGACAAATTGCTGTGCCTGCCGAGTCGAGCGGAAGCGGTATCCACAATCGAAGCAACGGAAGGGTCTGATCCCAATATACACCAAGAATCGATCAAAGCCTCGCTCCTGCGAGCGTCGCACATGATCGCTGCCGCACCTTCTGCAACTCAGATCCTCAAAAAATCTTCGCACTGCAGCTGTCTCCCGAAAGAAACTTGACGACGCGAGTCTACGAGTTGTTCGCGGACGTCAATCGGCAACACTTTGTTCAATCGCCCGTTCGTACATGGCTGCCGCTTCGTCATACGCTGCCTTGGCAGCGGCTTGCTCGTCTTCTCGGATGCGACCCTTTTTCGAGTTCCAACAAACCTCAACCGCGTCCCGACACCACTCTGCGCTCTTGCGTGAGGCCCGAATCGGTTTGTCGTCAACGACAACATAGATCGGATTTGTATGCACGCTGGGCAAAATCCGAATCGCAACCCACGAAGAATGCGGAACGTCAACGTCAAAGGTAAGTGAATTCACTTCACCATCGGCCTCGATCTCCTGTCGCGACACCGCTTGTCCATTGACGATCAACTCCACAGGCACCTTTCGGCTGTCACCGATTCGACACCGTTCGATGTGCCAATAGGGCTTCTCGTCCAAGCGAGCGTTACGAATGCGTTCTGTCTCTTCGGTTGGTTTCGGCTCCAGCAAAGCGGCCACATCACACGAAACCGTCACAGGCCCCGCTTTGTCGAGGTTCAACTGGCTGACTGGACCGGAGTTACCTTTCGCACCGAGTGAAACGCCATTCACCTGGAAATCAAACACGTGACTCAGTCCGTCCCCACAGTAACTTCGACCCGCTTTCAATCCCTGAGCCCATGAGTCGAAGTCGAGTGGCTTGTCAGATGGCAGTTCAACGTACACACGACCGAGTCCGACTTTGTCCCCGTAAATACAGGGGAAGTCCGTCTCTCCGCTAATCACGCACCGCATCCCGGCATTCAGTGTGTGATACCAGACATTCAACTCCCAGATTGAAGGCGTGTCGACTGCCGAAATGAAGTGGCACACATCGTGGGCGACTGTCACGACGTACTCGTTCGCCCCAATTCCATCAAATGGCGGCATGGCATAATCCGGCAACGTGTCTGCAGCCCGGCCTTCCTTGTCCTTTCCGGGGATCCGCTGACCGTTGCGTCCATAGTCCGGGAGTGCGAGTCCCCAGCCGGAGTGTGAGTAACCGACGACGCCACCTTGTTCCTTCCCCCACTTCAAAACCGGAAGCGTCCAACTCGGCCACTCTTCGAGGAGTGTCGTGCCCGGATAATCGTCTTCCGTCAGCCGCAACAGGCAGAGGTGTCCGGCATGTGACGACGGAAAGCCACTCACCTCGACGTCGTACCGCATGAGATAGTTGTCACGAGACAGAGCGGATGTCTTGCCCTCGAAGTACTGCTTCTGTGTGTACCAACAGGGTCCCCAACTCAGCACGCAGCCAACGTTCAGGTCTTCGCCAAGGATGTGACGCAACATGTCCCCGGGAGCGACGCCCTCGGTCGGGCTGTCGTAGTGCTGACATCCGGCTGCGTGCACGTGATGATCACCCGAGTACCAGTTGCGCTCCTTGGGGTGAATCCAGCGGTCGAGCAGGAATGACTCTCGTTGACTCACGCCGTCGTCCTTGACCGTAATCTCACGTGTCGTCGACACATACTCGGGACCACGTGAAGCGGTCACGGTGAACTTGCCAGGCGGCAGATGCACGGTCTCGCCATCGGCTCGATAAATCTGATTGTGAAAGAAGAAGTCCGGAGCCAACCGTCGAGCCGGATTGGGATAGACACGGTCCCATTCATCACGAATTACAAAAGCAGCAGTCGTCGGCGAACCGTCTTCGTCCCGTACGCCCAACACAACCTCGACCGATGGCAGACATTCAAACAGGATGGGAGTCTCGCTTCGGAACCCGAGATCCTGTGTGCCCTGTCCGACATGAAACTCCAGTGTTGCCTCGCGTTTGCCGACATCGCGTGAGAACAACTGCACGATGCGATACTCAACCGCCAACCCTGAGAGTTCCGGCTTGAGCGGCTGCTTCTCAAAAAACTCGATATCCAGAAATCGCTGAGCCGACTCTGCCTGTGTGACCAACTCGTCCTTCGTCTGAGGACGTTGCCGCGATCCTTTGCCCCGTTCATAGTTCGCAGCGGACTGCGGGCTTCCTACCTTCAACTGAGGCGTGATCCCTGCCTGATTGTCGACTTTGATCAGAAATGTCCGCCATCCTTGTTGCACCAACTCTTTCGCAACCGGACCTTCAACAGCCGACACGCGACTCTCGGCATTGATCCTCACCACCGCGAGACAATGCGGGTCCAGTACCTTCTGAATGGCCGTCACCGACTTTTTGGCGTCCATCTCCGCCATCGCAGCCTTGAGTGCCTGTGTGTTCTCGTCGTTGAGCGGTGCCCCGACATACGTAAGTGCGTCCATTAGCCGCGTTGTCGCTGCAACGAACGGTTGACGTTCGACACCAGTAATCGGCTTGATGTCAGCCGCATGCAACGGACAGACAGAGAGTGACGAGCACAGGGCTACGATCGTAAACAACACGTTGAGTCGACGCATGACGTGAACCTCGGTCGTGACGGGTTGGGATTCCACCATTGCACACAGTTTGCTCGCGCTTTTCAACCGGAAGCACATTTCGTCTGCATTGATGGATATTTGTTCTAAGTTGAAGACGATCCCGGCGTCAATCTTCGATCATCGTCTTCGCCCCTGGCACTGATGCTGATGGCAACCGACATTGAACCGTTGATCCCGTCCAGATTCACAGTCCACGAGTGAACGCGGCTGGAACACACTGCCCATGTCGAGTCCGTCACAGAGCACGACCGCTTGCGGGAAGAAAATATCTAGCAGACAGAGCTTATCTGTATCCAAACCGATGGCTTGATTCCACGGCGATGATTCACAAGAATACCGCATCCTCAAGTTGAACGAGGGAAGTGAACATGAGCAACGATCCGGTGTCACAGAATGAATTGCAGAGATCATTTGCTGGCAAAATTGGCAACTCAACCTGGGTTGACAGCAAGCACAGGTTGGTCTCAACCACGACACGTTCAACAAGAGACATTGCAAGCTGAGAGTTGCCCAAGTGGCGGAATTGGCAGACGCGCTAGGTTGAGGGCCTAGTGTCCTTTATTGGACGTGGAGGTTCGAATCCTCTCTTGGGCATTTCAGTGGGAAGGGTGTAAGGCTTCGCAGCTTTCCACTCTTTTCTTTTTGCCTTTGGCAAAAGCATTGTCAGTTCGTTGTGAGTCTTGAGAAAAGGTGACCACATTACTCGGCACCGCGTCTGGGGAACCCGTTCACTTGCAAGTTCCCTCAACGATCCGGAACTCATTGCCTCCTTCTGTTGAGTCTATGGCAAATCGATAATAGTCGAATCGACACCGATCATTCAGAAACCGGAGTGCCAATCGGGTCAACTACATTCCCTACCGATTTCATCACCTGCTCACCTTGATGCGGAAACCGATTTAGCAGTACGGTTGGCTGATACTGCTATCCTAAGCGTTGGGGCCGTAGCTCAATCGGTTAGAGCAGCGGACTCATAATCCGTTGGTTGCCAGTTCGAGTCTGGCCGGCCCTACTTCCTCAAAGCGAGTTCAGCAAAGCCTTTAACTTGGAAAGCTCTTCGGATGACAAGGAAGTGTCATCAGCTTGTCCCCCCACTAATCCCCCCACAAATGAAGAGGTATCGGTAGATGAGACTTTCTCGATGAGTTCCGTTGCCGCTGCTTGAGCGGCACGTGTCGCACCATAGAACCTCTCGGTCGTTGAAAAGCTGCGATGCCTCATCACCACCTTGAGCGTCTCAGCAGAGACTCCAGCGTTGATAAGTCGCTGAGCGCAACCCCGGCGAAGATCGTGGGCACTGCCGTACTTCAGACGGCGACCCGTCGGAGAACCCTCCTGCTGAACGACCACGGCTGCGTCCTTGCCAATATCCGAGATCGTGCGTCCGACCTGTTCCTTGGTCAGCCGTGTTGTCCCTCGTCGGGCAACATGAGTTGCCAGGCGAGTTGAGCGTCTACGAATCTCAGTAATCTTTTTCCGTGAAATCGTACCCGTGTTACGTTGAAACTCCGACGTTCGGCGAATGCCGGACTGTCGAAGCCACTTGCGGACAGCCGTATCCGAGACACCACAAGCAGTGGCGATAGAACGGTTGCTGTAGTGCTGAGCAAGGGTAGACAAGTCGTCATCCGATGGTTTGAACCAGTCCGAGGTCGCTTTGATCTCGTATTGGATCGATAGGGGATTGACGACCCAACCAGTTTGATCTTTCTTCAGCACCGCTTCAAGAAGTTCCCGCAGGCCGGGAAGCATGGGAATCTCTTGATTCAGGCCGTTCTTCTGCGTCGAAGGAATGACGATCGTTGGATGATGCCCCTTGCGGGATGGCCACACCGGATGGATGTGCCGGTCGTCGTCCCAAGTGAAATCCATCAGGTCACCGACACGAAAGCCGGACTCCCACAGCACCTTCAAGGCGAATTGCCAAGAGGGTGCCGAAAGAGTACCAACCACCTCGGGAGTCGAAGCAAGCATGCGCTCGAATTCCTCTCCCGACACCGGTCGTCCCTTCATAGCATCATCCGTGTCCAGCTTCTCGATCGGTGGAATCGCTATGATCCACCCGTGTCGATGGCAGAAACGAACGAAGGCCATGATGGCCGCCATCATGCTGTTGACCGTGTTGGGTGAACGAATGTCGTAGCGACACTCATCCCCAGCCAACAAACGGTCCTGGAGATACTCCAGCATGTCGAGCGTCATCACGTCCGTCACGAGTACGCCCTCTGAGGTTCCACGGTCTTGTCTAGTCCCTTCAATGACTCGCTCCGCGATTTGGATTGCGTAGCGAGCATCGTCGAGTGATCGCGGACGGACACGATTTGCCAAGTGGTTCCGATAGCGATCCCAACAATCGGCCCAAGTCTTCCCCGATGCTTCCGGGGTAGAGGGAAGGCCAACTGGTGTGTGACTATTGTGCTCCACCGAGATGGCACCTCCTGAGTCCACGTACTGGCCGTTGAGCAATCGCTCGCGGCACTCACGCAGGATGCGGCGGGCCTCGCGACGGTCGCGGGTGCCGCAGTTTCTCCGAATCCGCTTCTTGCGGATCGGGCAATAGAACTTGAGGACGTATCCGTTCTTGTCCGACTTCTTGAGTGGACGGTTAGGATACAGTTGGACGTTACCGATCTCGGGCCGTCTCGGCATGGTTTGATCCTTTCTGTGAATGAACAGTGCATGTTGCTTTCCTTTCTGCGTTCCGTGAGAGATGCTCGATGAGATCCTTCCCGGTCACCCAACGAGAGTGACCGACATTGGTGTAAGGAAGTCCCTCGTCCAGCATCTTATCCCAGGCTTTCTGAGAAATCCCTAGACGTTCCAGCACCATTCGTTTGCTGTACGCTTCGCTGGCGTTAATCAGTCCGATTCCGTCGCGGCTTTTCATGGCGGTTCGATCTGTGTGTTTGCGGGTGTCAGAAATCGGCGAACCCTCGTGGTGAGGGCTCGCCGTGAGGCAAGTCGTGAGACCTGCGATGTCGAATCAATCCTCCAGTTTGAGGTCGGCTTCGCGGCCTTCCACGTATTCCTGGGCGAGTCGCAAACAGCGGATGGCCTGCGGAAGTTCGCCGAGGCCAAACGAGCTGGTGTACTTGGCGTCGTCTCCGTCGAGGTAACGTTTCTGCACGTTCACACTTCGCAGAGTGCGTTTGGTGCCGTCGATCTCGACGTCGCGCGCGAAGATGGACGCGGACACGTAACCGATGCGATAGACTTTCTCAGGCTTGTTGGACTCGGATCTCTTGGACTGGGCCATAGTGGTCTCTCCTCAATTTTGGAAAGGAACGGTGATTCGCGATCCTGCAGCGACACGCCACAGGAAGTGCGACGATGCCACGACTCGGCCAACTGCGCAAGCAGATCACCGAGTTTGTGGACAAGAGTGCGAGGCGTCAGGAGAGAGGGAGACGCTCTGCGAAAGGACGAGCCAACGGCTCGTGTTCCGTCCGTGACTCGCGGCGGGTCACTCCTCAAAGGGAGTAACTCGACCAGCGGTCGCCGGTCTGGTTGTGTCAGATTCTGCCTGTCGACCGGCTGGAACAACTCAGGGAAGCTCCAGCCGATCGTGTTGCTCAGAACACCAACACGGCCACGCCGAGAATCAAGGTGCTCACGATGACCACCAGATCAAAGGCCGGGCCGGGAAGGTCGGCGGACCGTTTCGTCTGTCCGAACCAGTAGGCTCGCCACAGATACCGCACGAATCGCTGTTTCCGCGTCCCCGATTCTTCCAATGGTTGTTGCCATTGAGGGACGGGCTTCGGTCGCAGGACGTCCGGAACCAACAGTTTGCCGATGAGGGACTCACGTCTGTGCATGATGAAAAGGAGAAAGTGACAAAACACACCAAGGTGGTGCTTGCTCACTGTTCATGTGGGGTTCTAGTGGTTGGTGATGGCGATTGACGGGCGCGGACGCGAACCGCTTTCGTCAGACAGCTCCAGCAGAGGGCGGCTTTCTGCAGGAAGCCGTCACCGAAATCAGCAGTCACACACTCCCGGTCCTTCTTCTCGCACCAGGTGCATTGGGTCGAGTCGTGCCAGTCGGTCAATTTGAGATTCATGGGGTTCCTTTCCTGAAACAAGGGTGATCGGTAAACAGGCAGCCGTCATGTGAAACGGAGCCCGTGGACTCAAAGAGATGAGTGCCGATCGCCAGGAAAGGACTGGGAAGGCGGGAAAGTGGGAAGGGGACTTCGCGTGGCCCATAATTGGTCGCCAGGACGCCATCACAGGCCAGCCGCGAAGGTGGTGGGGACGGCTACGGTCGCCCCCGTCGATCATTGCGCTTCGTGCCACCGATAGCCCAAAGCTTCATACAACGGTGCCCAGTGACACTCGAAAAAGTCGTAACCAGCACCGTGGATGCCGAGCATAAGTTCACCATCAAACTCGATGGCATAGATGCCCGTGTCAGCCACCTCGGACCAACCCTGGTCTGCGAAGAGTGTCTGCTCGTCGTCGATCGGATCGATTTCCTTGAACAGTCTGCGGATGTTGTCAGCGTCAACAGAGTCCTTCGGGATGAAGGCAGTGCCCCACATGGGAAATTCGATCGGCTCAATGTCACCGCCAGCCAATTCGGCCAGCCATCGAGTCGGGATGTGGGAGAAAGAATTGACCAGTCGTCGGACAGCATTCCGTTTCGAATCACAGAGCCGGCAGTCGCACGAGGAGTGCTTGCCAAAAACTTCGATTCCATGACGGACGTGTGAATTCTCCATGTTTGAATAAGGGAAAGAGATAGGGGCCACCCACCGTGAGTGACCATGAGTCCACACCGTCCCCAGCGATGACCGTCCGTAGCGATCAGCCTGCGGTGGGAAACGATGGTGTGGCTGCGCGTTGAAAACATGAGTATCGAATCGCCTCTGCGGGCGGATGTGGGGAGTCTCAAAAGAGTGAGGTGAACGAAGGAGAGTCGTTCGCACCTCGAAATGTGTGTCGTTCTCGACCGGTCATCGTGGACTGGTTCACATGGGCGTGAACTCCGATTCCGCATCCCTCAGTCGGACCGACCGAACAGAGCAGGCGATCAGGGTCGCCTGCCACGCTCAGTCAGTGCGGTCAATCACCAGTGGTGTTCGTCCGCTGTTCTTGTTCAAGTTCCATGACAAACTGCCAGGCTTCATTTGCGAGATGCGCCACGATCGGCAAATCATCTCGTGAGAAGGCGGATGTCGTCTGGAACTGGCCGTTCCCATCCTTGTACGTGCGCACGAGGCTCACGCGATAGAAGGTCTGGCCGTCTTCCGACTGATTCTCAAACACACTGGCTGAGATGCCACGCAGACGGAAGGTTTCGATTGGCATGTTGTTGGGAACGCGCGCGGCTTTCGCGTTCGGTTTGGTGGAGTTTCCCATGGGAAAGTTGGGGAAAGAAATATGAAAATCCACACCGTGATGCATCGGAAGTGATTCGTCCCTGAACGAATCAATCCAACACATCAGGCTGGTGGTGTGGCGGCCGGCAGTGCCGGTTTGTGCCTCCGGCAGGTAAACGCTGAAAGCCGCACTTCGTGTGCGACTCTTCGTCTGCCGAAACGTGAGAAAGACAATGAGGAGTGCGATCAACTGGGGGGCCCGCTTACTCGGCCGACAGGCCGAGAGCCGACACGGGAAGGTGCGTGAGCGGTTGAAATGGCCATCCCGCTCACGCGGTTGGGTCGGCTGGGGTCGCCAGGGGATCGGTATCCCCTGGCTATTTGCTTTGGGCGGAACCGTGGGGTGGAGCGACGCACACAGGGAGGGTAGGTGTCGTGCCATCATCGTCAGCACGACACGACCGAAAAACAGCCAACCAGAGCAAATAGCCAGGGAACGAGGAGCCGTGCGACGAGCGATCCTGGCGACCCCCCAAGCGGGGAGGGGATCGCAGGTTGCGATGAGATTTGAAGCATCAAAGCAATGTCCTGCACTCGACCCGCAGCGGTCCACCGGAGGGTCAGGTAAAGGGTACCCCTTGCGGGTCAGGTTGAGATTGAGCATGGAACTACTCCGCAGCGACCAGATCGCCGTTGATGGAGAGGGGATTGGCTGCCGGTTTCTGCAGTAAGGCACCGACGTTGCCCTGATGATCGTGAAACACTTGACCGAACAGGGCCGTCTCCGGCGTCACGTCATCATGGGCTGCCAGGAACCAGAGTTCCGGATGCAGATCTGCATGGGATGACACGCACGCACGCAGAATGTCGCGACGGTTCGCACTCGTCGTGATGAGAACAACGGCGAAGTCATCGAACGTCGTCGTCGGGAAGTGCCGATGGTGTCCACGCACGGACGAGAGTTCGGAATAACCCGGCATCTTGGAGGCCGCGACCCGTTTGCATCCGGTCGTGCCCCGATCGATCTCGACGTAATGCACGCGTTGGTGACCGGCGACTTCCAGACAGAAGGCCGCGTCGGGCGAGCAGGACAAGGGCTTCGGTCCTTCGCGAAATTGCGTGTGCAACACGTAGTCCGTCGGATTGCCGTCGACATCACTCATCGTCTGCCACTCATTGATCCAGCCGACGAGCTTCACACCCGGAGCGCGATCCACCGCCTGTGAGACGATCCAGTGACACTCAGAGATATCCAACCAGTGGTAGAGTCGATCGATACGAGGAGGCCGCACGTTGGTTTTCAGCCACGCTTCATCACCAAAGTACACGGCCAGTGCATCGGCCCCTTTGGCGGTGAGGTAGTAGGCCGGTCCCGCATTGCCCGTGCTGAAGGCGACTTCCACCGCACTGCGGGCGATGTAATGCGCCGTCACCAACCGCTGCAAGCGACGGCGCGTGTTGCGACGGTCTTTCCGCTGGGGGAACACCATCCGGTGCACCATGCTGGCGGAAAGCACGTAGTAATCGGCAAGTGCGCGGAGGACCGCGATATCATTCTCAGTAAGTTTCATTCCTGACCTCGATCCGCACGAAGAAAACAGCGGAAGTAAGAGAGCACGCAAAGTTCGGAGAACGAACTGCGTGCGAAAAGAGCGCCTGAGGTCAGGCGAAATGCCTCCGGGACTTGGAACTGCGTCGACCATGAAGGTCGCGACCGTTTCCAATCCACTGGAGGGGACACCGACAAGCGTGTGTCCGGTCTGACTTCTATCATGCCTGCCATCAGCGTTTTGTCAAGAGGTTTTTCCGAACGCCGCGCGGTAGGCTGTGGAAGATTGAACGCGTCCCACCCTGCACCGGCTCCGTCGACGAACTCTGGCAACGCCGCGCGAACCAACGCGCCGCACGACTCCAACTGTTGGCGTTGAATAAGGCCGAACGCGTTGCAGCATCCTTCGACGCGCTCTGGCAGCGCACCGACCTCTCCGACGCGCGGCTGGCCTACCTGCGTCGCACGCGTCGCGAACAGTACCTCGCCATCACCGGCATCGAACCCGATGAGCGAGCGACGGTGAAGCCGCTGCTCGAACGGGTGGCCGAAACAGGCTCTCAATCGGTCGAAGAAGTAGTTCACGGTTTCCGTTTGGGTTTGCGAAACGGATCGTCAGTCGGAGGGTTGGAAGAATCACGCTGAGGCCGATCGGTTCGGATTTCGATCTTGGGTACGGCTAAAAGTCGACGACGGTCTTCTTCACCCAGTCGATCGGCTTCACTGGCCGAGATAAACAAGTCCTGCTCAAAGTTTCGTTCGATCAATTCCTGCATGCGGGCATCCGTTCGCGGGGTGGCATGAACGGGGAAGTAGTCGACCAGGATCTGATACAGCCGGTCGTCGTCCGCGAATCGTCCGAAACAGATCCCCGTCTTGAGCTGACGAATAATCCTCATCCATTCCAGACGATGCTCTTCGAAAGGCACGAAGGTCTTGCTGGCAATCTCTTCAATCGTCTCGTGAATCGGGACATTCACTTCGTGTCGACCACGCGAGTCGGACGTGCTGTTGGCCCGTGTGCCTCCGGTCACATGACCGTCACTGTGACTTCTGCCTTCGGACAGCGTCCCCCGCGGACGTTGCACGGGCCGCGACTCTGATTCGTTGCGGCTATAACCCACCGAACGCTGATCGATGACCGATTCGCCCTGAGTGCGGGCGATTCCCTCAGTCTGCAGCCATTCGCGACGATAGCCGACAATCAATTGCTTGAGCGTTGTCCGTTGATCCTTGATGGCCAGGGGATCGAACGTGAGCGTGGCCAGTTCGTTGGCGATGATATCGGCGTCTTCGAAGTTGTTGGCAAACATCAGGCGGTTGGCCGCTTGCCAGACCATGCTTCGCAGATCAATCTCTCCCCGCCACAACTGACTGAACGACTGATGTGCCAGAATGAGTCGCAGTCCCATCTGTCGACAGGTCGGAAGGGCGTCTTCGATATCGGGAGAGATGAATCGCTGAAACTCATCCATCAGCAGATAGGTCGGATCAACGGCTGCCTTCCCATGCAGCGTCGCCATGTTGTAGGCCGTCTCAAAGATCTCGTTGGCGACCAGTGAGCCAATCGTGTTGCCCAGATGCGTCGGGATGCGGCCCAGTTTGGCCGTGTTCACGATCACAATCCGTTTCTCGCGAATGAACCGCTCGCAATTAAACCGACTCTCAAAGGTGCCAAACATGCGGCGTGCGGGCGGCGCTTCATAGAAGATGTCAAAGCGATTGCGTGTCGATTCCAGGATGCGGACCGCCTCATTTCCTTTGGCGTTGAGGATCTCGCTCCAGTGATAGGCGATCTCCCCCGGCATCTTCCGCAGGATGGCCTTGTGCTCGTCGGTGCCGGGATGCAGCAGGTAGCGGCTCATCGAAATCGGCAGCTCAAGCGAGGCCATGGCGGACATCGTCTTGTAGGCCCATTGGGCCAACCGAGGTTGCTGAGCCAGATCCTGGGCCGTCCAGGCCCGCAGGATCAGATCAACGGCGCGTGCCGTCTGATAGTAGCGATTGCCCTCCGATGTGAATCGCAGCGGATTGAACGACATCACGATGTCTTCGCGGGCCGGCTCAATGTACACAAGGCGATCTCGCACATGCTCAGGACACTTCTTCGATGCGATCCAACGGAGGAGGTCGAACGAAAGGTTGCCCATCGGATCGATGACAAATAGACAGCACTTCTTCCGCGGCTCGCACATCAGAGGACGCAACAAGGTGTGAATGGCTGTGGTCTTCCCGGCTCCGGTCTGACCGACCAGATGCGTATGCCGGGCCAGTCCGGCGGGATCTGCAAATACGGGTTGACGGTGGTTTCGGAGATCGACTCCAAGACGGATAGGAAGTCTCATCGCAATAACTCCTGAATGGCAATGTCCTGGGCATCATCAATCACGATCAACAGGGTTTCCCGTGTGTCCTCGTCGAGCGTCGGTATCTGTCGAATGCGTTCCTTCTCCGCCTCGAAGTGCGCGATGGCTTGATCGATCGACTCAAACTTCGGTCGCCGACGTCGCGATGCGGAGCCGAGTTTGTCCGTCAGCATTTGTTCCAGTTGGTTGGCCCGCCGGGCGTACTCATCCGGACTCAACTGATTGGTGAGAAAGCTCTCGAAGTAATCGGCGAACTGCTCGGGAGGTAACTGGTCTGACAATTCCGTCCGGTGCTGGTCGTAGGTCAATTGCAGGCGATAGCGAAGTTGATCCCTCGTGGTCTGATCCCTCTGTTCGCGTTGCGCCTCAGTCTCCCGAACCTGTCTCGCCAGACGTTCTTGCCGCTCCCGGTGCGGTCTTGTCCGTTGCTCTTGTCGGCGGAGCTGTCGCTCCTGACGACGCATGTGACGATCAGACCGCCTCCGTTGCCAGGACGATCTGATTCTTCGCAGCAGTTGCCTGAGGGACCGCCACGGTCCCACGATCGCAGCCTCGAAAACGAGTGACAGTAGGGGGAGCAATAACCACGAGATCGTGACTAGGTAACCGGCGAAGACGAGACCACAGATGAGGACCACCAGCAGATCGCTGCCGTCCGGCTGCGGACGAATCAGCAGACCTGCTCCAACGAACAGCAGCAACGCCACCCAGCCCAACAGATAACTCAACCGCTCCAGATGCGGGTGACCGTTGACCGTCTGTTGCCCCACGATCCCGAGTAGTAGCAGCGGCACCAGCATGCCGCAGAAATCACCCGCCAGGAGATTCTGCATGAGCTGAATCATGACGTGACATCCGTACTCCGCAATTTGAGATACAATCGCATCAGCATGATGACCGTGAGCAGCACAGACAGGCTGACAGCCAGCAGAAACGCCAGACGCTTAAAGGGGGCACGCACGGCAATCTGCAAGGGGTACTGCACCGGTTGGACGGCGGCTGTCGGCGGGTCGGTCCGCAGCAAGACGTGCCCGTCGACCAGCACGTCGCGAAAGAAGGGTCGCGGCGCGGGGGGAGTGACATGAATCACGGCATTCGTGTCCGTGAAGAGGGGAGTGATCGCAGTAGAACTCGTGGCAATTCCCGTCCCCGACGCCGAGACATCGGCCTGCAAACCCTGGGCCACGTCGGCGGCTGCGCCATTCACAATGGGTGTGAAGTTGAGCGATGCTGATGACACATTGTCCGCAATGGCTGTGGTGAGCTGGGAGGGCAGCTGATTTCCGATGGCCGCCGCCAGACTGACGGCCGGTGGACCTTCGACTTGCAGCCGGATGGGTTGAGGTTTGGCGAACCGGACGCCTCCCTGCGGTGGGGGCGGCTCGATCGCGAAGCTCAGTGTGGTCTGCCGTGGATGCGGTGCCACACGCACATCGATCGTGAAGCGAACCGTTTGGGAGCCAGTGTGCAGGATTTCGGGTGAGAACTCGAATGCAGAGACCTCGGGCGGACCGACCAACATGATTCGTTCCCCGGGGGTCATGGGACCACGCACCTCGAATTCCACATCGGCGGACAGACGCGCCGTGCAGGTTGCCAGATTGACCCACTGACAGGCCGACTGCCCCGTCACGGTCGTCGTGATGGTCGTCGTGACGGCTGCGGGTTCTTTCAAGCCGGTGAGCTGGGTGTGGACACGAGCCGGGACGTACTTCACCCCCGGTTGGGCGGATACCGGTATGACTGTGAGGCCCACTTGATAGGAAGAGGGTTTCGTTGAGGAGGAGCTGGCCGTGAATGTCAGCGGTAACGTCTTGGGATGATTGGCGATCAATTCAAACTCCCTCGTGCCGTTGAGGAGTTCACAAGGGGTGTCTTGCACGATCTGAAACTTGCCCCGTTGCACGCCTCCGTTTCCCCCCTTGGTCGTGAAACCGACGGTGAGACGAACGGGGAACGCGGCGATCCGTTGCAGGGGATCGTGCCACTTCGCCTGGCCACTCAGAGCCAGCGTGGCGGACAGCTCGCGACCGACGATTCGCGTCGGAAGCCGGACGATGGCCGTCACTCGATTCGTCGCCAAGGACGGCAGCACAATCCCGCTCGCCGTGGCCTGACCGGCCGGGGACTCGACATCGAATTCCAGGGCCAGCTGACCCGCGTTGAGTTGGGCATCGGTGACGGGGATGCTCACCGTCCGCCGCAGAGGATGCGGGTGGTTGGGAACAACCAGGGATTTCAGGTGTCCGGTTGCTCCACGCGTCCGGCATGTCATGGCAAGTGGTGCCAATGGGCCCTGGTGTCCACGCACGACCACTTGCGGTGCGAATGTCACCCGCAGCCGTGCAGCCTCCCCGGTCTCCCAAGCTGCCACGAGAATCCGGGCGGACGGGGAAAACGTCAGAGGATGAATGGCCAGTTCACCCGCGTCCACGATCGTGGCCCGGCTATGCTGCTGGAGCTGTTTCACCAGGGCGCTGTTGGCGTTGCCCCACCGTTTGACGAACACACTCTGCGAAAGTCCTGACTGTTGCCGCTGGGCGAACAGGTCATCGAGTTGTGCCTCGGCTTTCAGGATGCCGGACGTGTTGCCGTCCTCGCCGTCCGTATACAACAGCAGGCACAGGTTGCCGGACTTGAGTCGACTGCGGAGGGCTGCGACCGCCTCCTCCAACCCGGACGCGATGTTCGTGCCGCCACTCCCTCCCGCCAAGCGTTCGACGGCGCGCTCGAAGTGAGTCGGATTGGTAAACCATTGGACAGATTCAGCTGTCGAACCGAACGTGATGATTCCGAAGGGGTGCGTGGGGGACGGCGGAAGTTGGCGTGCGACTTTCATCAACTCATCGCGAACAGTCCCCGCACGCTCGCCCTTCATCGACCCTGAGTCGTCGACGACGGCCAGACGCAGGAGAGACGCCGGGGAATCCGCGACGACTCGGGCCGACAAATTCCACAACAGGACACAGAGCGTGACGGCGATGGAACTGAACCGAATCATCCCACCCCCCCGCCATTCAGGTCATGATCATGATTGTTCGTCGAGGGCTTGATCTGGTCCGCTCGCCAACGAGGCACGCGTCGCTCCGGCAGATCCTGACCGAGATATCCCTTCCCGAGGGCGGCCACGTCGGTCCGATCGACGAGTCGAGGCTTGATCTCGGGCCAGCACTGCTCGAACTCGTAGACGCTCGTGCCCAGCACGCGGGCAATCAGGTCCTGATCCGAAAGAATCGTCCCTTTCGTGTTCGCCATCCCGATGTGAATCACATACTTGCTGCCGTGTCGTCGTTCGATGGCTTCGGATTCTGCCCGGAAGGCAAACGAATTCGCAAGAATGCGTTCTGCATGGGGGGTCGGATGCAGGTGGGCCAGTGCGTAAGGATCGCAGACGAAACTGATCGGTGTCTGCAGGAGGTCCGGCCCGAATCCCTGCGTCAGCTTGTGCAGGAACCTGCGTTCGAGAAACTTCAGCATCAGCAGGATCTGGAGGGCTGAGCCGGCCCCCCCTCCCGTGGAACTGATGATGACGGGGATAATCGTCTGGACACGGTTTTCGTTAACGAGCCGATGGATGGTCGCGCGCAGACCCAGTCCGACTTCGTTCTCATGGAAATTGAACGCCGCTTGCGTCAGACAGCGGATCGTGCGACTGCCATTGGTGGCATCCTCGGCGTTGAGGTACTTGTCAAACCGCTGGCAGATGACAGCCGTCTCGGGTCCGAATCGTTCCGGATCACTCTTGAGGGCATCGACCTTGGCCGCATCAAAGCCAATATGAATCGTCTGGTCGACATAGTCCGCCGTCAGCGGGTCAGTGTCGACAGACACCATCACTTGCGGAAACGGTCGGTTGTCAGCCGAGTACCGCTCTGAAATCTCTCGACCAGCCGCCAGCCCGACACCCCCGCAAACGATGTTCAGAAAGCCGACGAGTTGTTGGGTCACGATCTTGCGAATCATCTTGTGGATCTCCCGTGAAATCAGGTGAGACAGAAAGGAAAACGGTCCGTTGTGATCGGTCACTCTTTCAGTAATGACGCCATTTCGAGGTACGAGGGCAGAGCGCTGCCATCAGGCGACTCATCGAGAACCCCCACGAGGTGCGGCACGTGCCCCCGTTCGTGGGCCGCTGCATACTCCAGCAGCATGACCGTGTTACCCGCTTCGATTCCGATCGGCCAACCCAGTGAGGACCGGATCACGCTCACGACATGCCGTTCGGAATTGGGGGCTTCGATCAGCGCACAATGTTCATATTCACAGAGGTCGGTAAACGCCTGCGCCAGATCGTCACGAATCTGTCCGTCCCGCCGACCGACCGGCTGTGGCAGCCGCACAATCGTGAGTTCGCAAGGCGTGATGTTGAAGGGTTCGATGTTCCGGCTGCGGAGATGGCACAACTGTTCGGCCCGTTCATACAGATCGCGCGCCGTCCGCAAGATGCCCGCCCGTTCAATCATCTCGTAGAGCGTGTGTCCTTCACCCAACGAACCTTCAACGACGGCCTGAAATGAGTCGGCGATGGTGGCCGGGGAGACGTGTGTCAACAGGGTGCCCAGGGAGGCTGTTGGCGCGAGCCAACCGGCCGCCTGCTCACGCAAATCGGCTTCCCATTTCTGGAGCAGGATGCTCACCAGTTCCCGCTGATCCTGACACTTCTGTCGGGCCAACAGTCCCGCCAGAATCTCCGAGTCCGTAGCCCCGGCAATCTCCAGGAGGACCGAGGCCCGTGACTGTCGGCTGGCCCGGATTGTCTCACTCCGCAGCTCCTCAAGAGCCGCCTCCACCGCGTTCAGATTCCTGGCAAAGTCATGCCCGCGCCCAGCGAGCTCATCGAGAAAGACGTCCAGGTCTGCCAACTCCCGACGCAGATCGACGACCACCAGTTCTCCAGCGAGTGCCAGCAAGGCCTTGTCGTACAAAGGGAGTGCCCGCTGGCTCAGCTGCTGTTCGACATATTCGATCGTCTTCGCTGGGAGGGCGCTGCGGTGTCGACCAATCTCGACGAGGCCTCGGATCACCCGCCCAAAGCGAGTCAGCGGTTCCGGATCGGGCTCGGGCAAATACACAGCCTGGAGTCCGGCTCGAACCTGATCGACAACTGCCTGGGTCCGATGAGGTCCGTTCCCAATCGCACCATCGATGGCACTCCGCACGCGTTCGACGATGCTGAGTGTGACCTCTCGGGCAGCCGCTTCGACGTCTCGCAATAACCGTGACGGCTTTTTCGCCCGCAATTGTTGAAGGGTTTGAAATCGCTCATGAAGTTCGGAAACATCGGTAGTCGGCTCGGTCAGTTCGGGCAGTCCCACCAACTTCTGATGGCAGGACCGTGCGAGGGCCGCTGCGTCCAGATCATCCGTTTCGCTGACGTCCCGCAAGGGCCGCTCTTTCCAGACGGTCATCGCCAAAGCGAACAGGTGGATCAGCACATCCATCAGCCCCTGTTGCACGATATTGGTCGCGGACGAATTGACAGAACCTCGCAAAGGGCGTTGATCTTCGATGTCAAACATCGGTAGGAAACGAGGATTCGTAGGGTCAGTCATGCGCTGAGTCCTTCCTTGTCAGAGGCAAGGGGATCGGTGGATGGCTCAGCCGGATCAAGCGATTCATCGCTCGCAGGCACCCTCGGGAGTGTCGCCGGTTGGGTTTCCTCAACGGACTCCGCGGGGAGCGGGGGAGGCTGCATCACGGGGGGCAGGGGAGTGTCGTCGAACGGGACGGGCGCCAAGGTCGGGACGGAAGACGTCGGAGTAAGTGCTGCCGCCTGTCCCGACGACTGGAATTGGTACAGCACGGTGGTGGCCACCACACAGATCGACACCACGACCAGAAACGACAGAATGGCCGGCAGCATCAGACGGCGGTTAATGGACTCCATCCCCCGACGGAGTGTCTTCGACTTCCAAGCCTCCAACTGTTCGGTGGACCAGTGCGTGGACTCTTGGGTTGGTTCCCCGGGGAGCAAGGCGGAGCGCGTCTTCTGAAACTGTTGCAATGCCTGATCGATGCCCATCCCGCGAATGATGTTGTCGACCAGCGTCTGATCGTTGGCCGCATCGTCCCGGCCAATCGTGCGAACCTTCTTCTCGACACTTTTTCTCAACGCGGCCATCTTGGCGGCCCGTCGACTCTGAATCGACACGGTCAAAGCCAGCAGCAACAGCACACCCAGAATGGGAATCAAGGCAATGGCAATCATCAACACACCTCACAGGGGATCCAGGGATGGCAGGGAATCGGAGTCTCAGCAGGATCATCCGACAAAAAGTCTGTCCAACGCAGGAAGACGCGTTCGATCAGCGCTCGTCCGGAGACGGACTCCAGATATCGTCGCAATGTCTGCCATTGGGAGTTCGAAGGCGCGTCTGACAACAACAAGGGTCGGGCGACCTCGAACAATCCGTCCGCTGAATGTGGTCCGAAGTCCCGAGTCAACCGCACCAACTCGGCGACGGCCTGGGGGTCGGTGCCGAGTTGCATTTGCAAGTCGACGACATCCACGAATGCGCTCAGCGAAAGTCGTGGCAAGCTGCGACCAGGGGCTTGTTCATCGGATGGAATGTGATTCGACATGGAACGTTTACGTCTCCTGTTGAAACAGTTGCTGACACCACAGGCAACGGGCATGAAAATGGGCCACGGCCACACGCACGTTGATGGGCGGCTGACATTGGCAGCGCCATTTCTTCAACTTGCTGCTCCCCCGTACGACATATTCCATTGGCGGGATCGCGGGTGTCTCGACGCCGTGTTCGGCGAGCAGCTTGAAGAAGGGAGAGTCGGGCTCGTATTGGGTATGGCCTCTCGTGTCGATCACCAGGCCCAGTGTTCTTGCCTGCTCCCGAAACTGCTTGTTGTGATAGTTGTTCTTGCCGGGCCGGCCGTGCCGCTCCTGCCAAGCGTGCAGCAGCTCATGCAACAGCGTGCCCAGCAGCTCCCACGGTTCACGGCGATCGAGATGCCGGCGGTTGAGGGTGATCTCTGCCTGCAAGCCGAAGCCGTTGTGGCCATGCCGGAAATGGCCGAGCCGACGTCGCGGCAGCCAGTCCACGCACAGAGACACTTCAGGGACTTCGAGAGTGAAGGCCGAGTTGAACCGTTCTGCCCAGGTCTGCAGCCACGTGAGCAGCTCTCGCAGCTCCCATTCCTGCTCCGTCCGCTGGTGTTCCGCCAAAACAGAATAGATTGGCTTCGATGAGTGCGGTTTAAACTCGACGGTCGCCGTCTCTCGATGGTTGGCGGGATCGACGACGGGGGTGCGGTGGTCTGAATTGAATGTGGTTGCCATACGTCCGTCCTCCCCGTGTGGGAACGCTCTTCAGGACGCAGGTATCGTAGAGCAGGTTCTCTGACAGTGGACTGACAACTGAGTGACTGATTTGCTGGGGCGTGGTCATCGGGCTTCGAAGTCGAGCGACCGCTTCGGGATCTGCGATCACGTGAAGAACGACTGCAAGGACGCAGCAGCAGCAAGGTTTGTCAGAGAACTCGATTCAGCGGTTCCAGAATGCTGTTGATCATCTTCAGATTCCGAATCTCGGCATGATGCTCGATGGTCACGTCCTCTCGCCAGTTCTCGGAGAGACCTCCGTCGAGATAGTCGGCAACCCTGACCTTCATCTGACGGGCCAGTTCGTGCAGTTGGTCGATCAGCCGCAATGGCAGCGGGATGCCATCACGGACCTCATCCCGAATCCAATGGAGCAGGTACCGGAGCGAGGCGGTCTCGGCCACGAATCGCTCCGTATTCAACTCACGCCGATCCAGGTCGTCAGACATTGTCTCAAGCAGTTTGCTCCTCTGGAGAGGGGACAGCAGTGGTGAGAGCCACCGGTACGCGTGCGGCAGATGTGCCGTGACGATAATCGGGTTGGCCCCACTATCGGTTCCCCAAAACTGGTGATAGGTCCTGTCCAACACTTCGGCACGACACCCCTGGATCACACGTGCGCCAATGGACGACAGGGAGCCAATGGACGACAGGGAATTTGGTGTCCCCAGGGTCACGTTGTGTTGCATCAGCCACCCGAGAGCGGTTGCACATTCAATACTCCGTGGCGGGATTCCGAAAAGAAGCCTGCCGGGATCATCTATTGTTTCATCGAAGATTCGCCCCATGATCCGATACCCGTCTCCCCATGAGGCCACTCTTGCCATGGCCTCGACCAGGTGATAACAAGCATGCCGGAAGCAGGCACGATTACTGGCGGCCTTGGCGCACCAGTTATGCAGCTTCTCCAGAGAAGACACGAGCTTGTTGAAGTCCTCATTCGTCGACGAGGGACCATTCGACAGCCGAGAGGCCGCGTTGACCGAAGTGTCGGCCAGGAAAGTAATCACGCCCGCCGTGGTGGCGGCGTCCTCATCGGTTGGCGGTTGACCCTGCACCACAGTGACCATGTCTTCCAGGAGTGACGATAGCTTGGCGATAGGCAATACGGCACCTGCGGCGCGTGCTGCGTAAAATCGCAGATTCCCTTGCAGTGGCCGCCGTTCAACGTGGGGATTAAACGTCCCTGCCAGAGCCAACACAGTTCGTTGCAGCAATATCGGGTCCTCATCGGGATTGACGTCGCGAGTGAGTGGGGAGGCTGGCCTTATCTCCAACAGGCCATCAATGGTGATGCGTGTCAATTCCTTTTCGGATGACAAAGCGGACGCTCTTAGGATGCCCAGGGACGCGAGGAACGGAGACCATACCGGCTCCAATGCTTTCCAGGAGGTCTGCGCATCCGGTCCTTGGGTCTGCTGCGTGTCAATCAGCGTGTTTGTGATCGCGACGACAAGTTCCCGCCACTTCAATGTCTCATAGAGTTCATCGACGCGACCGCACTCTGCTGCGAATGCCCACGACTCGGTATCACCATAGAACAGCGGGTCCAATCTTCCGCTGGTTTCTTCAGTCAGTGTTTGCAGGACACCTTGATCGACGGCCTTAGACTGTCGACACGAATTCAGACGCTCGACAATCTGCTGGCCGGAAGGCGCGGTCAGATGTGACGGCCACTTGTCGATTCCGCTGGCACCGAGATTCCCCTGAAGCAGACGGACATACCATTGCGCGGCGGGGATTTGATAGTGAATCCACTCTCCGTCTTCTGTCGCGAGGCGAGACCGATACGTTGAACCGTCGGACTGTGGTGACGACTCGGCAACCGATCTGAGCTCGTCGCTCAACACCTGCTTCATGTCCTCGGGATCATCGGAAAGCTCAAAGATCGGAAACTTGGCTGGTGGCTTAGATGGTTCTTTGGAAGCGTCGATGTCTCTGATCACCTGTTGGATCGCACCCGTTGGCAGTTGTGGAGCACTCCGGTGGGCGGATTCAATCAGCAGCAGCCATGCCAGAAGCAGCCAGTCTCCCTCCAGGGCAGTCGGAGGAAGTTCACCCGCGTTCAACGACCCCAGCACACGCCCGGCGATTCCCCGGCACGACAACAGTCGAAGGGCTTCGCCGAGCCCCCCGTTGCTGCCGCAACCCGCAAACTGCTTGCGGATCACAGCACGGCACTCGGCAGCAAGATCGCGTTCCCTCGTAGGCAGGACGGTCACGCGATGCGTGACAATGGATGAGAGTGCTTCTTGCTCGCGGTGGACGTCCGCAGGCACGCGAGCGGTCAGCACCAGTCGTCGCGTCAGGGCCCACAATCCCTGTATGGCAGCCGCTACCGGGGAGTTCTCGATATGCTGTATGGCAACTCCATCGCAGATCGGGACAACCTGCCCCGACCGAAACACGCGAATCGCATCCTCCCTCGAAAGTGAAATCCTCGCGCCAGTGTCAATGAATGCGCGGGCCACATCGCCGATAACTTCAGTGTTGCTCCCGCTGAGGTTTTCGCATCCCTGCAACCATTTCTTCCAGGATACCATGATCGGAAGCATCTCCGGAAACGCTTCCGATGGTCGTCGTGCAACCTGCTCGCCAAGCCGTGTCAAGAGTTCGCGGCACGCATGAGACTTTCCGCTCCCGACGTCTCCTGTCAAAACCATACGAATTGGTGAGCGACTTGTGTCACCGACCAGCCGGTGCAGCACATCGACCACGCGATCAGAGTGATCGACCACGGACCACTCCAAGCCGTCCCAGGCTTCGGTGCGTACAGGCCCGCGGGGAGGAACGAACCAGTGTTGCCGCCAAAGTCCCTCATCATGCACACGAGAGATATAACCTGCGACGACTGAGTCGACATCAACCTGATTGCGGTTCAACAGCGTCGGCAGGCTGACGGCAACCGTCCGTTGTTTCCGTCCCCCGCGTTGACTCGTCTTGAGCGCGGCGTATGCCCGTCGGAGTCGCTTCAGGTTCTCGGCCGTGGCCCCTGCCTCCTTGGCTGCTTCCAGGAGCCCCTGCTCGAATGCCTCTTTACTCGGTCGGGACTGTTCATTCCACCAGCGGGTCACCTGGCGTAGCGATGCCTTGTGATCATGCTGTTTCAGCGACTCACTGACCCAGCTGGCCCGTTGCCGGACAGTGGAGAAGTCCGACTCTGATCCCCCTAAAGCTGCGATGAGCGCGGAAACAAATTCCCGGGCTTGACGACCCTGCTTGGCTTCAGGCGCCATGAATCAAATCCCAGCCGAGTTGAGAAGGAACACGTGTGACAAACAATCACGGCAGTAACGCACACACAAACTTGCACGGGAGTGACTGTGACACACACTTCGAGTTATGGTTGTAGGCAATATATGTCCCCGCAGTCCATCGCAGGAAGAGCAGATAAACGATGAACAAGACTACGCCGGCTTGGTTAACTTGTCAAGAGGGGGAGGTCCGGTTCAATTCACGCGTGACTCATGGATGACATTTTTCTGACAACTGGCATGTCACACTCGATATGGATAAGAATTGAGGTTGACTTTGTGGTCTTCGCCGTAAAACTGGAGAAGTGATGATTTTCGAAACTTATGCCATAAAAAAGGAGCCAGCCCGGAACGACCCGAACTGACCCCAAACCTGTCCAGCGTGACACCTTGGTCCAAGTAGTTTGAACCCAACTAGGACCAAAGTGAATGCGAGATCGGACAGGGAGCGATGGTCGCCCCTCTCGGAGACGTAACGACAGCCGCTCGCTATCCAACCGTCCGAAGGCTACCACGCCCCTCGACATCTCGCAACCCAATTGTCACGCACCCGGTCGCTCACAGGTGACCGGGTGCCTTCATTGACACCCACAGTTGCAACCCACAAGTATGAAGGAGTGCGAGATGGACGCGACCATTACCCGCCATGACTCAGTCGGCAGTTCGGACACCCCCCTTGTCGTGAATGCCAGGCGTTGGGGAATTGAAGTCGATGATGAGCGATTCCTGACACGCGACGAACCCAATGACGACCTGCTGCAGAGAATCTTGCAGGTCATGTGTCGTTCGGGTGCAGAGGGCGGTATCAAGTATTCCCCGGAGCGACCGCGATCCTTGAGCAGTGGGCAATGTTTACCGCCCAGGGATGGAGGGATCATCACGACCGGTGTGGACGATGAACCTGATGACGATCCACGTGGCGACTGGTGGCTGGCGATCACTGGAAGGCCGGGAAACCGCAATGGCTACGAGGTGATCATCGGATTGGGAACTGACCTGTCGGCCGGCGTGGAGTTGCTGCTCCCAGTAGGACACTTTCGCATGCTGGCTCAGCTTGCCAACCGGAAGCTGATCACGGAACATGGCTTCACGTTCGCCAAGCACTTCGATTATCTCTCCACTGAATCGAGGGCCCTGCAGCAACAGATCTGTCGGTTGCGGAATCGGCTGGCCGAGAACGTCGACGACCTCACTGAGTTCATCGCGACGTCTGGCCGATCATACCTGCTGACGCTCGATCGGGATCGAATTTTCGTCGATCCTCACCTGACAGAGATCGACCAAGAGGTGTTGGACGCCGAGACCGTCGAGTCGCTCCTGAAGAACGCCCGCGTCTGGCCCTGCGAGCGTCGTTTCGTCGAGTCCGTCGCCTACGATACCACGGCGCAGGACGACGATAGCACTGTCGTCGACGATGATGACAACAGCGAGGCCGAGCGGCGGCGGCTGTTCGGGGCCGTGCCGTCGTACAAAGGGGAATTTGATGACAGCGGCAATAACTTCTCGGCCTGAATGGGCCGCGCCGCTGGTGGACCTCTCCTGCAGCCGCGGCGCGTCCGAATGCAGTGTTGCTGTAACGCCCCTCGGAAAATCTACGTCGCTCGCTCGATCGCCCGGGATGGCGGCATCGTATGTGAATTCTGCGGTGGGTCGTTCACGACTGAGTAGCGGCGATCTCTCAGGCGTACGGAAACGGAGTGAATCCGCTGCGCAACAGTCCAATGACAGCTGTCATGCACTGCTCATGGGGCAGGCACCACCATTTCAAAACATGCAACAGCGTCAAGTACTCGCATCTCGGTCCACTTCATCTCCCGGCATCGAGATTTCCATCGAGATTGATTTCGTGAATTCGTTGAGTGAACATCCATCGGCGTCCTATCATCAGTATCGCAGGACATACGTCGGTGATGTCGACAGTCGCTGGCGGTTGCGGATGTAGCCCAGTGTCGTGCGGGGATCAGAGTGCCCGGCGAAGTCCTGCAGATCGACGATGTCACTGCCTCGTTCACGGGCTGTCGTCAAAGCCGTGACTCGTAGCGAATGCACGGTGACCCGTTCGTCGAATCCCAGTGCTTGCGTGTACCTCTTGACAAGCTTCTCCACGGAGCGGACCGTCAGTGGGCGAGGATGAAAGCCGTCCCGTCCCTGCTTCTGAGGGGAACAGGAGGGTCGAAACAACGGGCCATCGCGGTCTTCTGATATCCCGGCAGTCTGCCTCCACTCGTTAACCCGCTCGACCGCTTCCGGGTGCAGGGCGACAATCCGCTCCTTGCCCCCTTTGCCCTGGATGTGCAGCACGCGATGTTCGCTGGTCGCGGCCAGATCGCCTACCCGCAGGCGAACAAGTTCGCCGACCCGGCAGGCGGAGTATGCCAGCACGGCAAGGAGTGCGCTGTCTCGGATTCCAATCGGAGTTTGCACATCGGGAGTATCGAGCAGTGCTCGACACTGTGATGGTGTCAGACCGGGAGTCTTGCCGTCGCGAGCGACCGGGGGAGGGGCGACGAACTTACCATGTGCCGGATTCGCTCCCGTGTAGCCGTAAAGCTGGAGATATGAAAACAGACTGCGGACTGCAGTCAGCTTGCGGCGGACCGTTGCCGCACCGTTCCCTCTAGCACGCAGTTCTTCACGCCAGGCGGCCACATGCTCGGGTCGCACATCAACTAGACAATGCAATTGGTTGAGCGCGATGTCCACGAAGCCCAAAAACTGTCGCAGATCTCGCTCGTAACAAGCCCGGGTGGCAGCAGAGTTCGTCTTGCTCAACCATCCTCGTACGGCTTCAGCAAACTGTCCCGAGACATTACCAGCCCACAATGCATCCGTCTTGTCAAATGCAGGAATGACTGTTCCGGAATCACTGGTTGGGACACCCGGTGGTGAAAGACAGCGATCATCCTGCTGCATACATCTTGGTTCGTGAAATGTGCGTTATCCGAACCATAGCGCACTCGGCAATCCGTTGCGACCACTTCGGCTTGACAGCACTCAACAACCAACAGCAGGCGTCCCTACCTGGGCAATCAGACAAACCACGCCATGAAAGGTCGCCGACGTCAACCCACCGCGAAGCGGTTTAGTTCAATATTTTTTATGTTAAGTCCGGCGACGTCTCTCATTCGTCGTCACCGCTCTGGGGTGAACGCTGTTCGCGAATGGGAGGCAGCAGCCGTTCATAGGGATCGGCGTGACCGAGCAGGATGGCGAACGGCACCAGTTCACGCTCATCGCCCGAGGAATTGAGGGCACAAATCACCGGAACACAGCGCTGCTCCTCGCGATCCAGGCAGCTCATCAGGCACAGCTGATTGTCCGCTGCAGCACTTAGCAAGCTCTGGAAGTTGGCTCGGGCGGAATCGGAAACGGTTCCCGGCAGACAGACGCCGTCTTCGATGAGGTCCAGCGCCTGGTAGGCGATGTCGTCTGAGAGATTCCAGACAGCATCAGTATCAATCAGGCGTTGAAAGAGCTTGACAGATTCCGCCTCTGTCAATTCGCCTTGTTGATAAGCCGAGACGTGCTTGCCATACGTTCGGTCTGCATCCATGAGATCGAGGGGGATTCCGCGACAGTCGATCACTGCGAGGCTGCAAGTCTGCTTGACCAACAGGCGGATCGAGCGTGCAACGAAGTTTGGCCGTCAAGAGAGCTCCCTTTTTCTTCGGACAATCGGCGCATTGCGCCCAAGTCCGAAGCGTGGCATGCTCCTCGGCGTTCTGTCGCACGGTGCGGCAGCACATTGCTTGACTGGTCTTTCAATCAGCGAGGAGGAGTGATGGCGAGTAAGAAAGTGAAAGCGTATCCGCCACAGGTGCCGAACGAATACGCGAACACGGTGCAGGCGGGGGATTGTGTGTTGGGCATGCACCAGCTGCCGGATGGTTGCATCGATCTGGTTTTCGCTGATCCGCCGTTCAACATCGGCTTTCAGTACGACTCTTACGACGATCGACGTCCGGATGAGGAGTATCTGAATTGGTGCCGAGAATGGATACAGGAGGTGCATCGTGTCCTCACACCGGAAGGCACCCTCTGGGTGGCCATCGGTGATGAGTATGTCGCCGAGTTCAAGGTGCTGCTGACTCGCGAACTGGGGTTTCATCTCCGCAGTTGGGTCGTGTGGTATTACACGTTCGGTCAGAACTGCACACGGAACTTCAGCCGGTCGCACACGCATTTGCTATATCTGGTCAAAGATCCCCAGCGGTTCACGTTTATCGCCGATGATCCGAGACTGCGTGTTCCTTCGGCCCGGCAAAGGGTATATGGCGACAGCCGGGGTCATCCGTCGGGACGATTGCCGGATAACACGTGGATTCTGCGGCCTCAAGAGGCACCCGATGCGTTCGGAGCCGATGAGGACACCTGGCACGTTCCCCGCATCAACGGTACGTTCCGGGAACGGCAGGGCTTCCACGGCTGCCAGATGCCGGAGCAGGTGCTGGGACGGATCATTCGTGCCTGCTCGATGGAAGGTGACGTCGTGCTGGACCCGTTCGCCGGGAGTGGAACCACGCCTGTCGTGGCCAAGAAACTCGGACGGCGATTCGTCGGATTTGAATTGTCGGTCGAGTATGCTGCAAAAGCTTGCGAGCGAGTCACGACGACTCGGACGGGTGATGCACTGGCTGGCCAGGATGTGTCTGTTGCCTCGACCGCCCGGACGGCTGATGATCCGCGTCAGTCGCGACTCTTCTGAACTCGTTGAGGAGACCGATTAAGCTGAGCCTCATGACTGCGTCATGGGGCTTTTTTTGGGTGATTCTGTGGCGAATGAGAACGATCGATTCTTCTCGACAGGCCGTCGAGTTCCGGGGTACAATACTGGTATGACAGACTTTGGAACAGGACCGACCCTGCGTGACGCCGCAGCGTGGCTGCAGGATGATGCCGAGCGGCAGCGTCGCATTCTCGACGTGGTCGAACGGGATAGCGTGATTGAGGGACTGCCCCCGTTTCAGGCCGAAACGCGGGCGAACATCTTGCGGCAATTGCAGGCTATGAATTCCGCGCCCGCTGCAACGCCTCCTCAGCCATCGTAGTCAGCGGCTGGTAGTCCTTTTGCAGCAAGGCGGCTTGTGCGGCGGCGATGTAGGCTTCGCTCCCCGCTTTCGAGGAATCGTAGGCTAACATCGGTTTCCCCGTTTGAACCGCCAGCAGGTTGGTCATCAGTTTGATCGTGCGGGCGTTCCCTTCACGGAAGGGATGAATCGCCAGGAACTCTCCCTGAATCACGCCGACTGCGGCACAGAACGCGGCGTCTTCATCGAGCCTTTGTCTGGGAGACTGGGCCAGCACATTCTGCTCAAAGTCGGTCATGGCCCGGTCGATGAACTGGGGCGGTGGCCAGATGGCTCCCGGTTTGCTGATCTGCACCGTACGCCAGCGTCCGGCCCACTCAAACAACTCGCCGAAAATGGTCGCATGAATGTGACGAATCAGCGGGGACGTCATGGGCGTATCGACCCGCACCTCGGAGAGCAGCCGTTCGTAGGCACGAGCCAGTGCGGCTTCCTCCGCCCGTTGCAACTCTTCCAGATTGGTGATCCCCGGTTTGTTGACCAGCACGAGACATGCCTCGTCCACAAACTCGGCCTCCACATGACCGGGCGGCACCTGATAGCGGTCGCCAATGTCGGAATCGTCTGTCATGCGGCGACTGTAACCCGCTGATGAGAGAGAAGCCAGTTGATTTCGGAGAGGTCGATGCGCTGTCAGACTCCACTCGCCATTAAAAACCCCCTGCATCAAGTGATGCAGGGGTGATGTGCCTGAGCCTCAGGCGCAGTGTGGGCAGCGGCCATGTTCCTCGGGAGATTGAAGCATCGGAGAGACTTCGTGAACGAACTCGCTGATGTCATACTCGCCCATGAGGGTCGCGACAATGTAGTGCAGCATCTGCGACTCATCGCACCGACTCACTGTAATCGATTCAACCTGCAGGAACGATTGGCCATCTTCATGGCGTTTCAAAATCGCAAACTCCTGCAGCGAATCGGGGGACGTCGAATCGTTCAGAAATAGATAACTCTCCAGTTCAAACCCTGTGCAACCGCACCAGGTTGTTTCAATCAACTGGCGTGCCAGCGCCTCTTGAGAAGTCGCTGGGGTGACACACCAGACGCGGTCACAGTGCAGCATGTTCGTCCTCCTTTCTAAAGCGATCGAGGACGTGCTGACAGGCGGCTTGGGCAATCGCCCGGTTCCACCCGTCATCGAGTTGACAGGTCAGCGCCATGGTGGTGCTGCCGACGGTCAGCCGGGGCGGAAAGCCGCCGCGCCCCAACCATGCGAGCAGTGCCTGAGCGTGCTCGATGGCTGACGCGAAGTCCTTGGTGGCATAAGCGTGCAGCAGATTGTCCCAGGTGGTGTTCGGGTCCATCGGTCACACTCCCCTCTCATGGCCGAACTCGACCATGGCTTGAGGCCAGTAGGTAATGCCTCCGTCCGCAAACGCATCGGGCTCCACCTTGTAGGCATCCAGACATTCGTCCGAAACGCATTCGACTTCCAGTGAACAATCATCCGCGTTGAAGATCCGCAGTTGACCGCCGCAAGAACGGCAGCGTCCGTCTTCGAGTTTGACAAGAATCATGTCTTCTCTCCTCCGTTGTAAAAGGAACAGGCCGCACACTGTGCGGCTCAGGCGTGACCGCTGCCGACGATCGACAGGGCGGAGGCAGCATGCCGCTGAATGCCGAGCGGCGCAAGCAGAAAGGGCCGACGGAGCGGCCCGCGACGTGGCCCCTCAAAGAAGGGAAGCAGCCGCCATTTCCAACAGGCGATGCAACGGCATCAATACACGGTCCACTCAACAGTCGGAGTGCGATTAGAAGAGGGTTCCCTGTCGCTTCGGACGATCATCGTCCTCCGCTGCGCGATGTTCGATGAGAGTGAGGGGAGCAACATTACCCGACGGCGCTTGGGTCGGTGGTGGAGATGCCTGTGGTGAGACCGGATACGGACAAGCCTCCGCCGGGATCTCTTTCACAAATCCGCGTCCATCGAACCCCGTCCGGTAGACGC
This sequence comes from Planctomycetaceae bacterium, assembly GCA_029259815.1. Lineage (GTDB taxonomy): Bacteria > Planctomycetota > Planctomycetia > Planctomycetales > Planctomycetaceae > JAHBXU01. The sequence goes on along the minus strand of JAJDEJ010000309.1, from coordinate 11,676 downwards.
GGTAGGTCTCCAGCGTCAGGCTGTTCCCATGGATCACATACGCATAGATGTTTCTCAGCGAGAGATTGAGAGTCGCGATGCGGACGGCGCGCACGTCAATATCAACCCCAACATATTCCCAATACGGATACGTCTCGGCCACCGCCATCAGCATGCGCCCCGTCCCGGCGGCCGGATCGCAAACCGACTTCACCTGGTGAGCGTCACTGACGTCACCCACAGTGAGTTGAGCCATCGCACGGCAGACAGGCATCGGCGAAAGGTAGAGGCCGTTCTCGCCATAACTGATGCCCCCCTCGAACAGATCGCCCAGGATGTCCTGCATCCCCTGCCGGCAGTCGGTTTCCATCGCGGCAATGACTGATCCATACAACTGGGCCAGCGTGTCACAGCTGCGTTTCCCCGGCTTGCCATTTGAGTGACGTTGGACCACATCCATGTACTGCTCTTCCAACTGACCTCCCGAGAGGGCACAGACGCTCATCTGAAGAAAGTCCGCAAACACCTCCCCGCGACTCAAGCCCGATTGACGAGCCGCCTCGTCGAGGAGCTGGAGATGCTGCCGGTTTTCGTCATGGAAGAAAAATTCGCGAGCCAAGGGGTGAATGGGAATAGGGCATTGGAGTTCCCCAGGAATGACTCAACGGTACGCGCGCAGACCGAGCGTCGAGCGTGACGTCAGCGGCAAATCGGACCAGTCGAGACTGAGGACCTCCATCGACGGAGACAGTAAGAGTTCCACGGTCTCCGTGTCCGCGTCCACATCGATGACTTCGCCAGTCGTTTCGTAGCCATCGGACAGGAACGTGATGACATCGTGCAGGTGAGGAGGACGTTGATCGCTGCTTGTGAGTGGCTCATCGTCTTCGATGGAGTCAGGGTGCGGCTCGCCTTCGCAGGGACCGAGTTCGTCTGGATCGACCTTCGTCAGCCAGTCCTGAATAACCAGCACTCGCTCCTCGGACGGGATCAGCATCACGACTGCTGCGTTGCAGGCATCGTCAAGACTCACGATCTCACCGAAACATTCGCTCCCGTCCAACTCAAACTCGACGGCGTCACCTGCCTCAAACAGGGTGATCGACGGCAGCCGATCTCGCTCGTCGATGAATGACGGAGCTTGGGTGATGACTTCGCTGCCTCCAACGGTTTCATCATTCTGGGTGACGTTCACGCTGTCTGGTTCCGCAGTGACGGCTTCTGTCTCCCGAACCTCAACTTCGATCACTCGATTCTCAGACTTTTCGTGCTCGTCGATCTCCTTCACCGGCTCCGGCTCGACGAAACCGAACAGTCCGTTGCCCAGCAGGTCCAGCATCTGACGAGCAACGGAGACTTGAATCTGTTCGAGATTCCCGGAAGCAAACATGCTCCGTGAGGTCTGGAGCACGAGGTCGATGCAATCCTTCCGGGTGGGACGCACGGTCCAAGGATGACCCGCTCCAGAAAATGAACCGCACTTGAAGCCGTGGTCCCAGGTGACGGCCCACTCCCCGTTCGGCAAGAGGGCGACCTCGTACTCCACGCTCGCCTTGCCGTTGGCTGTCGCCAGAATCCGACGGCCTTCGGAGAACTTTCGAGCCGGGTCACGGACTTCGCGACACCACTGTTCGTACTCCGCCTGACGATCCGTGACGAGTGCGTTCTGAGTGTCCGACGAGAGAGCATCGTTCGCCAACGGAGTGATGACCAATTCTGACCAGCCCAGCGTGACACTTTCTCCGGAAGGAATCAGACGCACGCTGGCGGTCTGCAACGACCGATGGATCGCAGTGACTTCTCCCTCCAGTTGGTGTCCGTGGAGATCGACACGAACACTGTCACCGACCGCAGGTTTTGTGGAAGCAGATGCCTCCTCTTCGGTGTCGAGTTGCTCGAATTCCTCCGATCGTCGGTTCAGCTCCTCAGTGGTGATGGGACGCAACATGTCCAGCGGCATGTCGACTTCCTCATCGGTCGGGATGAGTTGCACGATGGCCCCCTCATACTCGTCGTCAAGCCCCGTAATCTCGCCGGACCACAACTCCCCTTCCAGTTCAAAGTCCACCGCATCACCGACGTCGAATGAGGACGGAATGACGACTTCGGTTTCGCTGGCCGTATCACACGGGAGCGAGTCCTCGGTTGGCGACTTTGATTCCTCATGCGTCTTCTCGATGGTCGACAGGATCTCCTCGCGGAGTTGGCCAAGGGCCGCGTGGAGACGAATCGTCAGCGTGACGGCATCTGCAGCGACGGTGGCCTCTCTCCCGGCGTCGAGCGATTCCGGCTCAGAGATCTCAATCATCACCCGACCATTGTGAAGCCCCCATGCCAAGTCGTCACGAATCTCATCCAGCACATTTCTAACCACCCGCAGCTCGTCGTTGAGCAAGTCGAGTCGGTCGACCAGTTCGTCGATCTCCGCCGCCGGTGTGTGGACGGGTGCCTTCATTGTGGGACAGACTGCCACGGATGTGCTGTGATGTCACGGTTTTTCGCCTTGTCGTAGACCAGCACGTCAAACCAGCCCTCAGCATCGATCCAGACCTGCACGGGGCTGTCGAGGTTGCTGCAGGTGTTCGTCTCGCGGATGCGGTCCAGCACGGTGAGCGGATCGAGCTGCTCGGGATCAATCGCAAACACGTCGCAAGCCATCCGGTCCCACGTCTCCTGCCGCATACTCAACAGGGCGGCATAAACGGATGTCGGTCGCTCCTCGGGTTGAATGGCATCCGGAACATCCGGCAGAAAGAACTCGTCACTGAATGACAGGGCGTAAGCCATGCTTCAGCCGAAGTATTTCAGCAGAGCCAGGACACCGATGCCGGCGGCCATTAGGGTGCCCAGCTTGAGAGTCAGCCGCAGTTCGAGCTTCTCCAGTTGATGCTTGATTTCTGTCACGTCCTGCCTCGTCGCCACGTCACCCAGATCGATCTCCTGAGCGGCTTCGACCAAAGCTTCCGCCTGCTGTTCCGAGAATCCCCTTTCCGTCAGGTGTGTGATGAGCCGATGAGTGTCCTCAATGAGTGCCACGTCTTCAGCCTGCCACAGATTCCGGAGACTGTCACGCGAATTGTCGGTCGAATGATTCAGGCAACTGCCGCACTCGACCGAGCGAAGCGTTGTCGCGAGACACGGCGAATGATGTCAGCCCGACGCTGTGTCAACCGTGGTGGTGGCAGCGTCGTCATCGAGAACGTCGAGGCGGCTCCGTTGAACAACAGGCGGAGGTAACCGTGGTACTTGGGGATCTGCATCAGGTCCTGCGGTGTGAGACCGCTTCCCAACAGTTCGGCCAGTGTCTCGGCGTCACGGGGACCGACGGTCATACAGAGTGTCGAGCCACAGTTGCCCAGCACGCCGGCCAGTGTCTGCGTATCGAGCTGCTCCAACATCTGGGTGGCGAGGACATAGGACGTGCGGTACTTGCGAGACTCGGCCAGAGCATCGGCCATGGTCGAGTTGCCTTCGGCGAGGAATGAGTGGAACTCGTCGACCACGATCGTCGCATCAGGACGATCGGCCTCCGGGACATTCGCCCGGCTCATGGCCGCCAGTTGCAGACTGGAGAGCAGGAGTGATCCGAGCAACGTGGACGCGTCATGCCCCATCGTCCCCTTCGACAAGTTGCAGAGCAGGATCTGCGAATCATCAAGGACCGATCGCAGATCAATCCCCTGTTCGGTCGAACAGAGGATGGCCTGCAGCCGTTCGTTGGATGTGAAGGCACCGAGTTTGTTCTGCAGGCTGGCGATGTACTGTGTGCGGTCACGGTCGTTCCAGCGACCGAACTCACTGAGCCAGAACTCACGCACGGCGTCGTTGTTGATCTCCGCAATCATCGACTTGCGATAACTCGCATCGACCAGCAGCCGCTGTACGGACATCAGCGTCACGTCATGGTGTCCGACCAGCGTCAACAGACAGTGACGAAAGACGTGCAGCAGACGCGGTGCGGTCGCCTCGTCGAAGCCGAACACTTTTTTGAACGCGGTCAGCACGCAGTCAGCCACGAGTGTCCGATCACTCCCGGGCGGTCCCTGCAAAGGATTGAAACGCACGGGATGCAGGCGGTCACTCGCATCGAACAAGATGACATCGTTCGTGCGACGCCTGGGCACATGGTCCAGTACGTCGTCGATGAGCTGACCGTGCGGATCAATCAGCACGACGCCCCGTCCCTGCTGCATCTGTTGCAGGACGATGTTCTGCAGGAAAGTCGACTTCCCGCAGCCGGTCTTCCCGACCGCGATCAGATGACGACGCAAGTCGTCTGCCGCAATGCCGAACTGCTCTCGCTGATGGCGGAACTTCACCCGACCGAGCAGCGTGACTCCCCCACTCCTTTTCTTTGAGGAGATTTGAAGGGGCGGTTCGAGTTCACGAAACGTGGACTGACTGATTCGTGACACACTCTCGGCACTCACCACGGGTGGATGCCACAGGGTCGCGATCTCTTGAGCGGAAAGGATGAACCGCGGAGGACGCAGAGAAAAAGAGGATTTGAAAACCCTCTGCGTCCTCCGCGACCTCTGCGGTAAATAAGTTATGGTTTCAAATCGACATTCGTCCGTGGAGAACCGACCGAAGGCCGCCGCCATCTCCGATAAGCGTTTGCCCGCGATCTGAGCCGCGTCCGCCGGTGCCCGGCACTCGACGACCAGACGACAGGCAAACAACGTCTCAGTCTCTTTAACAGGCGATCTTGAGGAAGTTTGATTGGCTGTGCGAGCCAGGTGTCCGAGCAGCCAAGCCATCACTCGCCGAGGGAAACGTCGATCACACGCCCAAGACGCGTACCGTCTGCGCCATTCGTCCGAGCGGAATCCTTGCTCCAGTCGTTCGATGATTCGTCGTTGCCGACGCACCCGTCGTGCAGTAGCGGGAACGATCGACAATCGAATGGTGCAGTTCACACGTCCCGATCGACCGGTCCGCACGGCTGACAGCAGCCCGGCGATCGGATCGGCCAGTTCCCGCTCCGGTTCATCGAGAAACGTGTCATAAGTCCGCAGGGCATACACATCCGGATTGAGAAGCAACACGATTGACCGGGTGACACTGTCATCCCGACTCGCCTCCTCCTGTCGAATCGTGACCTCCATCCCCGGATAGGCATCCTGCAACTCGGGCACGATCACACTTCGCAACTCATCCGCACACTCGATCGCCAACCCCACCTCCCCATCAAACGAACCGATCAACAATTCAATCTTTCCTTTCTGTCTCTTGCGTCTGTTCCGTGGTTCCAACACCTGCTTCCACACGCGCAACAACGACTCGGTGTGCACCGGGCCGCGTGTGTTGCCGGGCAGGGGTCGCAACTGAATCAGCATCAAGCATCGAAAGAGATTTCACCCGCCCCCTTCGACTTGTCCTGAACGGCATGGCCACTTCGGAGGCGGGGCTCGCGTGGCCTCAGTCCCGTCGGATCGAGTCACCGCGTCCTGAAACGTCCGAGGGTGTTCGACTCGGTCTCCGTCACGACGAGGGAAGAGACGCTACCTCTGACCGCCGTCGTGGCGATTGTTCAGCGAAGGACACGACTGTCCGCACGAGCACGAACCATTGACCTCCCGAGAAGGGCCTCCCGCAAGAGCTACACAGTAGCACGCTGCCGTAGTAATGCGGGAGAGGTTTGGGAAGTTTCTTGCGGCGAGTTCGGTGTACGGGAGATGGGGATGAGTGTGCGTTTCAAACTGCGATGGTCGCTCAGCACAGCTTCTCGGAACGGGTTCGGACACGAGACAAACGTGCTGAGTTCAACACCGACGAAAACCGTTCGCTGGGGATTGCTCTGCACCATCGCAGCCAGATCGAGAATGTGCTGCAGGCGGGCCTGTGAGCGGGTCGTCACGAATAGCACGAGATACCGCGCCGGGTCGAGTGCATCGAACTGTGACTGATGCCGGTCGTAGCCACGTAGCTTCCGCTCGATCGACTCGACATCCTGCCGGGACCTCACACGCTCGGTGCCGTTATCGACTTCAATCACGAAGTTGAAGGACCTCCCATCCGGGGTGACGAGTTGGAAAGCCGCGTCGGGATACAGGGTATAGCCGTCAGCCTCCAGTTTGAGACTGTTCTCTCGGGCATAGTGCCGCAGGTCGATCCCCTGCCGGTGTCCGGTGATGAGTGTGTGTACGAGGAAGTCGGCCAGCGATTGTGTGTGATGATGATGTCCGGGCGAGATCGCCTCGAAGTAACGCCGCTTGGGCAACGCGATATCTTCGCCATACAGAAGTCGGTATCCATCCCGCGTCAGCTTGTGATAGTGAGGTGAACGCCCGTCGTTGGCCATCGCATACGGCCAGGAGCGGATCAGGTCCGCCTGCTTCAACGCCCGTAACCTGCGACGCAAATTCCCCTCTTCGGCAAACGGCTGAGCAAACGATTCGCTCAAAAGACGCAGCTGTGACGTCGTCAGCGGACAGCGGTCGAGAGCTGTCAGCAGCTCGATGTCCCGCCGGCCGATCTTCGTCTGCAATCTTTTTGTCATTGATCGGAGAGAAGCGTACCATTCCCGCGACTGACTTCCACTTGCCGACTCATGCGAAATGCTGCCTACATCAAAGACGTCGACCGACTCGTCGAACAGACGCCTCTCGGCCTGGTCCTCCAGCACTATGGTCTCGCTACCCCGGAGAAATCATCCGGTGAACATCGCATGCCGTGCGTCTTCAATGCCGAGTGCCGTGACAGCCAGTACGGCAACCTGACCGTCAACCTCGACTCATCCGCCAAGCTCATCTTCGCTCACTGCTGCCAGATCCGAGGCAACCTGCTCACGCTGATTCACGGCCTGGAGAATGGTCGCCCTCCATCGACGGATCGTCTGCGTGGCGACGAGTTCAAAGCAGCCGTCACCAAGCTCAAGGAGATCAATGGCCTCGTCGACTCCCCCACTCCAGAAACCAAACCGTCATCACCCGTCCAAGCGGATTCAGGCTCTGAGGACAGTTCCGTCCCCCCACCGCCACGAAACCAACCGCTCCGGTTGGAGGAGAAGACGCAGGGGCTGGTCAACTTGTGGGAGGACTGCGTCGTCGACGTGGCCGAGATGTCACCGCCGGCTGCCACCTACTTCCGGGATCGGCCCTGGCTGACACCCGACGTCTGCCACCAGTGGAAGATGGGCTATCTTCCTCGCAACGGTCGCAGTCTCCTGAGAGGCATGGTGATCTATGCTCATGAAGACGAAGCGGGCGAGATCCTCAGCTACTCGGGCCGCGATGTCCGCTTCGATGAGAAGTGGCAACAATGGATCAAGGATGGCCGACCCGAACGCAAGAAACCGAACAAACACCGCTACGTCAAAGGCTATCACAAGGGTTTGCAACTCTACGGCGAGCAGGCGAACCGCCTGCAGGATCGCAGGCTCAAGGAATCACTCGGCCAACTGGGCCTCGTGGTCGTCGAAGGTCAGAACGACGTGATCCGTCTCGACACATTCGGCATTGCCGCCGTCGGCCTCTGCTCGAACCGGGCCACCGACGAACAGATCGAGAAGATCGTCCGCATCTCCAACCGAGCCTCACTGGGGCGTGTGATCCTGATGCCGGACAACGACGAGGAAGGTGAAACGGGAGCCAAAGAACTCGCCTGGGCTCTCGCCTCCCAAGGTCTCAAACTTCAATTGGCCTGGAGCCGTCAGTCCCACGACGGTCGCTATGGCGGCCTCCAACCCGAAGACCTCACTCCAGAGCAATGGCAGACCGACCTCCTGCCTTCTTTGAGCAGAACCTGAATGTGACTCCGTCACGGAGTACGGCGAGTGGTGCGAAACGCCACTCGGCGTTTCAGCGGAGCCGCCTCCGACGGCAGCGAGCAGTGTGCGGCACCCGCGTCGCCCGGCACAGCCGGTTTGATGTGGCGGCTGAATCTGTCAATGAGATTTCAAACAGCCTTCGTGCTTTCAAATGTCGGCTGTGTCGTCCGCGACCACCCCGGCGCAGCCGTCCCCTCCCGGGGCGTGTCGGAGGCGGGGTGGTCGCGGGCGGTAGCCCGTCGACGCGGTGCCCTCATCGAAGTGTCCGTTCTGGGCTTGTCCCAGCGGAGCACGGGTTCGCCTCCGGCGACCCGCAAGGTGATCTGAAAGGACTCATCATCAGGGAACAGTGAGTTCATCACCCAACGTACGTCGGCGTGTCGGGCCGGAGCGTCTGCCGGATTCGCCGAAACTGCTCCGGTCGATATCACCGACGCGGATTGTGATCAATTGAGAGCGGCGCTCATAGCTGGTAAATTGCTGTGTCATCGCCACGCGAATCCGGCGCCTCGATTGGTGAGACGAGTTCTTGGGATTTGATGGTCCTGGGCGCTCATGGATTCTGCGGTCAGTCGTCTCGACATCGAAAATGGAACGTTTTGCAGAAATGGATGTTTCCACTGTCGGTGAATGCTGCAAGACGAGCGCAGGCTTCTTGATAGAATGATTCGTTGTGTCCATCGCCTTGTTGACACGAAGAGCTAAGCCCGACTACGAATGCAAATCGTAGGATCACGTGTTGCCGAAGAATGAGGGAATTCTGTGATGAGATGTAGGAATTGTGTTTTGATTCCACTTGGCTGGCTTTTGTCGACGGCTTTGGTGGGAATAATGGGGATTGCGATTCAAGGAGGCGAAACACGTGAGTCATTGCGGAGTACGCAGAATCTCCGCTTGACTGCACGGCATGTCGGGGAATATGGCGGTGTGCCGTGGTCAAAGCCAGGGACGCCGATTACTCCTGGATCGCGTGAAGACCGCGTGCGTGATCTCAACTTCTCCGTCGCGTCGGTCAATCTGAGTGATGAGATGTCCGACTCATTCTTGCAAGGGTGGGCGCTGTATGCCCGTTGGGCACGGCAACAAAACAAAGCATTTCTGCCACGCGTTTATTTCTGGGACGGGAATGACCGGTTTGAGGGCCCGTTACGAGACATCGAGGTGTACTGGAAGCGGTTAGACACATTTCTCTCAGCGATGGACTTGAATGACTTTACGGGGATCGTTCTGGCAGAAGAAAACACTGACTATGCCGGGCGCCCAGAGGTGCTCAGAGAATTGTATCGCCGCGTGAAGGAGAAATATGACGTTGCCGTCTGGCAATGGTGGTCTCCGATGCGGTCGGTGCCGTCGACGGCAGGCTGGATTCCGACCGATGGCTGGGTGATCGATCTCTACTTTCTTTCGCAACCGACTTTTCGCAGGATGGTGCGGAAATACCTGATCGCCGATGTTCCCTTGGTTGTCATGCCATGGGCGGCCCAAATGGACCTTGCAAAAGAAATGACCGAGAGCGAATGGAGCACGAATCAAGCACAATTGGACACCGCAGTTGAATTCAATTTGCCGGTCGCTTTCTTCTGGGTCTATGGAACGAGCGCAAACTTTGGTGCGAACCGAGGTCAACCACAATCGGAGATCGATCGGATTAACCATTGGGTGTGGAAGCATATCAAGCGTGTCCGCGATCTGCCGGATGACTTTGAAGGCTTTGATTCGGCCGATCTCGGAAGCGGAGATGTCCTCGAGATCGGACCGACGGAAGGCGATCGACTGGTCTATGTCGATGGCTTTTTCGATGAGAGGTGCGTTGACGACGCTTCAATGACGGGATTTCGAGATTTCGTTCTGGACGGTGAAACATTGGCTGCACGTGGGTTTCGCGGGCGAGAGATCGAGAGTTCAATCGAATATCGCTTCCAAGGGGAGCTACAGGCGCAAAATCCGGAAGTGAGTCTCGATGTGATATTCAACCCGAACCTGAATGGGAAAGTCGAACTCGCATTGTCCACGGATGGGAGAGACTGGTTGACTCTGGCGTCCAGCTCAAAGAATGGAATGGAACGATTAAAGTTGACTTCCACCGATCGTCGCGAGTTCGCACTCGTGCGGGATTTTCGTGTTCAGATTCGAATCACAGGAAACACGAGGAGTGACGGTGCTCCCGCAGTGCGGATCGACAACTTGAAAATCGAAGCGGGCTTGGCCACTCCTGAAGAAAAACAAGTTCGCTTGAAGCCAAGTCAGGCAGACAGTGCCGTTGTGGAGTACGACGAGCGGTTTCTTTCACAAAAGTATCGTTGGCATGCCAACCTGACGAACGAGTCTCAAATCGAGTGGTCCAAGGGACAAATTGGTGTCCGACTGCGCCCGGGAGGATCCGCAGGCGTGCTGGTCTGGAAGGTCAATCATTCCGGGCCAATGCAGCACATTCGGGTACAAGTTGAGGGGCAAGCGAATTCGATTCATCTGGGGACCAATCACTATCTCGACGTTTCGACCGATGGAGAACATTGGCGTCGAGAAACGAACACGACTGGTAAGGAAGGTGATGTGAACGGCTGGATCCGGGAAAATCTGATCGTCGATACCAGCGACGATCCAGAGTTCCAAGGCGTGCGCGAATTCTATGTTCGGCTTCGCATGAATGCCCAGAGTTACGAGAAGGAACACCCGAATCTATCCGGGGTCATCAATCGACTGCTGATTAGCGCGCAATCAATAGAACGGTAATCGATTCGCTTTCAACCACATGACTCTACTCGATAACCACTGGCAGCCTGAATGACGACGCTCTGATCGTTTGCGAAGGAGACAACGACTTTTGCCGTTGGGATGTCTCCCGTCCGAGCTAGTCTCATCAACTCGTCAGGTGTGACACGCGCCACAAAACGACCGTTTTCTCGAACTCAACGCATTCTCGCATCGGTTCGGTCGACCTGCACAAGTATGCGCAGGTTGCTCCAGTCTTCACGACCGCCGGCAGAATCGCGGATTGCAGCGGTCCATCCGGTCACATCGTCCGCCTTCAGTTCAGATTTGAACCGACTGTCCCCAGAAAGGCCCGAATGCAAGCGAATCAACGCGCTTCGTTCCGATCCCACTCAAGTTGCCGGAGGCATTCGCGGTGGCGTTGAGCCTCACTGGTGCGGAACAGCTTGCGGAGTGTTTCGCTGTCCTGGTGAGCGAAAGCGGCGGCTTCAATCTGCTGGTGTTCGTGAGGAGTCAGATTCTCCCACACCCGTTCGAGCTCGGTTCGGCGTTGGAGACGTTGAGCCTTGGTCTGTTTCGCTTGTCTTTCCTGCTTCTGTTGAATGACCGTTTGCTGTCGATCTCGCTCTCGCTGTTGATGCAGGACCTCTTTCACATCCGGTGGCCGCTCAGGCTCTGACCAGTTTTCTTCGATGGCTCGGCGGAGCATTCCCAGCCGGTTCTGGCTCACCGTACGTCGCGGAAGCCAGCCGATCTGCTTCTGAATCTGTTCTGTCGTCGCAATTGCACTCAGTCGCTGAACCGTCGGTTCGTCGAACCCAGCCTTTCTCAACAAGTCCAAACTGGCAGCAGCAGCCGGTTGTTGTTTCTGAATGTTATTTGTTTCTGTCTTTTCTTTGCTGGGTATTTTAAACCGCTCGGCTGCTGGGTTTTCTGAACTGCTGCTGCTGGGTTTATTGGACTGGTCCTCAGCTGCTGGGTATTTTGGACCGCTCTGCCCCAATGGGGCTGTGCGAAGCCAGTTGACGGCGTAGGTGGCTGGCTGGCGACGATCCGGCTGCGGATGGAAGCTCCCCTTCTCGACACAGACGATGTACTGCGAGGCGACCGCTGAGGTAAGTGCCTGTCGCAGTGTTTTCGGGTCGGGGATGTTTGCGAACTCCTGAATGAAGCGGTACGACAGGGGTGCCTGTGAGCGACGACCGCCAAACTGG
>JAJDEJ010000308.1 GCA_029259815.1 Planctomycetaceae bacterium | reverse complement strand
TGCGTATCCTGCGGTTCACGTGAAAACCTCCCTGAGATGCGACGCTCTTCCGCTCTCACTACGCGAAAACATCAAGAATCGCAGAAGAATTCCGGCCACACGAATCACCGCCAATGGATCTACGCTGGTTCAAGGACTAGCCAAGGACCTCTTCCAACGCCTCTCGCATGACGACGGGATCTGGATTGGTTCCCGTCCAGTACTCGACACCGATGACACCTTGATTGACGAGCATGCCCAATCCATCGATGACACGACACCCGCGACTCTCCGCCTCGCGGACGAGATGTGTGCGAGGCGGATTCGGGATGACGTCCGCGACCACAAGATCACTCGAAAGAGTGTTGACATCAAAATCCAACCGTGCGTCGATATTAGGGAAGAGCCCAATCGAAGTCGCATTGATCACAATGTTGGTTCCTTCGGGAATACTGTAGGGGCCTTCCCAGAGGACGAAGTCTGCGTCGGCCGGGACATGGGCGTTGAGCAGTGCCACGAGTTCTTCGCCGCGCGACTGTGAGCGATTGACGATCGTGATGTGACTCGCACCGGCAAGTGCCACTTCCACGCCGATTGCCCGCGCTGCTCCCCCCGCACCGAAGATCACGACCCCTTTGTCCTGAGGGTCGACGAGTTCTCGTAACGATTTCACGAACCCCTTGCCGTCTGTATTCTCGCCGATTAACTGATCACCGCGACGGACAACACAGTTGACCGCCCCCATGAGTGACGCAGACTCTCCTAATCCATCGAGGTGCTGAATCACGGCGACCTTATGAGGAATCGTACAGTTGAAACCGCGGAATCCCATGGCCCGCGCTCCTTCGACTGCCGCAGAGAGATCGTCAGGACCGACTTCAATCGTCAGATAGCGCCAATCCAGCCCGTGATGCCGATAGGCGGCTTCCATCATGACCTGTGTCGGGTTCTCTGCGACCGGTTGCCCAAAGCAGCCGGTCAATTCTTGTTTGAAGTTCAGGGGCTCAGTCACGGGGAGTGGTCCTGTGTTCGAGTGTCAGCAGTTGAGGTGGTGTCAATCAATCTGAAGTGGGTCGGCCTTGAGCAGAGCCTCAAGGTGTTCGAGGACAGACTCTGCCAGTGCTTCAACGTTGTAGCCGCCCTCCAACAGGCTCACAACTCGACCATCACAATGTTGGTCCGCAACTGCCGTCACCATTCGAGTCAGCTCACCAAAGTCGGAGGACTCCAGGCCGAGGGAGCCAATCGGATCACGCTTATGTGCATCGAATCCGGCGCTCAACAGGATGAGCTGCGGACGACATCGAGTCGCAGCAGTCTCCAGGGCATCGGCGAAGGCAGCTTGATAGTCACTTCGCGAAATCCCGAACCTCACAGGCAGGTTGAGCGTCGCGCCAAGACCTTCCCCTATCCCTGTTTCATCATCGTCCCCCGTCCCCGGATAGAAGGGGAAGCGATGGGCAGAAAAGAAGTGAACCTGTCCATCACTGTAAAAGATATCCTGTGTCCCGTTGCCGTGGTGGACATCCCAATCGACGATGAGTACTCGATCCAGTTCATGAACCTTTCGAGCATGTCGGGCGGCGATCGCGATGTTGTTGAACAGGCAGAACCCCATCGCCCTGTTCGGCAATGCATGATGTCCCGGCGGCCGGCTGAGACACAGGGCATTGCGATGTCGCCCACCAAGGACGGCGTCGACAGCGGCAACCGCTGTCCCTGCGGCGTGTGCGGCCACATCGTAAGACTTCGGAGAAACGACCGTATCCGGGTCCAGTCGACCACCCCCGTGCTGCGCGAGTTGATCGACCCGGACAACGTGCTGGGGTGTATGCGCCAGCTGGAGCGTCTCCAGCGGAGATGACTGGATGGGCTCGATCGATACGCGGCTCATCACTCCCGAATGATCAAGAGCGGTATGGACCGCTTCCAGCCGGTCCGCACACTCGGGATGACTGCCCGTCTCATGCTGGAGGAATAGATCGTTTCGATACAAAATTGTCATTCTCACGCTACTCCGTGGAACCTTTTGACGCCAGACTGCATCAGAGAGAGACCGATGATTCCGTTCATATCAGTTCAAACGATCTTAATACCGGGTGAGTCCCCCTTCCGGTCGGGATTCGCTAATCGTCACAGTCGACTCTGATCATCAATTGATCGGATGATGCTAGAAACTCCTCCTTGACACATGATCTGTGAAGGTGGTAACTTATGTCATCCTTCGCTCTGTTCAAGAGTTCGCAGTGCTGGCCCTCGTTTGTCCTTTATCCCATCTCTTCAGAGACATCTTAGGCTTGGAAAGCGAACTCACCAATGGACGACTTCCCCGATTGAATGACTGTCAGAATTGCGACATCGCCATTGGCAATCAGTCGTTGACTGCCAGTAAGATCGTAGGCAGAAAAGTGGCCAGTCGATGACGTGAACAGTATGCTTCACGCTGCTGATACACAGGAATGTGTTCTGCGTGGTGCCAACGTGAATTTCCACACCCAAGTCCCCATGAAGGGAGCCCCGGTGATAGGGTCAACTCCAAACTTCACTTCCTCATCCGAGCGGATCGACACTTGGTACCTCCTTGGTGTCCTGTCGCTGGCACTCGTGGTCGTCCTCCCTGCTCAGCTTTCCGCACAAGGTCTAAGAGACAGGTTTCAGGAAACCGAAGAGGATGCGGAGCCTGAAAAGAAGCCCGGCCTCGCTGAGCGGAACAACATCACCCCCAATCCGTTGATGACGCTGATCGAGGAAAAGAAGTACGGGCCTGTCAAACTCAAAGAATACACATCCAGCTTACGCAGTACGAATCCTCGATCTACGGATGAGAAGATCATTGATGAGGGAGTTCGATACCGCGTGTATAAAATGACCATTCCTGAAAATTGGGCCAACATCTCCAATTTCCGGAATGATCTCATCAAGGACATCGACATCTTCGCCAAAGACTCCCCGCGAGCGAAGCAGATTGCCCTGAGTGCTGCGACGAAATACCTCACCGAACTCCTGACGGGTCAGCCGCGCATCGTGACATTGAACGCGATCCTTGCCTTGGGACAGTTGAACGAAAAAACGGGAAATCGCATTGAAAAGACTCCGGATGAGCCTTACGCACCGGCGGCGGAGCCATTGCTGAGTGTTGTCGAGGGTACGAACCAGACGGCCGAAGCGAAGATCGCCGCGGTCTTTGGACTGGGGAGAATCCTCAGAGACAGCGACCCTCCACGATCGATGAGAGACAAGATCGCTCACGTCCTGGCAGATGAATTAGAGATCGATCGCGACACCAAATTGAAACCAGACGACGCCTGGTATCTCTGGAGAGTTGTCGACACCCTCGGATACCTCAAAGAGCCGCGCACTGCCATCGGAGAGCCGGTCGCTGTGGAGGCTCTGTGGAAGACAATCTTGAATGACTCGATCCCCATCGAATTTTGGCATGTCCGAGTCCACGCAGCGAGATCGTTGTCACAACTGGACCTTGATCGCTCATTCGACCTGGGTCTGATCGCTCACGAAGTCGTCCAGTTGGGGGGCATGGTGACGGTTCAGTACAATCAGAACGTCAACAATCCCGTGTGGCGAAAGTGCTTCCTGGATCTCTATTTCACGTACCAACCTCAGACAGCCGAAGATGTGAGGCGTGGCTGGGGATTGCTTGCACAGGCGAAGACACCCGCCCTCCGCACGCATCAGCCTTTGGTCGCGGGCGCCTATCAAGAGTCGCTGAAACTTGTCAACGGAGCCTTGAAGAATCAGACTCCCACTCCTGTTCCCAACGCGATCCTGGGAGAGGTCTCAGATTGGATGCGTAAGAATCCTCCGGCGAGTCAGAAATTGTACGCTGAATCAGAGACGGTGGATGAGATCAAGGCGGCAACTGCGGAAGCTGATCCCAACACGGCTGTTTCCAGTTCAACAAGTTCGGCACCGAGTGGATAATTCTCTCGTGCGCGGTCACGACCTTGATCTTAATACAGCACGGTGGACCATCATTCTTCCGTTAGTGCCCTTGAACGCTGGTCTCAGATTGGCGATAAGATGCACGGGGTGACAGCCAGCAGCCGATCCCTTGAAGTGCAGTCACACTGACGAGAAGGACGAGGACGCCCCGCATGACCGACGAAGCCCCAGCTGATTTTCAGATCCAGTGGCACGGCGATGCCGTCGTTGTGACCCCCACCGGCAATATCGAATCCATGAGTTGGGACCTCATCGAGCAGGCGGCCAACCTCGTGATGGCACCGCTCGCCGACCAGAAGGTTCCGCTGGTTGTGTTCGATCTCAGTGAAGTGGGATACTTCGGGTCTGTCTTTCTGGCACTCATCCTCAGATGTCACAAGTTCGTGAAGAGCCGGGGCGGAGAACTCGTCTTGTGTGGTGCCAGTAAGATGGCGCGAGAACTGCTTCGCATTACGGCTCTCGACACGCTCTGGGCCATCTACGACGACCGCGAATCGGCGTTCGACGCCATTGGCGCGTGACCACGGCAATGTTTGCTGCGTCCTGGATGGTAGATTCTTGACCGCTTTCCATCATCAGAATCCCGGCTATGTCACGGAAGTTCATACGGGCTGCCACCAACGTCTCAGAATCAGACCCGCTGCCGACAGAGCACAGCACCGTTCTGACTGGTGCAGAGTCTCTAATTGAAGAGCTCAAAGAAACGGCAGACAAACTTGGACGTGACGGTGCGACTCGTGGTGATCTCAAGATTCTGGCCAGAGCTCTCAAGGAACTCCGCTACGCCTTCAAGGTCTTCACGCCGTTTCGCAAGCAACGGAAGGTAACGGTCTTCGGCTCTGCCCGCATGCCTCCCGATCACCCCGCTTATATTCAGTCGGTCGACTTTGGTCGTCGGATGGCAGAAGAAGGTTGGTTCGTCGTGACAGGTGCTGGCGGTGGCATCATGGAGGGCGCCCATGTGGGAGCCGGCAAGGAGATGTCATTCGGAGTGAACATCATGCTCCCCTTCGAACAGGACGCCAACTATGTCATCCAAGGGGACGAAAAACTCGTTCACCTCAAATATTTCTTTACCCGCAAACTGTTGTTCGTGAAAGAAGTGCATGCGGTCGTCCTGTTCCCCGGAGGCTTCGGGACTCAGGACGAGGGTTTTGAAACGCTCACTCTCGTGCAGACCGGCAAACGTGATCTGATGCCGATCGTGCTCGTCGACAGCCCCGGCGGCACCTACTGGAAGAATTGGAAGAAGTTCATTCAGGACAACCTCCTTGCCGACGGGTTGATCTCACCCGAAGACCTCGCCTTGTTTCGGGTCACTGATGACGTTGAGGAGGCCATCGATGAGATTCTGGACTTTTACTGCGTCTACAACAGCATGCGGTACGTCCGCGGTAAGCTCGTCCTCCGGCTGCATGCAGAACCTGACGACCAGTTAATGGAGCGACTGAACGAAGAATTCGCATCAATGCTGGAGTCGGGGCGAATCGAGAAATGCAAAGCGCATGCACTCGAAGAGGATGATGATCACCTGAAGGATCTGCCACGCATCGCATTCGACTTCAACCGTCGTGACATTGGCAAACTGCGCCTCATGGTCGACCTGATCAACCGTGAACTGGGAGGCACAGCAGACAATGGCGAGTTGCTGCCATAGTCGCAGCGGGCGAGTCGTCGCAGCGTCAGGCCAGTCCTTCGCCCCACGGACCGGTGATCACGAACGTCCTCACCGGAGACCTTCAACACCCCAGCGCCACCAAATCCGACCGCCCCGCGCCGCCGCTTTGGAACGCCGTCAACAACACTGGCATCATGCTGGAACGTGTGATGATTCTCAAGGTAGACTACACGCAGTAAAGACACGGCTCGGCAGGAGCCTCGCTCTTCCCTCTGTTATCAAAGTCTGGGGATATCATGTCGGTGTACGACCAGGGTCTCGACAAGTGTGCTGCGAACTATGCTCCGCTGACACCCAGCACTTTTCTGCAGCGGGCAGCGCGGGTCTATGCAGATCGGACAGCAGTCGTGCATGGCGATTTGCGGAGAGACTATGCGTCGCTGTATGTGCGCTGTCGACGGTTGGCGTCTGCTTTGAGGCAACAGGGAATTGGTGAGGGTGACACGGTGTCGGTCATCGCACCCAATACGCCCGAGATGCTGGAGATGCACTTTGGCGTGCCGATGTCGCAGGGAGTGCTGAACACGATCAACACGCGGCTCGACCCGGCTGCGATCGCATTCATGCTGGAGTTCGCCGAGGCGAAAGTGCTGTTCGTCGATCGGCAATTCGCCGAACTGGCCAAACAGTCGCTCGACCGGATGACAGCACGGCCACTCGTCATCGGCATCGATGACGTCCTCGAACCGGAGGGCGAAGTCATCGGCGAGATGGACTACGAAGCGTTCATCGCTACGGGAGACCCGGAGTTCGATTGGCAGGAACCTGCGGATGAGTGGCAGGCCATCTCGTTGAACTTCACCTCAGGAACAACGGGAAATCCGAAAGGGGTCGTGTATCACCATCGCGGTGCTTACCTGAATGCGATGAGTGCGATCATTGCCTTTGACCTGGGGAATAGCCCGACGTACCTGTGGACAGTACCCATGTTCCACTGTAATGGCTGGTGTTGTCCCTGGGCGGTCACTGCTGCCGGGGGGATGCACGTGTGCCTGCGCAAAGTAGATCCGGCTCTGATTTATGAGCTGATCAACAAACACAATGTCTCGCACATGTGCGGTGCCCCGACGGTGTTGAACATGATCCTCAATGCCCCGGAAGCAGTGCGACGCGAACTCCCGTCGGGCGGGGTCAGTATCTCCTCGGGAGGAGCTGCGCCACCGAGTGCAGTCATCTCCGGGATGCAGAAGCTCGGCTTCAACGTTGCTCACTTGTATGGACTCACCGAAAGCTACGGTCCGTCGCACTGGTGCGAGTGGCAGCCGGATTGGGACGACCTCGACGCCAGCGGCAAATCCCAGAAGCTGGCACGGCAAGGAGTGCCGTGTCTGACGATCACAGATCACGCTGTCCTCGATCCGGAGACGGGGCAGATTTTGCCCGAAGACGGTCAAACGCTTGGAGAACTCGTCATGCGAGGTAACACTTTAATGAAGGGATACCTCAAGAATCCCTCAGCGACTGAGGAGGCTTTCGCAGGCGGATGGTTTCATACGGGCGACCTCGCGGTCATGCACCCGGACTTCTACGCAGAGATCAAGGACCGATCGAAGGACATCATCATCTCGGGCGGCGAGAATATCTCCAGCCTGGAGGTTGAAGAGTTGCTCTATCAGCATCCAGAGATCATGGAAGCAGCCGTCGTGGCACGACCGGATGACAACTGGGGCGAAACACCCTGTGCATTTGTTTGCCTGAAGGAACGCGCTGGTCGATCACTCACCGCGGATGCGTTGATCGACTGGTGCCGCGCACGGATGGCACACTTCAAGTGCCCCAAAACGGTCGTCTTCGGACCGCTGCCGAAGACGTCGACGGGCAAGATTCAGAAATTCGTCCTGCGTGAGCGGGCCGAGCAGTTGGCGGCGTCGGATGTTTAACCGACCATCTTCTGGTTGTGCTCAGCCGCCAGCGATGGTTGTGAACATGAGTATCAGTCGGCCAGTTCGACAGACTTGTTGTGCATCTGGCGGAGTTGCTTCCAGTCGATGATCTCGATTCCCAGTTCATCGATCTCGGCGATGATCTCGGGATCCATGAAGATTTGCCGGTCTCCGTCGCGGCGACTGGAACTGCTGGTGATGTTTTTCAACTCTTCGTCGTCATAGCCGCAATGAATGATGAGTTGCGTCACGCCTGGTTTGAGTTCACGGATGCACTTGAGGTAATTTCCCTCTCTCTCTTCGTGCGTCTCTCCGCCATAGAACTGGGCGATGCCATCCAGCATCGGGAGGCTGTGTTTGTCGATCACCTTGGACAAGTCCTCGGCTCGCTCGGCAAGTGCGGGGTACTCCTTGGCTGTCGCTTCACCGAACCGACGGACCCACATCACAGGCAGGTCGTACTCGATCCCCAGGTTGACATAAATCTCCAACAGGTCCGGACGACTGATGACGGCTCCCATGTGGGTGTCGAGGTGCGACAGAGGCACACCAAACTGCATCGCCTTGTCGATCTGGGCACGAAGCTCAATTTCGACTTCATGGGCTTTCACGTTCGCAGCGACCTGTGCCACGTTGTCCCAGAGGAATCCATCCTTGTCGACGAGACTGGGCACTTGATCACGCGGAGCCACCGGTCCCCAGCGGTAGAATTCCCATTCAGAGGTCAACGTTGTATGGATGCCGTAGTCCCCCTCGGGGTGATCCTTGGCATACTTCGCATACTCGGGAAACCAAGGGCAAGGGACCATGATACTCGCCGAAGAGACGATCCCCTGCTCCATCGAGTCAATGGTGCCCTTGTTGACGGAGTGGGACATCCCTGCATCGTCTGCGTGAATGATGAGGTACTTCACCCCCTCAGACTTGTCGGCAGCCTCTGCCGAGTTGAGGATCATCCATGACGCAGTGAAGGTCAGGAACAAAGCCAGCTTGGTTTTCAACTGTGCAGACATGAGTGATTTCAAACAAGAATTTGAGTCGAGAACATTCAACACCGATTCTACCCACTGGTCGGTAGGGTGCAACGGTTCTTTGTGGCTTCTGACTGATCGCATGTATTCATTCAGGCAGGGGCGAGCGTGACTGGTTATCGTCACAGACGAATGTCACATTGGGAAACAGGTTTCATCGCAGGCGACCAAACGAGGAATGATATGAACGATGTCAGCAGAATGTGTGGATGCGTGAGAGTTGCACGCTGTCGATGTTTTGTGATCGTGACAATGGCGGCGAGCATTTTATGTTCTCCCGTTTTGACATTAGCTGATGAGCCATCGGCGTCGAGCCGCCTTGAGACGTTGTTCGGTCAGCAGAACCTGGTGGCGTGGTGCATTGTGCCTTTCGATGCGAAGCAGCGCGGTCCAGCGGAGCGGGCGGAGATGGTCAAACGGCTGGGGTTGAAGCGTGTCGCCTATGACTGGCGGGCGGAGCATGTTGCGACGTTCGAGGAGGAGATTCAACAGTATCAGAAGCAAGGATTGGAGTTCTTCGCCTTTTGGAGTTGGCACGACAGTCTGGCTCCGCTCGTGAGAAAGTATGGCATCAAGCCGCAGATTTGGAGCACATGCCCTTCTCCGAAGGATGGGTCTCAGCGAGCGAAGGTCATCGCCGCCGCGAATACCATGTTGCCGCTCGTTGAGCAGTGTCGTGAACTCGGTCTCTCGCTGGGTCTGTACAACCATGGAGGCTGGGGGGGAGAACCGGCCAATCTGGTCGCCATTAGTGAGGAACTTCGCGAACAGCATGACGCAGGGCATGTCGGCATTGTCTACAACTTTCATCATGGACATGGTCACATCGATGACTTTGAGGCTTCGCTGAAGTTGATGCGGCCCTACTTGCTATGTCTCAACATCAACGGCATGGCCGACGAAACGACTGTGCAAGCCGGTCAAGGCAAGATTCTGCCGATTGGCTCCGGAGCACACGAGAGTCAAATGCTGCAAATCGTCGTCGACAGTGGATACGACGGACCGATTGGGATACTCGATCATCGCAGTGAGTTGGATGCCGAGGAAAGTCTGCGATCGAATCTTGCTGGCCTCAAGAGTGTCCTGCTTGATCTCCACGAGTGATGAATCTTGGGGGACCTGCAACCAGCATCGAGCCTCACTCGGTCAGCACGAGATTGGTCGCTGGCGAGATGGTCGTTTTTCCCGATTATCTTGGTGAAACATCGGGTTCTCTCCCGGTTATCACGTGTCGCAGGTCGCTATCGGTTCCACTCTCGGCAAGGTATGTTACGGTAGTATCTTGCAGAAATGCCCCGGTCGATCCAAGTGATCAGTCCCGTCGGAACTAATTCCTGGCAGATGGCTTATGTCGACTCATCGCCGAGCGTTCCTTCCGCGGCCCGCATGTGATTGACCTCCTGAGAGCATCCTTCAAGGATGAATGTGATGAAGTCCTCTGACAAGACACCACGGAACATGGCTGACGAACTCGCCAACGGTGAACGCGGAAGGCAATGTCACTCAGCAAATGGCTCAGGCAATGGACGATATTTGACCGATTCTGATCTGTCCGGACGATCCCCCAGCATCAAATGCATCCCGCATCGAAGGTCTGTACGGCAACAGATTCGCTGTGCAGCAGCCAATTCCGTGCCGAGCCTCGACTCGTCCCGATTGTTCACCACCGTTGAACTGGAGGAGACCGCTAGAGGACTGTTGTCACAACTTGATCAGCCGGAAGAGTACCTGGGTTACACTATGGTATTGCTTGGCAGCGCCTTCTGGCGAAAACGTTTCCTCGCCACTCCATTCAACCGACGACTTCTTCTGTTGCCCGAGCATGTTCACCACACACAACAGCGGCCCCCCGAATTTGGTTGGTGTGAGACCCCGGACGGGGAGTGCGCCGCTTGTGCCTTTGACGACTATCGTGAAGTCGCTGAACAACTCGGCTACAAAGTGTTGATGACCTCCAGTGCAACGACAGTGCTGACGACCATTCTCGAAGGACAGATCGAGGGCATCATCGGGATCGCGAATCTCGACGAACTGGAAAGGGCTCTTGAGAAGGTACTGGTTGTGCGTGTTGCGTCTTATGCCGTGCCACTCGAGCAAATCGAAGATGGCATGTGGCTGGATGATGAGTCTGTGCGAGACGTACTTGATGTGTACGAGCCGGCAGGCAACAACGATGACAGCGGTGCTTTCATGTCGTTGGTTCAGGCGGCGAATCATTTGTTCACTGATGACTTTGAACGTTTGCTGCCGCGGACAAGGAGCAAGACTGATCAGTCGGCACGATCACCATTGGGGAAGACAGAGGCCGTTGCCTATGACTGGTTGGCGCACGGCGGCAAGCGATTTCGACCGTTCATCACACTCGCAGCCTACGATGCACTGACCAGCGATGTCACCTCCGCAGGTTCGACGAATGAATCACCGACGAGCAGATTCTCAGACTCTGTCTGCCGTGTCGCGATGGCGATTGAAGTGTTTCACAAAGCGTCGCTGGTCCATGACGATATTCAGGACGACGACCAGTTTCGTTACGGTCGCAAGACGCTTCACCGATCACAGGGCGTTGGGCCGGCGATCAATATTGGTGACTACCTGATCGGACTCGGCTATCGGCTGGTGAATGCCTGTCGTGACGACTTGGGGGCAGGTGTGGCTGCAGACATCGTTCACAGTATGGCGGATGCACACATCAAACTCTGTGACGGGCAGGGAGCGGAGATGGCCTGGCAGTCAGCTCCTGACTGGTCGATGAAGCTGGATGATGCGTTGCAAATCTACGCACTCAAGACATCTCCCGCTTTCGAGGCCGCTTTGTTTGCAGGACTCCGCATGGCCGGTCCTGTTGACGTGTATGCGTCCATGATTCCGGAATTCGCTCAACACCTGGGCGTTGGATTTCAGGTGCTGAATGACCTCAAAGACTGGCAGGGCGACGCGGACAACAAACTGGTCGCTGGTCAAGATGCACTGGCGATCCGCCCGACTGCCCTGTTGACACTCGCTCTCGAACGAGGCACGGATGCACAGCGAGACGAACTCCGCGAGATTTACGAGTCGTCGGGAGATGATGCGGTACGCCTGTCGAAACTGCGGCAGCTGTTTGTAGAACTTGACGTCTTTCGTCAGGCAGAAAAGATCGTTGATGACACCCGTGATCGTGCAACGCTCTTGATTGGGAATGTCGAATCGCTCCCACTGCGGCGGTTGTTGAGCTTTCTTGTCGACACCGTTCTGGCTCCTGTGCCTGATCACTGCGGGACTCTCGAGTGCAAGGCCGACGTGATTGAATCGGTGACGTCTGTGATTTAACGGGTCGCCGCTGATCCCATCTCAGCTCACAAAATCATTTCCAGACGTCGATGATCGGGAACATTCGGCAGTGTCGAGATGCACTCTGCGACGGCTTGGAAGCCGATCTGCTCGTACAATGCCTGCGCCCGTGGGTTTTCGACGGACACGTCCAAGACGGCGATCGGGCGGTTGGCCTGTCTGCCGACATCGAGAAAATACTCGACCAGTCGCCGACCGATCCCACGACCCTGCCACTCGACCGGCACGCCCAAGTGGCCGATGTAGTTCATCGACCCCTGCGGCGGTTTGATCTGCTGTTCCAGCTTCAGTCCTCTGCGAATGACTCGCTGCGCTCGCATCAACCCGTAAAAGGACCATATTTGCCGGATCGCTGTGAGCATGTAAGAGAACGATGTTTCGCCGGAGTAACAGGCTCCCACGCCAACAATCTGGCCATGATGTGTAACGACCGTGTGATTCTGGCAACCGAACTCACCCGCTCCTTCTCGAAAGGCATCGAGGAGAAAGTCCAGTGCTGAGCCACGTTTGTCATCCGCAAAGACATCGTCGAACGCAGCTGGCCCCGAGCTGTAGATCAGCGGCACGGCTGTCTCAGCATCCAACTGCCGCGCAGGACGGAACTCAAGTTCCATGCATTCATCTCAAACAAGCTGACCCGATGGTGGCTCAGCTCGGTACCGAGACGTTCCGGGTGGGTGGCACGCCCTGACGTTAGGAAGGGCGTGGCGAATAGTTCTGGAGTGTTCAATCCCTCATTCCACGCCCATCCCGTTGGTCTGGGCGTGCCACCCACTTTGTTCAAACATCCGCTTGTCAGGTTGCTTCGGACAATGGCAGTGGTTCGGGGATGAGCATGAAGGGGAATACACGCAGCGGACGTCCGACTTCAAGATCGTTGCGATAAATCAACTGAGCTGCTCGGTCTGCCGCAAACTGCAGAGTTGTGAAGCCGAGACCGCAGAATCGGTCGCAGTCGGTCTCGGCAGCGACATCTGCGAAAACTTCCCCCGCAGAAGCGGCATGTCGACGGACGCCGTGAATGCTGTCCTCTCGGACCTTGATACCCGCCGCAGCCAGTTTGAGCAGACCCTTGAGGAAATGGCCGATGGTCGTGTCCGGCCCTGTCTGACGGAAGAGGCGATCCCACTCATCGTGGGCTTCCCAATAGAAGCCCAGATTGAAGTAGTCCAATGCGATCAAGTACGAGCGGTTCTCAGCCCAGCCTGTCTCTGTGAGCTGTTTGGGCGGACTTGGCTTACGATTGTAGCTGTGTCCCTGAGGATCCCGGTACGGATGAGGCGTCCCGGAAGCGGGGACGTGAGTGTATCCAGGAAGTTCATTTGCCGGGAGCAAACGAACAAATCGCTGGGGCGGATTGACGGTCTGACTCATGGGGGCTCCTCTTGCCTGATTCTCTGCTAAGTGTATGTTGGCCGGGCGAATGGCCACGCTTCCTATCTCGCTATCAGCTCAACACTTCCGCTGTCTCATGCTCGAAGGCATGCATACTGACGCAGGACGGCCACCATGTCGATTTGGTCGTCAAGAGCTTGGTCAGAGAGGAGTGCGATGATCCGATCAGTTCGATTTCCCGCGGGCTGGTTCGAGATCGAAGGCCTTGAAATCGACAAAATCCATTTAACGGAATCGGGTCACGCCTTGACAAGATGAAAATCAAAGTGCGTGGGGTTTTTCCTGAGATTGGGAAGGGGACTTCACTCTAGCCAAGGTCGAGGAGGTCTGTCACCTCGACAAAATAAGGGGGATTTGAGACTTCATGCCATCTCCCAATGACTCCGTTTCGCGCGTCGTGACCATGCGTTATAGTCGCCGCGACAATCAATCTGACCCTCGGAGCCGAATTCCCCATGACGAGCCCCCTTTCTGCTGAGAGCCTGCAAGAGCTTGCGAAATATGACACACCAACAGTGTGCAACGTCATTGAGTTATGGGACATGCGCCCTCGCAACACCGGCTTTATGGATGGCTCGATCCGGGCGTGCTTTCCTGAGATGCCACCCATGGTGGGATATGCGGTGACGTCCACTTTCCGAAGTATGGCTGCACCGCGAACAGGAGACGTCTACGCCGGTTTGCAGCAGCAGGTCGAAGCCTTCGCCGAGGCACCTGGACCGCCGATTGTTGTCTATCAGGACATCGACGAACCGACAATCTCCGCAACCTTTGGCGAAGTCATGTGTTCGACCTACAAAGGCTTCGGTGCGCAGGGACTCATTACCTCAGGGGCGGGTCGAGACCTGGAGCAGGTGCAACAGATTGGGTTTCCGGCCTTCACCAATGGGACGATCTGTGCCCACGGCTATTGTCACACTCCACAGGTGAATGTCCCTGTCACCGTTGGCGGGATCTGCATTGAACCGGGAGATCTGCTGCATGGCGATCTCAATGGGGTAACGACCATTCCGCACGAGATCGCCTCGGAAGTCGCTGACGCCTGCCGCGAACTGATGCTGGCCGAACAAATCGTGATCGACTACGTCAGAGGCAGCAACCCGACCGTGCAAGGTCTCACCGAGGCTCGCATCGCTTGTGAGGCACAGATCAAGACACTCAGCCAACGACTACGAGGAAAGGGTTGATGCCCTGCTTGGGGAGCCGAGTGATCTGTCAACTTCGTTGCTGTCAGTTGCCAAACCAGCCGCGACCGTTAGGGAGCGGAACTTCATCGCATCGCGATCCGCTTCCTGACGGACGCGGCTAGTGAACGTACCCGCAAAGTCAAGCCTGACAGGCCACCAGTAATCTCCTGCTACTTGTGCCAGAGGAGCAGGCGGTCGATGGTCTTCCCCTGTTCGTAGCGGCGGACTCGCAGGAGCAGCGGCCCGTTTCCCTTGTGCGCGGCGAGAATCCCTGAGAACTCTTCGACACTGCCGATGGGCTGCCGCGCGACTTCGGTGATCACGTCGTAGAGTTGCAGACTGCCGTGTGCGGACGCTCCTTCGGACAGAGACATGACCACGACCCCACACGCGGTCTCACTCAAGCCGAGTTGAGGGCCAAGATGTCTGTCGACCTCATGAAGTGTGAGTCCGACGTTCTCGAAGGAGCCGTCATCTCGCACGGCGGGACGCTCCTTCTGAGGGAGGGCACTCTGTGAACCGAGCTTCGTACGATTCGTGAGACGGACCATGATCGTCTCGCGTCGACCTCCACGGACAATGACCACCCGCACTGTCCGATCGAGCTCCGTCAGACTGACGAGGTGAATTAGATGACTTTCGTCCTCAATATCTCGTCCATCGAAGCTGAGAATGACATCATCGACCTGCAGTCCGGCGACAGCTGCGGGTGATTGCGGCAAGACCTTCACAACTCGAGCGCCGCGTTGACGTTCAAGGGTGTACTTCCGGGCCTTCTCATCGCTGAAGTTTTCGTCCAGCATGACTCCCAGGTAGGCCCGTTGCACCTGGCCATGCGAGAGCAATTGATTGACGACGTTGTAAACGAGATTACTGGGAATGCTGAAGCCGATCCCTTCATTCCCGCCGCTGCTGGAGGCGATGGCCGTGTTGATCCCCACAATGCGGCCGTGCATGTCGATCAACGGTCCGCCACTGTTGCCTGGGTTGATGGCGGCATCAGTCTGCAGGAAATCCTGGTTCAAGACATTGCGGTTCGCTCCCAGGTTGAGTGAGCGACGTCCTTTGGCGCTGATGATGCCGAACGTGATTGACTTGCTCAGTCCAAACGGGCTCCCCATCGCCAGGACCATGTGGCCAATGTCGAGGGCGTTACTGTCCCCCCATCGGGCTGTCTGCAGGCGATCGTCTTTCAACTTGAGGACAGCGACGTCAGTGTCGAGGTCTTCGAGTTTGCTAACCGGTCGAACGACGCGTCCATCGTAGAGTTTGATCTCGATGTCGGTCAGTTCTGCGCCGTTGATGACGTGTTGATTCGTCACGGCAAAGACTGCCCCATGCTCGTCGGAACGCATGAGCACACCTGACCCGGTTTCCTCAATCGTGCCGCCGCCGCGCCCTGTCCGATGACTCTGAATATGCACCAGACTGGGCGTGACCAGCCGAGCGATTTTTGCAAAGTGGCGACTGGCTTCGATGACCGCCGGCAGGATGGACCCGTCTTCCCCAGGACCCGAGACCGGGATGACCAGACCTTCCGCGAGCAAGGACGGCACCGTCGAGGCAACGGGCTCTGCTTCCGGAGCGGTGGCATCGGCCAGACATGAAGAGAGGGGGGACCCACCCAGAATGAGTGCAAGCACTCCCCGCATTGCGATCGACCTGCTCATCCGCAGTCTCCTTCCGTGGAACGATCGGTCTCTGAGGG
The DNA here is from genome assembly GCA_029259815.1 of Planctomycetaceae bacterium. GTDB lineage: Bacteria > Planctomycetota > Planctomycetia > Planctomycetales > Planctomycetaceae > JAHBXU01. Next base: position 31,502 of record JAJDEJ010000308.1, on the reverse strand, counting down.
AGACGACCTTGTGCAACTGTTGTGAAGTCGCAGGCAGTCGCACCACATGACCAATCCGGAACTCCGACTCATCCCTGAATCGGAGGGTGTTCTTTCCCGGGGATCAGCTGTCGATGTTAATGTCGCTGAGTGTCAATTCCCGATCTGACTCACGGGATTGATACTCGATCGCCGACTCCCAGTCGGCACTGCCGTTGTCGAAGTCCTCTCCGGACTCCTCCTGCTTGCGTTGGCATTCCACACAAGAGGGGGTATACGGCAATGCTCGTAGTCGGGTGATCGGAATGGAACGGCCACAGAGTTCACATTTTCCGTAGCGGCCCTCCCGGATCGCCTCAATGGCCCGCTCGATCTTACGAAGCTCGCGGGTCTCGAGTGCCGCAAGTTGGGAGTTGATCTCCTTTTCCGCTCCGTCGGTCGCGATATCGCCGACATCGCTTGTGCCAGCACCTGCCGAATGTGAGGCATCGGCGTGGTCTCCCAGCTTGCTCCGCAGGTCGTCACGTTGGATGAGAAGGCGTTGGTGAAGTCTCAACAGGGCATCTTTTCGGGCCATCACTCGTCCTCGAACGTTTTAGTGAGATGTGCACCGATGCATCCTGCAAGCAGCGTGCATGTTGGGTGAGTGGCGGGGTCCTTCCGACCATACTCCGTATTCTGGGGGGATGAGCTGACCAGATTGAAGTGACGTTTGCAGCCAGCTCGGCAAGTCAATCCATTCTAGAGGGTCGAGGCAAGTCTTCAAGGGGGCATCATGCCGCCCGAAGAGACGTAAAGCAATGAAAAATAATCGGTTGCGGCAAGTGTTATTCTGCCGCAGAAGCATCAACCCCGCTGTGGGGGATGAGAGATCGGGCCAGACTGGACCAAGATTCACTTGCGTGACTGTCGCGAGTCGCACCCTGGAAATCAGCACAATTGGCCAAGCTTATGCAACTGCGAGAATCGGACCTCAGTCTCAAAGTCGGCCAGCAGACAGGTGGGTGTGGAGGAAGAGCGTCACGATCTCACACGTTCGCGTGGCCGGACTATCGGCGGCCCTTTGACTTCTTCCGTTGGCCGCCTTTGCCCTTGCCTTTCCCTTTGCTCTGGTCGTCCCTTTTCGTGATGGTGCCATTGGTCTGATTCTTGGCCTCATCAGCGGCTGCCATGATGCGCTGGAGAAACCCGGGCGGCTTGGGCGTGTCGTCGGTCGGTTCATCGTCTCGCTCTGAAGGCGGATCGTCACGGTCATCCGTCAGGCTTTGTTCGTCCGTCGACGCCGAAGAATTGTCGCTTGTCAGCACTAACAGCTTGCGCTCGATGATGCCCCACAAACTCGACGTGATGAAGTACACACACAGACCAGCCGGCATGCGGTAGAAGATAAACAGCATGAACACGTTCAAGTATTTCATCATCTTGAACTGCATCTCTTGCTCGTCCGACGTCGGTGGCGGCATGAACATCTTCTGCTGAATTGCAAACAACGCCACCGTGATGATGGGCAGCAGATTGAAGTGGGTCCAGCCCACAAACGGTACAGTGAATCCGAATGCGAACATTTGATCGGGGGCGACCAGATTATCGACCCAGAGGAACCGTGCCATCCGCAAGTCGACCGAGTTGAGCAGCGCCTGATACAAGCCGAGGAAGATCGGGAGTTGCAGGAACATGGGCAGGCAACCCGCGAGCGGATTGAAGCCATTCTTGGCCATAAACTCGCGGTAGGCCTTGGCCATCTTCTCCTGGTCGTCTTTGTACTTGGTCCGGATCTCCTGCATCTTGGGCTGGAGTTCCTTCATCTTCTGCTGATTCTGTGCCATCTTTCGCGAAACGGGAAACAAGCACGCACGCACAACCACAGTCAACATAATGATGGCCAGACCGTAGGGGGCCATCAGCGTGTCATGGAAGAAGTGTAGAATGGAAAGCATGCCGCGACTGATGATGCTGAACCAGCCGAACGTTTTCACGCCCCCCGCGCCCAAGGGCTGTAAGAGTTCACTCCGTTTGGGGCCGAGGAACAGATCGAATTCATGTTCCAACGGCTGGTCGGGATTGATCTCAAACGTCTCGGAGTGCAGCTCGACACTGACGTCGCTCCAACTCTCGTTCTTTGGGTTCTTACTGACGACGACAGGCCGCGCCTCTGCGAAGTAACGAGACTCAAACTGATTGCCTTCTGGAAAGAGCAACGCTGCGAAGTACTGGACATCGACGCCGATGTACTTGAGCGGAGACTTCCATTCCTCGACCTCTTCCGGGTCGTTCTTGGCAATCGCTTCAGCCGACTGTTTGACGATCGTGCCGGCCGTCTGTTGGATCGCTGAGACATCATCAAGATCACCTTTCGTCTCGAGCGCCCCCACCTTCACCTCCATAAAGGCTCGGGAGTTCTCCACGTCCTCTAACGGCAGTCCGACGGGACCCTGCAGCGTGTATGCCAGTTCCTGCGGCTGCTGCGTCAGATTGACGATTTCCAGATCGAAGTCCAACTGGTAGCCGAGAACATCCGTGTCTCGGTCTTGTGGGTTGCCCTTGTTCAAGTGGTAATGCTTGCGGACTTCCAGGGTGCCATCTGGTGCGAGATAACGGAAACTCACTTCTCCTTCAGACTGTTCATCCGGGATGACCTCCCAGTTGACCTTAGCAAGCGACGTCTTGAACTTCTTCAACTGGTCGTCGATCTGTTTGATCGACATCTGTAAGGTCTTGAGGTCTGTGTTGGGATTGTCTCCGACCACTTTCAACGGCACATTGCGATTGTCAGCCTGCCCGTACCTCGGGTCGTTGAACTGCGCCGACTGAATCGATGCCCCGGCCGAGTCGAGGGTGACCAGCAGGAAGTACTCCGAGGTCGGATCGAGTGAACCCAGTTCGACCAGATGGTGAGGATGCTCGTCGAGTTCGTCCGGGACCTGCGGTTGTCCGGGCTCAACTGCATCTGCATCTGCGTCGTCGTCGTTGGGAACGACTGCGGGGTCAGCGGCGATTGGGCCATCTTCGGGCTGCTCAGCTTCGTTCTCGGCCACAATCGGTGCACGGGGAGGAGCAGCCGGTTGCTTACGAAAGATGCCCGGCAGCAGCACAGGGGCCACCATCATCCACAAGTACCCAAACGCCACGATGATCGCGGCCTTCAGAAAGAAATTACGTTGTTCCATGGCTGGTCAGCCTGTCTCGTCTCAATGTCTGCAGGAAAGGATGAGGACTGCATTCCATCGGGAAGGCATGTCGCAATTCGCCACTCTCAGAGATGCCAGGCAAGCAGCGTTTGGAAGGATCGATCAATTCCGTGATCACTTCCAAAGCTGACGAAATATTTCTGTGGCGGAAATCAGCGACCGTCGCGCAGACGGTCACCTAAAAAGTTGTCCAACTCGGGGATTGGATAGATTTTGGCGATCGTCTGCTCAAAGTCATAAGGCACACGCTTGAAAGTCAAAGTATTGCCGTCGAGCAGGACGTAGGACGCTCGATTGTCGCCATCTCGAGGCTGTCCGACGGATCCTACATTGACGAGTGTCTTGGCATCCGTGAACTCGTACCGCGAGTCCAACTCATCCGGGGACATGAAACTCAGATCCTCGCGAAACACGCCGGGGATATGAGTGTGTCCTTGAAAACAGTGTCGATCGACGAGCGCGAAGATGCGTTCCATCTTTCGTTGATTGTAGATGTCTTCCGGGAAGACGTATTCGTTCAGAGGATTGCGAGCCGAGCCATGCACGAACAGCAACTCTTCTTCACGTCGCATGCGGGGCAGTTCACCGAGGAATTCCCAGCGTCGTTCATTCTCCTCCGCCTGATCTGATTCAAGCATGTGTCGGGTCCAGAAGATGGCCCGCTCCGCACCGGCATTGAAGCCTTCGGGATCGAACAACGCGGCCTGATCATGGTTCCCCAGAATGGTGACTTGGCACCGTTTGGCCACCACGTCGACACACTCACGCGGATTTGGTCCATAGCCGACGATGTCGCCGAGACAATAGATCTCAGTGATGCCCTGCTGGTCGATGTCGGCTAACACCGCTTCGAGGGCTTCCAAGTTGCCGTGAATATCGCTGATCAGTGCTCGCAACGCTTCTGCCTCGACACAAAGTGCTCATAGGTCGGATCGCCTTTCAGCGCCGACAAGAGAAGTACACGGACCCTGACTGTTCGGTGAACGGAACTGCCCTTCATCAGGATACTTAGGTCAGCCCATCGTTGAAGACCTCGCAGGCCTTCCCTCGGAGTGTAGCGCAGTTCCGTCAATTCGGTCAAGCGGCTCTGTTCTTTGGGCGGTGGGTCAATTTGTTGCCAAGACGTTCCGGGGTGGCACGCCCTGACGTCAGGAAGGGCGTGGCGAATGGTTCTGGAGCCTTCATGCATTGGTCCCGCGCTCGCCATGTCCATCCCGTTGGTCTGGGCGTGCCACCCACTTTGGCCAAAATGACCCACCAGCTGTCTTGGTTCGCAGTCTGGCTCGGTTGATCGCGTCCGTGTGTGTGATTGTCGCGTCTGTGATTCGTCATCACGCACCGAATCTTAGGATGTCGTTTCGCAGAGGGTCGAAGTGTGGGGAATTGCGAGTCAGCCTCTGAGCTGTGTTCACCGCAACTCCATGTCTCCGCGGTGAATCAACTGGATCAATTCTCAAAGTTCAGCCCCACCAGTCACAGTGCAGGAAAGACGAGTCAATGGATTGTTCCGGTTTTTCCGAATGCGTCCGGCCTGTTGATGTCCGACAACGGGTTTTTCGGCAACTTTGTTGACGACCTGCAACTCGCGACCTAGCTTTCCGTACCTTCTCCCTCAGTTCTCCCAGCTGACTCGACCCGGCAACTTGCTCTCACCCAGAGCGGTTCGCTGAAGCCGCAGTCCTCCTCAATGTGACATTCTTGTCTAAGGACAGACGTTGCCTCGGCAGCCTCGAAGAGTGTCGTCACCTGATCGATCGCCGGTTTGGCCGGCGGTTGAATCGACCTATTGACTTGAGGACTTAGCGTCCGGACGACTCTCCACGTCGTGACAACCCGACTGTCCAACCGACAGCGGCTCACCGACAGGGAATCCGTCCGCAGGGCGAGAGAGGCTGCACCAATGTCTAACCACGGATCTCTGCTTGTTGTTGACGATGACAAGAACATTTGCGAAGCGATGGCCGACTATCTGCGAGAGCTGGGACATCGCACGGAAACGGCTGTCAACTGTCACCAGGCGATCGAGCGGATGGGCGAATACCCTTTCGAAGTCGTCGTGTGTGATGTGAACCTGCCGGACGAAGACGGATTTCATCTGCTCGAGTGGGCCAGGATCAACAAGCCTGACACATCGGTCATCCTGCTCACCGGATACGGCACCATCGAGAGTGCGGTCGAGGCCATCCGCATTGGAGCCTTCGACTACCTGACCAAGCCGGTCATTGATGACGAACTCAACTTCTCGATCCAAAGGGCCCTCGGCCAGCGGAAGATCGTGGAAGAGAACAAGAAGCTCAAAGAGAAACTCGACGACAAGTTTGGTCTCAACAACATCATCGGTCGCGACTACCGCATGACGAAAATGTTCGACTTGATCGAGAGTGTCGCCGATACGAGAACGACCGTGCTCATCCTCGGCGAGAACGGCACCGGTAAGACGATCACGGCTCGTGCAATCCACCAGTTGAGCGACCGTCGTGACGAGCCGTTCATCGAAGTCGCCTGCGGTGCCCTCCCGGACTCGCTCCTCGAGAGTGAGTTGTTTGGCCATGTGCAGGGAGCCTTCACCGGTGCCACGCACAACAAGGTTGGCAAGTTTCTGCAGGCGAATGGCGGGACCATCTTCCTGGATGAGATTGGCACCGCGTCCCCCAGCCTGCAGGTCAAACTGTTGCGGGTGTTGCAGGATCGTGAATTCGAACCGGTCGGTGGAAACGAGACCCAGAAGGTGGACGTTCGCCTCATTCTGGCCACGAACGAGAACCTCGAAGAGCGAGTCAAGAAAGGCGAGTTCCGACAGGACCTCTTCTACCGTATCAATGTGATCAGCGTGACACAGCCGCCACTGCGGGACCGCATGGGCGACATCCCGTTGCTGGTCGACACCTACGTCAAGCACTTCAACGAGCAGACGGGCAAGCACGTCCACGGCTTCCACGAGGATGCCTTGCACCTTTTGCAGCAGTATCGTTGGCCCGGCAATGTTCGCGAATTGGTGAACGTGGTCGAGCGAGCGATCGTGCTGGCGAAGTCCGACATGGTCATGATCAGTGATTTGCCGGAATCAATCCGCAGTCACATCACGACAGCCGATGTCGCCGGTCACCTCAACGGCGGTTCACTCAAGTCGGCTCTCGCCAATCCCGAGCGCCAGATCATCATCGAAGCTCTGGAGAGCAATGGTTGGAACCGACAGGACACGGCGAAACTCCTGGGCATCAACCGCACCACGCTTTACAAGAAAATGAAGAAGTATGAAATTAGTTTCGAGAAGCAAGTCGGCTACTGACTCTCCTGACAGCCGATCCAAATGAGCATAACGCCGGGGGCGACATCCTCCGGCGTTTCTCGTTGAGGACTGTCTCGTCTTGCCTGTTGCGATTCAAAGCCAATGGCCTCAGGTCTCACTGCAACACTTCGAAAAGACTCTACTGGATCGCCATCGCTAAGAATTTGAGATTTGGGTGGCAGGGTCAGACCAACGGGATGGCCCTGACATTCCGCGTCCGCGCACCGGGGCCATCCGCTGCGCTCCTGACCCCGCCACCCGAATATCAAACGTTGACGCTCCACTACTGCGTGCGGACCTTCAGGGTTGTCATATACTCGACAACGTCCACGAGGTCAGTCGCGGTCATCACTTTCTGCAAATCGGCCGGCATGATGGAAACGTCCTGCTTCTTGCGAAGCTCGATATCGTCTGTCTTGACGGAATGCACGATCGCGTTCACGTCCTTGATCTGCACCTCGTCGGGAGTCTCGCTGACCAGCAGACCGGTCAACACCTGTCCCTCGACAGTCACCACCGTCCAGGATTCGTAGTTGTGTGAGATACCTGCCGACGGATACAGAATTGATTCAAACATGGCCGGCTTGGTGAGCTTCTTGCCGATCTCTGAGAGGTTCGGGCCAATCTCACGGCCAAGGCCATTGACGATGTGGCACTTGGTGCAGGTGCCTGTCGAGTGGAAAACGATGCGTCCCATGGCGATGTTGCCCTCGCGTTTCAGCAACTCGGTCAGCGGGGGCAAAGGCTCGCTATCTTTGGCAGCGGGCAGAGGGAAGAGTTCGATCGCCTGCTGACGGACTTTCTCATCGGTCGCAGCATGCAAGGCACTCGCGGTCGCTTGGAGCAGTGGCTCCTCGATAATTCCCTCTTTCGCTGACGCCAGCAATTCCAGGGCTCCCTGGGGAATCTGCCCCAAGGCCTTCACCGCCGCTCTTCGCAAGGCAATCGGACGCTCCTCGTCGTTCATCACCTCACGCACCAGCTTGAGGGCACGCCCGTTGGTCGTGGCTCCCATGGCAGATAACAAGGCCTCTCCTGCAGCGACATCGTCTCCGAATAGCACGTCTCGCACTTCGGGTTGTTTGTCACGCTGGATGAGAATGCGAGCCGCATCGATAGCAAGTTGTGATTGCGGGTGAGGGAAAATGAGCGAGACAAGTTCCGCATCGCGATCTCGGATGTCAAACTGCTGCACAAGTCTGATGAAGCGTGCGGTTCCGCGGCTCATGTCGAGCACGCGATTGACCGGACCAACGAGGTCCTTCCGGTCGGCCAGTTTGATCCCTTCCAGACGCTCCAACGCTTCCGCGTTCACAAGCAGTTGTCGTTCCGCATCATTGAACTCCGCCACCGCCAGTGACTCAAGTGCTCGCTGTTTCTGGGACGAAGTTTGGAAGTCGAGCGACCTGAACATTCGGGGCAGTTCATCGCTGGAAGTGCTGGGATCGAGAATGATTTCAGCCAACAGCGCGGGGGTCCGCTCGGCTCGTGATCGCCAGACGATGTCGCGACCGGCAGGCGAATGGATGTCGTTGCGTGAGAGTGACAACCACTGGTCGAGGCATTCGTCCCAACGATGTCCCGCCCCGATCCCGAGTGCTTCCAGATACCAACGGTCCTGACCGTCATATTGGAGTGCCAGTTGGGCCCAGACAACACTGCCCGCTGCAATGTCCAACTCGCGCAGACCGATCAACATCTCCCGACGGACAGCCGCACTGGGATCCTGGAAGTCGAGGACGTCGTGAATGTCCGCGACGTCGAACTGGTCCTTCAACTGTCGGCAGACGCGAAAGGTCGCCATTCGGACCTCGGCATTGTCATCCCGCAGTGCATCCCGTCCCAGTTGCACCTTCAAAGCATCGTCAATGTCCAGCTTGCTGAGCGCCCATAAGGCCCGCATCCGCATCCGAGTGTCGTCCGATTCCAACAGTTCAACCAATGCGTCGCGTGCGTCGCTACCCATCTCCTGCAGAGTCGTCCACGCCACGTAACGTGTCGCCAGATTCGGACTTTGCAGAGCGGCGACCGCCCCTTCGGGAGAGCTGAAGTCATGCTTCGGGACCTTGTAATCACCATCATGTCCCTTTGGCGTGATGCGAAACAGCCGGCCTCTGGTGACGTCCTGCATGCGGTGCCCACCGACACCCGGGTCATACCAGTCGGCCACGATCACCGATCCGTCCGGCGCGATGCAAACGTCCGAGGGCCGAAACCACTTGTCCCGCGTGCCCACAAGCACATCGACGCTTTCCGCTTTGTACCCTGCTCCATCGACTTCGACAGGATAACATCGCACCACGTTCGGACCCGCGTCGCAGTGAATGATTTGATTGGTGAAGAGGTCCGGCAGCAGCGTTCCCTCGTTCACACAGATGCCTGTCGGCGACCCGCCACCCGTCTGCAACAGGTTCGGCATCACGCCCGGATCATTGAGATGCCAGTGACGTAGAGGGATCTCGTCCTCCCAGCCCGTTCGCGGGTCTCGCCAGCCGGCTCCCGTGAACTCGTCCTTGTAGCCATAGTTGCCGTACTCCATCACATAGTTGATGCGTACTCCGCGGTTGCCGTCATCGTCGTTGTCCGACTGCCACATCGTGCCGAGCGAGTCGACGCAGACTTCCCAGTTGTTGCGAAAGTTCCACGCCAGCGTCTCGAACTCACTACCGTCGAGATTGCAGCGGAAGACCATTCCCTGCTGGTAGGGGTTGATCACATCGGCGACCTCATTGCCCGCCTTGTCGATGATCGGGTCACCATTCTTGTCACGAATCTGCTTGCCGGCGTTGCCCATGTTGAAGTACAGCTTGCCATCCGGTCCGAACACGAACGCATGTATGCCATGATCGTGCTGGGAACCGCTGATGCCAGTGAACAATAACTCTTTGCGGTCCGCTTTGAGATCTCCGTCGTCATCGATCAGATAGAACACACGATCGAGTGCCGAGACGATGGCCCGTGTGCCCTTGCCGTCCGGAGTGCCGAGCACGCACACGCCATGGGCCGAGTCGACGTCATGTCCCTGATAGAAGACCGTGTCCTTGTCAACCTGTCCATCGCCATCGGTGTCCTCCAGAATGAGAATGCGGTCGCCCTGGGTGTGGTCACCGATGACGTCCGCGTTGCGAAAGGCTCGATAGTTGATCGCCTCGCAGACCCACACACGTCCAAGGTGATCGATGTCAATGTTCGCAGGGTTGGCCATCATCGGTTCGCCCGCGAACAGCGACACCTGCAAGTCGTCGTGGACGTCGAGACCAGCGATAGCATCCTTGAGTTCGCGACTCTCCTCTTTGGGCTCGCCAGCCGAACGGGATGGAGCATCCTTACGTTTTCGACTTCGTGGAGGCTTTGCGGACGCCTGCGCGTCCGGCTTGGGAAAGTCCTGGTTCGCTTCCATCTCTGCGTCCGTCGGCGTCACCGATGTCACGCCCTCACCGGGAACCTCAGACTCCGCCGTCCAGACGATCGCATTCAGCACCAACTTGCGGAAGTCGTCATCCTGCCAATTTCGGTGAAAGTGTCCTCCCGTGAAGCCGAAGCCTCGGCTGCCGTTTGGTCGCTCATAGGCCCAAGCGACGTGCTGCGGCTCTTTGCGCTGCAACACGGCCTCTCGCACATGCGGATTACCCGAGTGGGCTCCATCCTCGCGATTCAACGACTCACGCGGTGGCATGTCTGTGAGAATGGGCGTCACGCCCTTCATCTCAGGCTGAAACCGCATGTGATAGTACCACTCATCGTTGATCTCAAACGGCTGCACACCTCGCGTGGTTGGATGTGTCGGCAAGTCGTCAAACTTCGCCGTCCAATGCGGATTGACGGACCAGTGAGGCTCGAAGTAGCCACCGATCCAGTTGAGGAAATGCTCGCCCGCTTCGCCCTTCGTCGTCTCGACGGCGTAGTGAATGCAGACGAGTCCGACGCCCTGCTTCGTCAGCGCATCGAATTCTGCCAGATGCTCGTTGAGCGGATGATTACCACCACCGTCGCAGTAGCTCACGACCGTGTCGGCATTGTCGAACGCCGTTGGATCGCCTGGCCAACGTCCTGAGTAGACAGTTGCGACAACCGGCAATCCCTGCTCTTCCCGTGCCGTGTTCAACCGATCGGCCAGCAATAAGCATCCGGCCCGATGTTCGTGTGCCGCGTAGCCATGACTCCGCGTTCCCGCGAGGAACACGACCTTTTTGTTGCCGTCCAAGGGGAATCGCTTCAAGCGGATGTTACGAAACTCGATCTTCATCGGCGGCCCGGAGTGCAATTGCAGCGCCAGCTTGCCGATCAAGTCCCGTTCGCCCGTTTGACCATCAATCACCTCCGCCGTCTTGTGACCATTGATAGCCAGTGTGATGTGATCGCCACGAGCCGTGATGTGATAGTCGTTCCAGCCATCCTGCTTGATATGCTCAAACAGTTCATCAGCGGTGGCGAACTCAGACTGCTCTCGCTGACCATCGGCGTCAATGACAGTCTTCTGGCCTCGCGTCGCCAGCACTCGACGACCAGTCTTCTCATCATAGAGCGCGCCGACCCATTGTCCCGCCCGGTCGATGTCCGCCTGATACCCAATGACGTGTCCATCCTCTTCAGACCCGCGAAACTGAATTCCCGAGTTGGCTGCATCGGAGCCGGTAATCCGGAATTGCAACCTCAACTCGAAGTCGTCGACCTCACCCGCGTCCCAAACCAGAAACGTGTTCTGCTTGCAGGGGTTCGCAGCCGTCGACTCACCCACGAGGGCACCGTCCGTGACGGTCCAGAAGTTTTCGTCACCCCGCCAACCGCTCAGGGTGTCTCCATCGAATAGCGGTTTGAATCCACGCTCATCATCCGCGTGGAGGGAGCAATTACACAGCAAGAACAGTGACAGGAACAACGGCAGTCGCGAGCAGATCGACGTCATGAGGGAGTTCACTCCTTACAGAACCAGCACTTCGCCAGCCAGAGAATTCTTGTGTGAGACAAAAAGTGTCAATCTCACACTGTAGCCGGGCCGATCCGTGAGCAAAAGACATGGCATCATCATCCAGAATAAGCATCAAGCAGTTTCAAGATCCATTTCAGGGGTGGCCGGGTCTGACCAACGGGAAGTCCCGAACCGGTCATGCAGGGCCATCCGCTTCGCTCCTGACCCTGCCACTCTCACAACAAGTCGTTTTGAAACCGCTTTGTGTTTCTCAAGGTCAAAAGTTTTGCAAGGTGCAGAGGTTCTGAGGAATGGCAATCTCTCTAATCTTCGAATGATGCTTGAGGATGCAAGGAAAAGCGGATTGGGCGGATCAAAGCAGATGGGGACGGATGAACCTCTCGGTTGTCCGACATCGCAGAGGCGACAATCATTGCTTCGTTTCCTTCGTTCGCTCCTGTCACATTTTGAACATAAGGAAACGAAGGCAACGAAGTGAAGTCGCAATCCGCGAACAGCCATCCGCCCATATCCGCTACTTTTAGAAAAATGGTGCATTCGAGTGTAAGGCTTCCCCTCGCGACACGTATTGTGGTTGACCGAACGGCATTCGCCGGTTGATTAGAGGCACGCGAGCATGCTCGTGCGTCTCACCCCGAGGACTTGTGGCTGCTCTGTTTGTCGACACGGCGACAGCAGAGTCACGTTTGCAAACACCCGACAAGTCCCCGGCCCTGGCCGCGCCGCCTGATCACCGACAACCGTTCGTCACCCGGACCGGCCGGTCCACTTTTTCAGATCATTAACGAAGGCCAACCACGACGACTCAAACAGCTCCCGCCAAAGTAGCCATCACGCTCCGTCGTGATGAGCAGATGAACGCCAGACTCCCAATCAGTGTGGAGCGGCGTGCTTGTGTATGACTCCCACAACTCCGCCACGACGAGTGGGTTTGATGACTTGTTCACCAACGGTGCCAACGTACTTGGATCCTGGCGGTTCTTCACGGAAATCGATGGGCGGCCTGGGTCGCACATGTTCTTGGGAAACTATGCCAGCGGTGAATTCACCTCGCTCGATCGGACCGGCTGGGCAGTGGTTCCCGGCCAGGGCATCTACGAGAGGTTCCCGATACATGCCTCCTTATGTTCATACCATCGGAACGGCGATCGCCAGAATGACAGTCACTGCCATGCTGACTACGCTCAGGATCGCGAGCAGCACCGTCCAGGATTTGAGCGACTCGGCCTCGGTCAGGCCGCCCATCTTGGTGAAGATCCAGAAGCCGCTGTCGTTCATCCAGCTGCCCATCAGCGAGCCGGCCCCGATCGCGGTGGCGAGGTAGACCGGATGGAAGCCGAGTGTCTGGACGATCAGGTCGTAACCCTCCGTTGTGTCGATCAGATCCTTGGGCACATTGAACATGGCATAGATCATGCCGGACGTGGTGACCATCGCCACGGTGCCGGAGCCTTGGGCGAACTTCATCAGACTGGCGATGACGTAGCTCAGCACGAGATACATCATCCCGGAATTGGCCGCCTCGCCGGAGAAGAGTGACTTCACCGCATCGCCGATGTTGGCCGCCTGCAGCATCGCGCCGAACGCGCCGCCGCCGGAGGTAATCAGGATGATCACGCCGCCGCTCATCAGCGACGTCTCGACCATGCGGCTCATCTCCTGTTTGTTGGAGCCGCGAACCTTCACGACCAGCAACATGGCCACAGCTGCCGAGGCGAGCATCGCCAGGTTGGCGTTGCCAATGACGGCTGTGTACGGTGCGACCGCCGACCAGAAGGGAGCCGGGTCCGCCCCTTTGAGTATTGTGCCGACGACTGTGTTGGCGGAGATCATGATGACCGGCAGGATGACCGGTAGCAGCGAGAGACCGAGGGAGGGCACCTGTGTTTCCTCGAGGGGCGACTCGTCTGTCGGCCCGACTTCCCGGAACGGCACCTGCAACTTGCGATCCATGATGGGGGAGATCAGCAGTCCGACAATGGCTGCGGGCATGCCGACCAGCGCGCCGACGAGGATCATCATTCCTACATCGAAGTGTAGTTCTGCTGCCATCGTCAGCGGACCGGGTGTGGGTGGGACGAGGGTGTGCGTGATTGCTCCACCCCCGGCGATCGCCAACAGATAGAGCAGATAGTTCTTACCGGTCCGCTTGTAGAGTGAGCGGGCTAACGGCACGAGCAGATAAAAGACCGTATCGAAGAACACGGGAATCGACAGGACGAAGCCGCTGAGCATCAACGCCCACGCCGCCCGCTTCTCACCGAGTATCTGCACGAAGAACTGCACGATGCGGTCCGCCGCCCCGCTGGCCATCATGCACTCGCCGATGACAGCCGCCAAAGCGATGACGATGCCGATCTTCCCGGCGGTCGTTCCAAACGCTGCTGCGACCCGGCTAATCTTCTCCGCCATCTCACCGGGAGCCATCAGGCTCACGACGATTGCGGCCGTGATGAGGGCGATGAAGGCATTGATCCGCAGGACCATGATCATGCCGATCACGGTCGCCACGCCCACAGCCAACGTGATCAGGGGGTAATACTGTTCCAAGGTCCGCTCCTCAGTTGCATTTGACCATCATGTTCACAAAATTTCGCCGCTCACTCCATTTCGATGTGTCACCAGTTGACCCGACTACGCCGCGTGCGTCAAACGAGTGAGTCGTGTGCTTTCGGTTCGAGCGATCTCAATGTACGATCTCGCTTTGAATCTCTCCCGATCATGACACCATGCCCAGCCCGGCGACTCACGACGAATTCACCCCCAAGACGCAGTCGTCACTTGCGCGGTATGTGACGGAGAACGCTGCGGAGGCTCGCGCCCCACTGTCGCCCGTCGGCGGACGGACCGCGCTCCGTCAGGGATACGAACTGCCGGCAGACACGACCCTCGTCTCGATGAGTGACCTGACGCACATCATCGACTACCCGGCTCGCGACATGACCATTACCCTCGAAGCGGGATTCCGTGTTGAGGAGTTGCAATTGGTCCTTGCCGCCGAGGGTCAGCGGTTGCCGCTCGACATCCCGCAGGCACACCGTGCGACCATCGGCGGAGCCATCGCCACGAATACGAGCGGACTTGGTCGATTCGGCAACGGCACCTTGCGAGACTATGTCATTGGCATCTCAGCAGTCGATGGCAGCGGACGCCTGTTCAAGGCGGGCGGACGCGTTGTCAAGAACGTCGCAGGTTACGACCTGTGCAAACTGCTCGTCGGTTCGCTCGGCACTCTGGCGATGATCACGCAGGTCACGCTCAAGCTGCGTCCCCAGGCAGCAACGAGACGATTCGTATGGGCGACCTTCGCTTCTACGAAAGCAATGGATGAGGTGCTGGAGCGATTGCTGACTTCCGCCACTCGTCCGACGGCCCTTGAGGCGTTGTGTCCAACAGCCGCGTGGCAAATCAGGGCCGAAGCCAAGCAGGAACTCCCAGTCGATCGATTCGTCCTCGCCATCGGCTACGAAGGGACTGAGACCGAGACCAATTGGCAGACCACAAAACTCCGTGACGAGTTGGCTGGCAGTTCGGCAGAGGACGTCGTGAGTGTTGACCCTGAGAACACAACGCTCTTGTGGTCAGCACTCACCGAGTACCCCGCTGCGTCTGACGATCCACTGACGTTTCAAGTCAGTCTCTTGCCATCTCGTGCGATGGAGTTCATCCAGCGAGCAAGAGAAGCAGGCGTCGCCGTGCAGTGCCATGCGGGCAACGGTGTCATCCACGGACACATCCCGGATGAATGCACTTCGGGTCAGCAGGCAAACGAGATGCTCACCCCGTTGCGTGACCTGGCAGAATCTGCCGGCGGCTCGCTCGTCGTCCTGAATTGTGACGACGAATGGAAGTCGGCCATCTCTTTGTTTGGCCAGTCGCGACCTGACTGGCCCCTCATGCAGCGTGTGAAGAACGCCCTCGACCCACATGGTGTCTTGAGCCCGAACCGTCTATGGTCAGCATCGACGACGACCTCCCCCTAATCACGTTTGCCTCACCGGCCACGCACGACACTCATGCCCGACTCGCCATCACACACCGCCACCATGCCGGGGGCAGCGATCGACTATGAGCGGTTTCTTGATTGCGTGCATTGCGGGCTGTGTACGTCGAAGTGTCCGACGTATCTCGAAACGGGTGATGAGAACGACAGCCCGCGTGGTCGCATCTACCTCATGCGGGCCGTCACGGATGGTCGACTCGAACTGACAAATCCCGTCGCCCGGCACCTCGAACTCTGCCTCGACTGCCGCAGTTGCGAGACGGCGTGTCCGTCTGGTGTGCAGTACGGACGACTGATCGAGCCGTTCCGGGTCGACATGCAGCGACAGGGCATCAAGTCCGAACAGTCATCGGTGCCAGCATGGTTTCAGCGATTCGTGCTGTACGGCATGTTCCCCTATGCCAGCCGACTGCGTCTGTCTCTGGCCCCGGCGCGGCTCATGCAGATACTCAGACTCGATCGTTTCGCCGAGGCGGTCGGCTTGACCAAACTGCTGCCGACCCCTCTTCGCCGCATGCAGCGACTGCTGCCGCCCTTGGAGAAGACGCCGCCCCAACTTCCCGAGGTGTTGCCTGCTCAGGGGACACAGCGGGCGCGTGTGGCCCTGTTCACCGGCTGCGTTGCCGATGCCATGTTCCGGCAAGTCCACTGGGCGACGGCTCGCGTCCTGCAAGCCAACGGCTGTGAAGTCCTCGTCCCCCGCACCCAGGGCTGCTGCGGGGCGATTCACTACCATAGCGGTGCCGGAGGACCCACCCTCGACTTCGCCCGACAGAACGCCGAGTCCTTCGATGCCCTGTCTGCCGACGGCGACCTCGACGCCGTCATCGTGAACGTCGCGGGCTGTGGCTCGATGCTCAAGGACTACGGTCACATCGCCGAAGAGCTAGGCGAGACTGACGACCGGCTGGCACGTTTCGCATCCAAGGTCAAAGACGTCACCGAGTTCCTGATGGACCTTGGCCCAGTCGCTCCCACGAATGAAGTCCCCCTCAAGGCAACCTATCACGACGCGTGTCACCTCTGTCACGCCCAGAAGATCAGTGAACAACCGCGTCAACTGCTGAGCATGATCCCCGGTCTCGAACTCTTGCCGCTTGACGAATCTGACATCTGTTGCGGTGCCGCTGGCAGCTACAACCTCACCGAACCCGAAATGGCCGACCGTCTCGGCCATCGCAAGGTCGGTCACATCCGCGCAACGAAAGCGGAAGCCGTCATCTCCGCCAACGCCGGCTGCACCCTGCAGATTCAGGCCATGCTCCGCGAAGACGGCAAGCCCCTGCCGGTGCTGCACCCGGTCGAAGTGCTGGACCGCGCATACGGTCCGCTCTAGTCGAGCGTCAGTCCCAAGCCGACGGCTTTGCCGTCGGGCAACCACCAATCCGCATGGCACACCCTATTCCGTGATCCAATGACAACACCCCCGCAATCGTACGACGGCAGAGCCGTCGGCTTGGGACAAAGAATCGCGAATACGTCAATCCGATAGTCAGTCAGAATCCGTGTTGGGTGGCAGGGTCTGACCAACGGGATGGCCCTGACCATCGGCGTCCTCACACCGGGGCCATCCGCTGCGCTCCTGACCCCCGCCACCCGAACGTCAAGTGATGACGCTCCGCGAGACATGTCTCGGTTCTTCAAACTGACACAGAGTTTCGGGCGATGAAATGTCGGTGCGTTTGGCGTTGAAAGCAAAAGAAATGGACCGCGGTCCGAAAATCGAGAGGGCTGCCAATCACCAGGCTGTATGGCCAGGTCCGTCCACTTGCCTGTGAATGCATTCGCTGCTCTGCCTGTGCCATATCACAGAACAGAGTGGCCGACAAGCGACGGAGTGACTCTGTGAGCATGCTCACTCGTCATAGCGATGAGTCAACTCTCTCTGAACCAATGCCGTGTGGTTGCGCGTGGGGGCGAAAGGCGTACGGTCCACTTGCTGACGGTTGCGGGTCGTGGTCTGTCAGCCATGGAATTGTCAGTTCGCCCACTAGCCGCGCCCGTCAGGAAGCGGAACCACAACGCATCCCGGTCCGCTTCCTGACGGGCGCGGCTAGTTCGACAACTCACAAGAACGGATCACAAAGGGGGTCAGGCACCATTTCGGCGGGAAGACTTGCGAGTCCATCAAGACGTACCGTCCGAAATGGTGCCTGACCCCGTAACCTATGCGGCATACCTACCATCATCCGTTTGTCGCGCCTGACCGATGGCGGCGAGGGTTTCCAAGAGTTCTTCGATCGTGGCGGCGCGGCCTCGACCGCCTTTGAAGAGTTTGGAGAGTTCGGCTGACGTCAGGGGGGCCGGTTGTTGGTCGAGGGTGGTTTTCAGGAGCTGCATCTGGTCGGGGAGGGTCTTGGGCCACTGTTGTTTCTTGACCGGGGCGGCTGGCTTGGTCGCGGCTGGTTGGTCGGTGGGGACTTCGATTTGGGTTTGGGTGGCTCTGTCGGCGGTGTGGCCCTGTGGGTCCTGGAAGTCGGGGCGGAGCCAGCGGATGAGGCCTTGGGCTTCTTCGGCGGCTCGCTGGTGGTTGAGGGCGACGAGCCGTTCGAGGATCTCTTCGTCGGCCATATCGAGGGGCCAGCCGTACGCCTCACAGACGGCCGCGTCGAGGTCATCGTGAATCTGCTTCAGGACGGAGACCAACCCCTGCTCATGAATCGTCTGCTCTTTGTCACTCAGCGCCTCCCCCGCCCGCAGCTTTTCGAGCACGTTGTACATCCCCGTCATCGTGAGCTTCGGGTTCTGCTCTTGTAAATCGCGATCGGTGTAGATTGAGAAGGTTCGTAGAGGTGTGTACATGGAATTGCGCAACCGGACCGATTAGTGTAGAGTGGTCGCTTGATGTTGATCGCCGGTTGCCGTGTCTTGGATTGATTTCCACAAACCACCCGTGAAGTTCCGCAAGCCACCTGTCGTTGAAGTCTGGATCTCGGTCGAGCTTGACCCATCCGAGAGCAAGCGCGAACCGCTGGATGCTCAACGTGTCCAAGAGTACGCACGATGTGTGGAAGGTGAATTCCCAATTCTCGAATCTCTACACGAAACGAAGTTTACATTCGAGGAAAAGTCGGCCACGGATCTGCCGAAAGTCACAGACAAAGATGTGCGACTCAAGTCCGTTCGCCTGTGGAACAACGACCGATCGAAGATCATCCAGATTGACGATGACCAGTTTGCATTTCATGTACTCAAGACGCCAGAGGATACGCCAGGATACAGCAAGGTCTGCGAAGCAGCACAACCGAAGCTCAAAGAGTATGTGGAGGTGTTTCAGCCAACACGGATTCGCCATGCCACACTTCACTATCTCGACATCATCGACATTCCCCACCTCGCCAGTGGCAATCTGAATCTAAAAGACTACTTTCCTTACGCCGTCGACCTTCCCGAAGAGCCATTTGGCCCAATCTCAGCACTCAACCATCAGTTTCAGGTGATTTGTCCTGTTGACGAGGGGCCACTGTTTTTCCGCCTGCAAAACCTGCCAGCACCACCGGAACAACGCGTATATCGGTTCCGGTTGGAGTGGCACAAGCAGTCGGTAGACGTCAATACTCTTGACCTGTCACAAGTCTGGACGAGAATGGATGTGGCGCACGATTACATGTGGGACTGTTTCAATGCGGCCCTGTCCCCGAGTACACTGGAACTGTTTGAACCAATCCACGAGACGGAAGAGAGTTGAGATGCCACTTGCGGCAACCGCACAACCCGCGTACTTCCCGCCATCGGCCTATGTGTCGAAAATTGACGCCACTTTTGATGAGAGATTCCAAAGCGTATTTTCGTCAGATGCGATTAGGTCAACGCTGTCGGAACTTCGGATCGGTGGGTCTCTCTACCCGCTCCGAGATCCTAGTCGTGCGCTGTATATCCCGGTTGCCGGCGAATTCCTCGTCGAAGGTTTCAGCCCACTGTTTGTCGGTCAGGGAGATTCGCAAAAGGATGCACGCGAAAACTGGCTGCTGGCAGTGCATGCGTCGTTTCAGGAACTTTTGCACAAGAGGCCATTCGAGATGAGCGATGAAGATCGCCGGACATGGTCAGTTCTATCGTCCCGCATTGACGTGGCAGTGTACCGAAACCAGACGCCAATCCAAGTTCGACAGTTCGGGCGGATCAATAAAGCTCGTCCTTATCCGCAGCAGATACGCTGGGAAAGCGGTCAGTGTGAATCAATCCGGATTCACCAAGTCGATTCACCGGCTTTCATCACCTTCAAAGCAGGCCAGCCGTTTGAAGCTGTTGTGGCGCGTGATCCAGTTGATTTCAGCTTGTTGCGAATAGTGCACATTGAAAGACGTTCAATGCCTGAACGAATCTCTGCAACCGATGAAACCGAGTTGCTCCAGTCGATTGGATCATCAGCAACGCTCACAACGACGGGTTGGGAGTGACCTCGCCTGGAGACGGCTTGAATGGAAGTCTACTTTCTGGACGTTGCTCAGGGAACCTGCCAAATCCTCCTGCTGGGTTCACGTCGAGCGATCGTAATTGACTGTGGAATACGAAGCGATCGTCTCGCGCTGCAGTTTCTGCAGCGAATGGGTGTCGAACACATCGAATGCCTAATCGTGTCTCACAGTCACGACGATCACATCGGCGGCGCGGTTTCGGTCCTCGGGGCCTATCAGGATCGAATCTCGAGAATCTGTTTTGTTCAGGATCACCAGTTTCTCGCCAGTGCTTTCTGGGGACGAATTTCAGAGCTCTGGAAATCCGACCAGCTTACGCGAGATCAGCTGGTGCGACTGGAGGTGACAGACAAACCCCAGGAGATTTGGAGTGACGATGCCAGGTCACTCAAACTGACAACCTATTCACCGGCGGCTGTTGAAAATTTGCTTGCCCAGGAGTCTGAAACTCCGAATCCTACGAGCGCCGTGCTGTTCCTCGATGTCCGAGGTGAACGTATCGTATTCGCCGCAGATTCCGAGGTCACGCAGTGGCGAGAAATCCATCGTAAGTTTGGTGGGCGGATGACATGCAAGGTTCTTGCCGTCCCACATCATGCCGGACGTGCGCACAACAGTTTGGACGATTTGGATTGGCTGTTTGGTGAAGCACTCGACGTCGATGTCGCCGTCATCTCAGTTGGTACGACCAACCAGCACAAACATCCACGAGAAGACGTGGTTTCAGCAATGACGAGTCGCGGCACTAAGATTCTCTGTACTCAGATCACGCGCCGATGTCACGGTCAACTCGAATCGCTGCGTCCAGGCGTTCTTCGGCCGCAAACTCTTGTTGGAAGATCATCTGCATCCCATGATGTCACGAGTCGTGGGAACAGTCGCAACGTCGCATGCGCTGGAACAATTCGTGTTGATTCGACTAATGCAGGTTTAGTCGTCGACCGTCTGAACGATCACCAGCGTGCGGTCGACAAGCTTCCCCAAACTGCTACGCATTGCCCTCTTTGCCGAGTAATTCGCACTTCATCGTAAATCCCTCCCCGCTGCTCACACAACAGCTCGATGATCGTGGGCATCACCAGTCGTTCGACGTACGCGCGGGGTGTGTAGTGGGCGCCCAGCTTGTGGCGTTCGACCGGGTCGAGGGCCCGCTCGAGGAGGGTGCCGAAGATGGCCGGTTCGACCTCTTCCCAACGGGCGGTCGCCGCTTCGATGAGCAGTTCCAGCTGGTCCTCGGTGACCGGCAGAGCCGTGCAGTCGCCGAACAGGCCGCCGTTGAAGCGACGGAGCGTGGACTCCAGCACGGTGGAGAAGCCGCCCGTGTCCATCGTCTGCCACAGGGATTCGAGCATGGGGACGAACGTGTCGAGCTTGCCCCGCCGTGACTTGAGGAAGTTGGTGAAGTCCTCGTTCTGGAAGCCGCCCAGTTCGATGTCCTCGGCGAACATGGTGAACAGGCACCGCATCAGGAAGTGCGAGACCTCCTCGGGCGAGTGCTGTTTCTCGCCTGCGTCGGTGGTGCGGGCTTCGAGTCGTTTGGCGAGCTCGGCCAGTTTGGCGGCCAACTCGCGTGTGACCTTGGCCGTCTGCTTCGCCGGATCGAGGGCGTGCGGATCGGTCCAGAGGACGCGGAACCGCTCGCGGATGTCGGCATCCTCCAGCTTGGCCAGCGGGATGCGATACGAGACCGGGTCCGGGAAGGGGACGTAGTTCTTGCCGGACTGCGAGAAGTCGGCGTAGACATCGAAGCAGTGGCCCACATCAACCACGATGAGAAACGGTGGCCACTCATTCGGGAGGGCTTCGGCGTAGCGTTTGGCCTGCTGCCGCGCCTTGACCATCGCCTTTTCCCAGCCGGTCGTGCCCCGCTGGGCGGTGCCCGTGCGCTGCTTCTTGAGCTTGGTCACCTCTGCGAGTGCCTGCTCCTGCTCGGCCGCTTTGCGTTCGCTGCCCTGCTTGGATTCGAGGACGAAGCAACTTTGGCGGTACAGGTCGACACGTCCGGCAGACGTCGTCCCGTCACCATTGTTGAAGGCAACCGCCTTCTCGAAGACATAGGTGTTGGCCGTCTCGTCCTGCTGCGTCGGCTGCGGTTCTTCGACGTCGAGGAGGGCGCACAGTTCCTTGAGGAACGACTGCGAGTTCGCCAGCTCGGCCGCAGACGAACCCTGCCAGCGGTCAATGAATGCTTGCGGCGTCATGCGTTGGGAGATGTGAGATGAGATGGTGAGTCAACGAATGTACCGTGACCAGCGGCTCACGCCCAGTGTGAGTGGGAGACGATCAACGTCTCACGTTTCACGACCCATCAACGAGAAAAGCCCGGCTCTGACAGGTGTCAGAACCGGGCCGTGCTTGCTCGTTTGGATCGGGTTACGTTCGTTCTGCCTCAAGTGGCAGACGCACGTAACGAAGGTGATCCCGACGAGTTGGTGGCTGTCAGGCTGGACAGCCCGCCGACTGTCAGTAGACAGTACCACCTCGTTGGCTTGTACAGTCGTATTCCACTAGACCACCTCCTTTCTTGGTTGAACTTCCTGCTTCGATCGGTAAGCCATCCGAACTCTTCACAGGCGATTGTCCTGCCGTGCTGCGTTTCGGCACGGCCCAGTACCTGTATGATTGCAGGTTTTGGATTCACAGCAAGCCCGGTTTTGGTTGTGAGAGGCCGGAATTCTCAACTGGCAACCCCGACACGAGTTGGGTGATGTGCGTTGACTCGTATGATCGGCACAATCGGTCAATGAGGGCCATGACACGTGAGCGAAGGCCCATCAACAAGAGATGGCGAGCCTACGCGGTGCGTTGCCAAGCCGCCGTGAAGCGACCGCGGGCCGCATCCCAGAGAGCAGCGACGGTGGTCGCATTGAGTGCCAGGAACATGAGTGGCAGACCAAGGGAACGCGAGGTGCGTCCGGTCCGTTGATACAACCAGCCGATGAGAGCAAAGGCGTAGAAGGCCAATTGTGCAATGAGCATCCCGGCAAACAGGGGTGAGGATGCGAGCAGAATATTTGTCGTCAACGCAACGGCCAAGAGCAAAGGTGAGAAGAGTCGCGCGAGTTTGTGACTGACGAATTCCCACCAGATGGGATTCCGCCAGGGCAGCAGCCAGCGAGGTTGGTTGACGATCAACTGGGCACAGCCGGCGATTGTCCGTCGTTTGCGGACCGACTCCTGACTCGCAAGTTGCGACGGTTGGTCCCAGGCGATGGCCCCGGTCTCTAACAGGCAGCGGTATCCTGATTCGACCGCCTGCATGGGGATCACGACATCATCGAGGAGGGTGTTCACCGGGACTGGCCGGAACAGTTGACGCCGAATGGCATAGAGGGCACCTGTCGCACCCGGCACAGACCGGAAGCGGCTTTCACATTTGCGAATGAGTTTCTCGTACTTCCAATAGGCTCCCATCCCTTCGGCCGCGGTTGTTGAGCCTTCGATGGATCGAAACATGAGTTCGCCACTGACAACTCCCACACGGTCGTCTGCGAAGGCCGCTGTCAACTTGGTGAGAGCCGAGGGATCGAGTTCCTGTCGTGCGTCGGTCAGCACGACGATGTCCGACTGACACTGCGGCACGACATCATTGAGCACGGCCGGTTTGCCACGTCGCGTGTCGAAGGAGATAAGCCGGACCCGGTCATCAGGATAGGCAGCAATGACATCAGCCGTGTTGTCGTCTGATCCGTCGGAGCCGATGAGGACTTCGGCGATCTGATCTTGGCAGGTAGAGTGAAAGAGACTGTCCAATTTGGTCGGGAGCCGTTGCGCCTCATTGTGACCGACGATGACGATCGATAGAGCACGCGTCCTGGGCTCCTTGCGAATCCGTTTCGATTGAAGACGTGACAGCCCCCACACCGTCATCGGATAACCGACATAGATGTAAGACAGCCCGAGCAGGCTCAGCCAGAAGAGAAACGTCAGGATCTGCACAGGGGCATCCGGAAGAATGTTCGGGGACACCTCAACATACGTTGATCGTGAGCATCCTACGGGTGTCTGCTCGCCCCATCTCAAGTGAGATGCTCGATGTGGTCCGTTTGTATGGTCTGACACGGTTGCTCATGGGACCTCAAGTCAATTGAGTCACAGCAATCCGGCCAATAGACTGTCGACTGACAACAACGAAATCACTTCCCAGGGGAGAAGACCATGCTGCCAGGGATCAAACAATTTGACCTCACCGATCGCGCAGCCATTGTGACGGGCGGCTCGAAAGGGCTCGGAGAAGCAATGGCGGCAGGGCTCGCCTCGGCAGGGGCGGATGTGTTGCTGACAAGCCGACACGCGAAGGAGGCGGAGGCGACTGCTCAACAGATTGCCAACGACTTTGGCCATCGTGTGATCGGTATCGAAAGTGACGTGACCGACGCTGCAAGCGTTCAGGCAATGGTCGAACGGGCCGTCAAGGAGTTTGGCAAGGTCGACATCCTGATCAACAATGCGGGCGTCAATATCCGCGGTCCAATCGATGAGCTGACATTGGAGCAGTTTCAGGAAGTGCAGGAAATCAACGTCAACGGACTCTGGCTGTGCTCGAGAACAGTCGTGCCCTTGATGAAGGAGCAGCAGAATGGGCGGATCATCAATCTGGCCAGCACACTGGGTGTCGTCGGTCTTGCCAATCGGACACCGTACGCGTCAAGCAAGGGAGCGGTCGTGCAGATGACTCGGGCACTCGGGCTTGAGCTTGCTCCGTGGAATATCACGGTCAACGCGATCTGTCCTGGACCGTTCCTCACACCGATGAACATCCCGATCGCTGAGACTGAAGAAGCGAAGAAAACAATCGTCGGGGCCGTTGCCCTGGGACGCTGGGGACGATTGGAAGAGATTCAAGGGGCTGCCATATACCTGGCCAGCGATGCAGCGAGCTATACCACCGGGAGTCTGTTGACGGTCGATGGCGGTTGGACAGCTCATTGAGCTTAAAACCGATCGACGACGCTTACGGCTCAGTCGATTCGCTGGTCTGTAGACTCACGATCTCCTGTTCGTGAGTCCGCAACTTGCCGGTGTATCGGATCAGATCATCAACGAGCTGTTCGAAGTTTTGCAATGACTTTGACAATTCTTGAAACTCACTCCAGAAGCCGCGTGCGTCCTTGCTCTGATTGAAGGCGCGAGTGAACTCCTGTAAGTGAGGTTCCAGTTCGGATTGAAGGTTCTCGTGCACATCTCTCGCCACAAAGAGAGCATCCTTCGCGTAGGTGTGGACAGCCACGCGGTCGTCGTATCGCTCCTGCTCAGTCAGCTGACGTGACGCCGTCGCCTCACCCGCCTTCTTCATCGTGTTGATGTCGACCAGACGTCCGAACGGACTGACGGCTTCGTCCAACGCCCGTTTGGCGTTTTTGGCTCGTTCAAGGCCATGAATGGCTTTCTCGAAATCCGGGCGAATGTCGAGGGCACGCTGGTAGTGCAGGATGGCCTGGTGCGTGTTCCCCATCTCAACGAAGACGTTCGCAAGATTCTGGTAGGCTTCCGCCATATCGGGTTTTAAGCGGATGGCCTCTTTGTAGGCAGAGACAGCCATGCTCAACTGGTTCAGTCCGCGGTGAGCAATGCCCAGATTGTAGTAGGCCTCGGCACTCTTTCGGTCTTTGGCCAGAGCTTTACGAAGAGCTTGCACGGCTGAGTTGTAATCGCCCTTGCGATTGTAGACTGCCCCCAGATTGATGATTGCCTGACCTCGGCGCGGATCGATCTGAGAGACGCGTTTGAAGTGTTTGATGGCGAGGTCGTAGTTCTTTGCCATGAAGGCGGCCGCGGCCAATCCTTCATGAGCTACCACATTAAGATCTTTGATCGCGAGGACTTCTTGAAAATGTTCAATCGCTGCCCCGTAGTCCCGTTTTCGGGAACACTGTTTGGCTTTGTCCAAGAGCCCATCGACTGCAGTCGGAGTCGTCATAGGTAGATGATTTCAAACGTCAAATGCGGGATTGCATGACAGCCGGTCCAAGTGCTCGTCTATGTCAGACTGATCTTGCGGCTGCGTGTCTCTTTGGTGATGGAGACCTTGCCCTCCCGAGCCAGCCACCCAACTCCCTGCATCACAGAATCTCGCGGTGCCTCAACCTCACGAACGAGTTGAGTCATCGTGACTGGACCCTGTTCATCCAGATAGCTCCAAATGCACCCCGCGACTGCCCCGATGCCGTCAACTTCCTCTCGATTTTCTGTCGTCATCCTGATGACTCCGAAATGAAGTGAATGTGTCAATTGGACTGAACCAGTATAGGGGATAGAGCGGTCCGATCGCAAAGACTCTTCCGGGGGGCAGGAGATCCATTTCACTGGAGTGGCGAGATGTCGGTGTCGCAGATCAGGCTGCTTGTGATTTGATCGAGCACCGGTTCCAGAGAATCCAGTTCGTTATCATTGAGTTGGTACAGCACCAGGATGGTGGAGACATCCGTTTGGAATGCTCGCACATGAGCAGTATTCGTCAGTTCCAGGCAGACAAAATCAATCTCGATTGCTTGAACCTGTCGCATGGCCACTTCGACTTCGGACTCGATGAGATCCAATTCATCGTACTCCTCTTCATACGCCTGCACGACAGCACGGATGACATCCAGGGGCTCCGGACGTTCACGGATGACCGTCACCGACCAGAACGCCGTCGAGGGACTGTTCACGGTAATACAAGCTTCATCCTCTCCGAGTTCTTCGGAAAGTTCCCAGTCTTCGGGATACCGAAATCGCAAACCGAGGCCTGTGAAGAGTTGATCCATGATTGATTTTGAATTGCTGACAAATCGCTGAGAACGGGACTCCGCCCAACATCCGGGCCTCGCAGATCTGTCCTGCTGAGCTTGTCGAACGGCACCCGGCTTGAGCTTTTATTCCTGCTGAGATAGTGTAGCAGAGAGCGTCAAAGCTCAAATGGTCGGTATGAGCCGCCATCATCAATTCTGTTTGAACACCCTTCAAGTCACTTATTGCCAAGACGCGGAGTTACCATTATGACATCCACCCGAGCTGAGGATGTGGCCGAAGTCCTCTGGGAGCTGAAACGGGCGGACAAGGTCGCAAAATTCAGCGCCATTGCCCAGCGAGCAGGCTTCAGCGCCGGGACCAACGGTCGTGCCATGCACACTTGCATCAAGACGATTCGTCGAGACTGGCCCCACTTGCAATGGTGGCGAGCCATCACCGACGACGAAACGGTCGAGAAAGACAGTGAGCAAGTTGAGCGTCTCGCCGAATTGGGAGTCGCTGTCGACAATCAAGCCTCATCCGAGGAGCAGGTCAAGCTGGAAGTTAAGGACGATCTGCTGATGGATTGGACGCAAGGCGAAGAAGAGGCTGCCAAAGCCTGACAACCGTTCTCGCTTAAGTCCGATCGTCAACTGGCGCCTTGTCAACCGGCGCCTTGAGGTTCTGCGGTTTTTGTTTTGCTGCTGCGCAGACTCCGGTTTGACGACGACTCCTGACTGTCACTGCTCAAAGAGCCAGTCTGCATGAGAAGCTGGGTAATCCGCAAAGGAGATCAACCCGGTAGAGCAGGCATGACGGGTCGAGTTGACAAGTTCCATTGAATCCCTTCATGTGGAGAATTTCCCCTCGTCGATACACAACTGCCACCATTGTGCAGGTCGACTGGAGGGAACCCGTGATTCCGACAACTATTTCTCGCCGCCATCCCAGCTCTTCATGGGCCGTTTGTCTCACAACGGCGGCACTCTTGCTGGGGTTGTCGCTGCCTGGATGTGTCAAGAGTCCTCGCGAATTCCTTTCGAGTTGGCGAGGACAGAAGGCGGAAGTGGACGAGAGCACCGAAGAAAGCGCCGCGATCGCCGATGCAGGTGATGCCGACTCGGACTTGAAGACATCTACCGTGAGCCGCTCTGAGACCGACTTGAAACTCCCGCAAGAGGAGTTCGGGGCTGAGAATCTGATGGACCGTCTGATGAGTCGTCGTCAGGCGGACTCGGATGGAACCACGACTGATCCCTTCGTAGGTTCCGACGGAGCTTTGAGTCAGGCCAAGCGGGATTCCGCTGAGACGATCAGTCAGTCCGAAACCGAGGTCAGGCAGCGGGCGGCGACACTTGAAGAGTTACTGACACAAACGAAGCCGTCATCGACCCGCAAACCAAACGCAGCCGACAGTGCTCGGACAACGAAAGGCGACTCCGATCGAGGAGCTACGTCAAAGTCCGATCGGGGTGACAAGAACCTGTTCGCTGCGGACTTCGATTCACGTCTCGACCAACTCAAGGCTGACCTGCATAGTAAGACTGATGCGACCGTCAGCAAGGCTGCCGATGAGGTCAATCCGTTCGCAGATTTTGTCGCCAACAACCGAGTTGAAAAACAGGCAACGTCTGACCCAGATCGACGTCCCATCTCATCGGTGTCGTTCGAACGCAAGTCAGATCGAGGACGTCTGCAACGGGAACAGCCACCTCTCAAGGGAGCCACGCTCACTGCCAAGGATCGCGTGCAAACGCTGCTCACCCAAGCGCATGAGGACTGGGACAGCTGGAGGCTCGAGGACGCTTATCGTAAGACTCTCGCTGCCCAGGAATTGGCCGTCCTGGAAGGTGTTGAATTCGATGTCTCAGATGAGCGTCCGAGTGACCTGGCCAAACGAATCGCCAGCGACATTCGCAAGGATAGCCTGGCATCGACATCGCCCAAAGCCGAATCGTGGACAGACGAGCCCGCCCCACATGACGATGCATTTGGCCAAGCAGCCAGTCGTGCATTCAGCTCGTTCACAGCCGGCACGTCGTCTCTTGGATGGCAGGCTGCTGTCCCGGAGGCTTCAAACAGGTTGCCGCAAAGTCGAGCAATCGACCAGAGACCAAAGATCGAGCTGTCCAGGAATGGTCGTAGCGGTGTCAATTTGCTGCCCCCGTCCAGTGATGACTTCCCCTCAGACGCGGAAGGAAGTCAATGGGCGAGTCCCGCATCGTCCGAAATGACCGGCACTGACAGTCACCACGAATCGAGCAATGCCATTGTCAACCTCGCCTGGCCGGACGACACGAATCCGCCGAGCAACAACAACGTTCGATCATTTGGCAACGGACCGGCATTGGTGCGGTATGACACCGAAGCTCATAATCCGACCGATCTCTCGACGGCTGAAGAGAGCGAAGACTTTCTCGCTCACGTGGCCGCCAACCGCGATCGAGTCTTGCAGTCCGAACGACCACAATGGCCCACGCTACCAGCACCCAACACCTCGCGATCAAACCAAAGAGATGGTAGGTCAGAACAGGTCGCTGTCGCCCCGCCGATCTTACTTGGCGTGAATGACACGAACCCCTCGACTGTTGCAGCGGCTGCTCCCGGCTCCACGACGCCGACCACAAATGCACCGTTGGCATCCGTCTGGTATTCCCGGCCACTGTGGTTCGTTGGAGGCCTCGTGTTGCTGATGTTGTCCATGCGGCTGCTGTCTCGCCGCTCCACGACATACGCATGACTGACCGCACTTCACCGAGCTTGGGCCTGTGAAGGGAAGGTTGTGCCGGTTGTTCGGACAAGTCGAGGAGTCTCCGCACTGTCATCGGTGGGATTTGGTCGACCGCATTCTCATGGGCTGAATCAGCGTCCTATAGTTGAGGCGATTACCGTCATCAACTCAGGAGCCAGAGATATGTCCCAAGATCCGTGGAGCCGCCCAACACTGGATGACCTCCGGACAGTGTTGGAGAGCATCGGCAAGACCGATATGGAACATGGTCGGACTGTCGAGCGACTGGAACTCTCTGTCCCAGCTGAAATTAAGACAGAACGGGGAAATACGATCTCCGCGATGACGCGTGAAATCAGCCGATTCGGAATTGGGTTACTTCATCGTGGCTCGGTCTCGGTCGGAGAGGTCACTGTGCGGATGGCAAGCGAGACGCGTGAATTCAGTTACCGAGTCCTGATTGAATGGTGTCACCCCTGTGAAAATGGCATGTTTATCAGTGGTGGACGTTTCGTCAGCGATAACCAAGAGTCATGAACCGCATAATCGGAATGAAGTCCAAAAATCACTGACCTTTGGCGCATTCGGGGCTTGACAGGTATCTGTGTTTGAGACGGGGACTATCGTCGGTTGTAGCCATAACCAGTGACAAGGTTGCTGGTTATGTGCACACTGTTTCGCCACATGGCGGCGATTGGCTCGAATGGACCTGAATTCGAGAAACTTCAGGCCTCGCCTGTCCGATCCATTGTGAGGCGACAAACCCACAAGTAGAATTTATTCTCAAAGAGAATGCTCGCGGGTTCCTGCCGCTTCCCCCACTCCGCGACCTCGTCTCCCGCGTCGATCGACCAACGATCCGCGCCCCCCAGATTATCCAATTAACGGAGATTCAACTCCAAGATGGAATACCAGTTATTGACCGGCGCGACCGGACTTCTCGGACGGTACCTCGTTCGCGATCTCACCATGGAAGGGGTCCCGCTGGCCGTGCTCGTACGTCGCAGCCGTCGACAGTCCCCGGGCGAGCGAATCGACAGCATTCTTCGGACCTGGGAAGAGAAGCTGGGGACCACACTCACGCGGCCTCACGTGATTGAGGGAGACATTTCTCAACCTGGTTTGGGACTGAACAAGGAAGACACCGCTTGGGTGAAAGAGAACTGTGGGGCGCTGATCCATAATGCGGCCAGCCTCCAGTTCATCAGCACCTCCCAGGAAAGCGAACCGTGGCGGTCCAACGTCCAGGGTACAAAGTACGCCATCGACTTCTGCCATGAGACAAACATCGAACAATTCCACCATGTCTCGACCTCTTACACCTGTGGTCTTCGTCGTGGTCGCATCATGGAGAGCGAATTGGACGTGGGACAGGAATTGGGCAACGACTACGAACGCAGCAAAGTTCAAGCCGAGACGCTGGTCCGCTCAGCCGGCTTCAGCAAGACGCCGACCGTTTTTCGTCCAGCGATCATTGTGGGTGACAGTCGTACGGGTTGGTCGACGACCTTTCACAACTTCTATGTCATCCTGCAGATTGCCGACACGCTCAACCGACAGCGTGGTGAGCCTGACGCAACGGGACGGACCAACGTGGCCGATGTCCAGATTAACGTCGACGGCAGCGAGCGTAAGAACTTTGTCCCGGTCGACTGGGTCTCGGCAGTCATGTCACATGTGCTGACGCATCCGGACTTGTACGGGGAGACCTATCACCTTACTCCGCGCTGTCCCATCACCACTCGACAAATTCGGGACGCCGTCGAATCCGCCACGAAGATCTACGGCCTCAACTTTTACGGTGCCGGTGAGGTTCGGGAAGTGAAGAGTGAATTCGAAGAACTCTTCCGCGAACACATGCGCGTGTACGACTCCTACTGGCGCGACGATCCGGTCTTTGACTCGACGAATACACGCCGAGCTGCCCCCCATCTGCCTTGCCCGCACATCGACCTGTCGATGTTAAATCATCTCTCGCGAGCGGCCATCGATATGAAGTTCCGTTGGAGTGACCCAGTCATCAAGCAGAACGATCACGTCTGCGTGTAAGTGCCCATTCACCTTGCGGCTCACAAGACCACGACTGGAGCGTCACCGTTAGGAATTCGGGTCGGGTGGCATCTATGAAAGCCCGTTGCTTGTCAAGTGTTGGTCATACGGATGTTGGGGAGTTGTGAGTCGAACTGGGGTGCCCAATCGTCTCTGGGAGCGTTCGGCAAGGCCGTAGCCCAAAGGGGTGTTTCGAAAGAGATC
>JAJDEJ010000307.1 GCA_029259815.1 Planctomycetaceae bacterium | reverse complement strand
CTCAGATCTTCCGCCTGCGGCTGACGCTGATCAAGATTGCCGCCCGCGTCCGCCTCACCGCCCGCCGGGTGATGTTCCACCTCTCATCGACCTGTCCGTATCAATCGTTGTTCCGCTCCGCCGCACATTCGCTGCGACTCGTCACCAGCTGACCCCGCCCCCGGCCGGTCCCCCCAGAACCCCGTCCGCCATTCCCCCACGCACCAACCAAACTCCCTCACGCTCAATGGGCGGATGCAATATTCGGGCTAGTCGCGTAGGTGGCGACGACCTCAGCAGCTTCGCGAAAATCTTAAGTCGCATCGGATTGACATACTTCGGCGAGTTGGGCTACGAAAGCTCGCTGAACTTCACCGCACCCTCATTGAAGTCGTATCGGCGAATGCGAGCTGGGCAGGGTTGGCACGATACCCATCCAATCGCCCCATGGTGACTGGACGGTTTTGAACTTTGTGCAACCCGTGTACAGGGAATGGGTTACTGCATTGAACCCTGATTGTCAGTCGGGGCGACAAGACGGCAATTGAACTTTTTCGTCGTGGTGTCATCACCATTTCCGTACAGTTACCGATTGCTGTACAAGGACTTGTGTCATTGCTTCCACGCCCAGGATCTGATGGGCCATTTGCGAGATGACCGGGGTTGATTTGGCTGTTTCGGAGAGATCCTTCGAAACAGCTTGATACAGATTCCGCCATTCAGCGTTTGGCAAACCAACTATTCAAGCAGGCCCCGTTTTCGCAGCGAACTCTTCAAATGATTGAGCGTTGGGTATTTTTTGGACAGATGCGCCGCGTGACGGCGAGCGATCTTGTCTCCCTCGTCGCCGCCAACGGCCTCGCGTAGATCGTAGAGAATTTCCGCAGCGACCTTGTAGTTGTGTGTTCCTCTGGCATCGACAAGCTGCTCCGCCTCGCGAAGCCATTTCTTTGGTTCCTTGACCATCTCCTCCATTCGGTCAGCTCGTTTGCGCTCGGCCTTGGCGGCTTCTCGTCTGGTTTTGGCTTCGACCTTGCGAGCTTGTTTTGCGTTTTCGGCGGATCGTAGGACTTCGGTCTGCTGCAACAGTTCGGCGAAACTTCGTTGTTTGTCAGCAGTGGGCCAACCGTCCGGAGTCTGCGAATCGCGAACTTCGGCAAGCACACTGGCTTTTAGACTTGCGGTGTCGCCGCTCAAGAATTGAAGGAGCAAACTCTTCGCTCTTTGGCCATTTAGCGTCTGAACCCATCGGGCGAGAGGCTCATCCTTCGACTCATCCGCTGGGGCAGCCTCAACATCTTTCCCGGCTGCGACGAGCAACAACGGATCAAGCCCAAAGAACGACAACAACTCACCACCATAAGTCGCCATGTCGGAAACTCCGTGCGGCACGGGTGGCTCGATCATCTCTGCGGGATCATTGTAGTCATCATCGACCGCGCACAACCAAAGCAAGTAAAGGGCTCGCAAGTCGCCGCCAATCAAACGTTCGCGAACTTGAATGGCAGCATCGAGATAAATCTGCGTTTCCCAAATATGCTCGAGGTCACCAGTCTCGTGAAACGGGCGCAGAGACAGAATTCCTCCGCGTCCCTTGGCATCCTTTTTCCAGCTTAGCTGCTCGCCATCAACATACTTTGACCAGACAGACTTGGGGACGGGTATGCCATGTGGCAAACGCAGCATGATTTCGCGGTCACCGTAGTTTGCATGCTGCAAATAAACGTCATAGCCCCGTCGGAGCAGCCCAGCAACATCGCCACGGAAGGAGCTGTAATGGTACTCGACCGACAGCGACCATCGTGACACGTCCGCTCGCGTCGACTGTCGCTGGGCGAACTCTAATTGTTTGTCGTTTAGCGGGCCGTCAACCGCCTGAAAGACCACGTATTGATATTCGCTCACGATCCGTTCCGTAATTCCGCCAGTTCCTTATCGCAGATAAACCCAACTCGGTCGGCGATTTGCATGTCGTTCGCCCACTTGACTGCTTCGCCGCCACCGGCCTCGACAGCGCGAATCACCGGCCTTAGGCAGTCACTGATGTCGTCGGTCATCAATCCCTCATCACTGCATTCGACTTGGTAGCTGCCGTCCTTCATCAGCTTGAGTGCAAGTGACTTCGCGTCCTCAAGATGACCAAGACCGACAAGTTGCGTCAGCCCGACATGAACATCTTCATAAGCTTGCCAGTCAACATCGAAGTTGTCGTTCATCATGCGTTCGTCAAAGTCGGTCGCTCGATCGATGGCGGATGAAACGTCGGCGACGAGCAGATCAACCGGTTTTTCGACGGCCAGCTGGCGTTCCAATTCTCGCGCAACAACACTGTGGTCCCTGGCGATCCTTAGGATGATCTGAAGTAAATCTGCCTTGGTCTGTTTGCAAAGTGCCTTCTCGATCAATGGGTATCGGTCGGACTTCGTGAGCTTGCGAGGTTTCTTTGTTCCTTTCCTCACCACACTGGCAGTCCTTTCTTCATGCGCCGAGTGATTGTCGTTGCGTCGAATTCGGCGGGGTCAAACGGTCCGTTCCACTCAAGGACATCTTCGTGCTCGCTGTGATTTGAATTCGTGATCGCTTCGACGTAGTCAGCGAAACCGTAAACGCCGCCAACATCTTCGGGCGGACAAGCTCGCTCGCCATCGATGCAGCGAGGGTATCTGATTCCCGGCTCGGATTCGATCACTTTCTCAAGGACAACCTCATGCTGCCAGCCGTCCCCAAAGTCATATTCGTAACTCATCCGCAACCTGGCGCCGTGCTCTGAGACCAGGTCGCTGATGCGCATGCCAACGTAGTCGACGGCACCGAAGTCCTCAAAATCACCCATCATGAACCGTGGATCAGTGTACCGAGTGCCCGCGATCTCAAACTGGTGCAGATGCGAATTCGTCCAGCCCATTGCCGTTTGAATCAGCTCGTGGAGCTTTTCCAGCGTCACGTCTCTCGTCTCAATCCGCCGCCAGATTGCCGGATCAGAATCCTGCAGAGTGATTCTGAAACGATAGACAGCGGCCTGGCGACTACTTGCCGGTCCGACTCTGTGTTTCGCTGGTTTGTCGAGAGTCCAAACTTTCACGGTGCGAGTGATGCGTTTGCCTTTCCATCTCGGAATCGTGTCGGGGGCGATCAGAATCTCGATGGACCGCGGAACGCCCGGTTGTCGTCGAATGAGCGTCTTCTTTTCGAGCATTTTCATCATTTGGTTGACCGATGGTGGCGAGACACCAATCGCTGTGGCGATTTCCGACTCCGCCGGCGGCAAACCAAAACCTTCGGTGTAGGCGTGAACGAACGCGAGATATCGCCCCTGCGTGGGTGTAAAGTCGGTCATGGCATGATTCCTTCCTTTGCCCAAATACCCGATAACCACCGGCGATTCTACAGCAGACAATTCGTTCTGACGAGTGTCGGTAAGCCTCATTCTTCACGGTGCGAAAGTGCTCGCAGAATTGCATCCAACACTGCGTCAAGTCTCTTTCCCACGTCTTCGGTGAGAAACCGCAGCACGAAGTAGCCGTGCTCCTGCATCAACGCGTCTTTTCGGCGATCGCGCCGGTAAGCATCCGCGCCGGCCAGATGCTGCGCACCATCAAGTTCGATCGCAAGCCGGGCGGGAGAGCATAATAGGTCGACTTCCATCTTTCCCCAACCGTCAAACGGGATCGGCAACTCGGCATTCAACCGAAACCGGCCCGAAGTTTCCGGCAGCGTCTCGAGCCGTCGGTAAAGAAAGGCCTCGGAGGCACTCCGCGCCCGATTGGCTCCCTCCGCATTCGGATCCATCTTCCGCGCAGCGTGAACAAACAGGTTTGCCAGCGGCGCATCCACACCGTCACGAACCAGACGTCGGACGGATGCCGCATACTCATTCTTCCACACCGGATCGACCGGAAGCGGGATTTCAACCGGCCAACCGGGAACGGCGCTACCTGGCAACAGAACAGTGTAACCGACAGATTCGTACCCCTTGCATCGCCGGTCGAACATGCGCGCCAGCATGGGCACATTCAGATCGGCGTAGTCATGAACACGGACTTCCGCTTTGCCGTCGTGCAGTCGGTGCAGTCGTCCGACATATTGTGCGATGGTGCCCTGCCATGAAACGGGCAACGTCAAGAACAGCGTGTCCAACCGCGAATCATCAAATCCTTCTCCGATGTAGCGCCCAGTTGCCAGCAATACGCGGTCTTCGTCCTCGGGAATCCCGGCCAGGCGTTCCGCCACTGCGCGAGATTCCTTAGGTCTCGTGCCGCCGTGCAGAACGACCACGTGTCGAATTTGCGATTTAAGACCTGTTTCCAACAATCTGAGATGTTCCTTTCGTTCCGTCAATACGAGCGGCGAACGCCCCTCTCGAACGCTCTGCACGACTTCATCACAAATGATCCGGTTGCGTTCCACGTCCGCGATGAGTTCCCGGTAAAGATCCTGGAACTGTATCCGCATATCCGGATTGGCTTCCGTCACGGGCCGAAATGCTGTTGGGCGAACGAGAACCGTGTGCCCGAACGGTCGAGCCACCGCTTCCGACTTCGCATCAACTCGATGGCGCACTGGTCCACACTGCATGAAGATTATCGGATGGTGGCCGTCCTTGCGTGTCACTGTCGCCGACAGACCGGTCACGAACTTCGCCTTCGCTCGCCGTGCGACCAACTCAAAACTCCGCGAGGAGAGGTGATGGCACTCGTCTACAATCAAATGGCCGTAATCACCAACACAGTCTTTGACGACGCCTTTGCGCACCAGGCTCTGGATGATGGCGACATCCAGCTTGCCCGTGAGCTTCTTCCGCCCGCCGCCGATGCGACCGATCTCCTTTTTTGGCAGACCGAGGAAGGTTGATAATCGCTCGACCCACTGATCCTGCAGCTGCCGACGATGCACGAGAATCAGCGTATTCACACCTCGCTCCGCAATGAGCCACGCAGCAACGACCGTCTTCCCAAACGCTGTGGTCGCGGAGAGAACTCCAATGTCATGGGCCAGTATCTCGCGTGCGGCCGTCTTCTGTCCGGATCGCAACTCGCCCTCAAAATTCACATCCAGTGGCTCTCCCGTAAAACGCTCGTCGCGGATATCGACCTCGACACGCAGATCCGAAAGCAAAGCCTGCACCTCGTCGAAACACCCTCGCGGTAAAGTAATATGATGAGGATGGTCCTCTGCGCAGTCAATAATTCTTGGTTTGCCATAAACGGGCAAGCGCATTGACTGCGCTTTGTAGAACTCCGGATTCTGAAACGCCGCAATCCGCAGCAGTCGATTTCGGAATGCGGGTGACAACTGGTCCTTCGCGATGTAGATTTGGTCACCCAGCGTCAGTTCAAGCCTCTCCGGCAAAAAGCCGGCAAGAGTGGGTTCTACTGGCCGACGCGAAGGCAGCGCCGTCCAGGGTTTCGCATCGTCTTCTTCCGCCTGAGCGATTCGGATGCCGACAATCCGTCCGCGCCCGGACGCATCACGAACAAGTTCTTCTACAGTCGTTCGCGCGATCCGTTTGATCGATGACAAAAATGCCCATTGATCAACATGAGGAACAAACTGCTCATCGACGAAAACACTGTTGCCGGCTTCCCGTGGCCTCTTTTGCAGCGGCAGAGCAATCAGGTTGCCGAATCCGCCTCGCGGCAACGTGTCCTGGTTGGGGAAAAAGCGATCGTACGAGTCGAGCCCAATGTCCGGCCGGTGTTCCATTGTTTCGGTTAAGATGTGGCACCCAAGTCTTCGCGCCATCGCGGCAGGGACCGCATCCTCGAAGAACATCCAAACGTGTCCGCCGTTACCGGACCGCGATCGTTCCAGAGCAACCGGGACGTTGATACGCCGACACGTTTCGAGGACGGCACGCACATCGTCCCGCCAGGAAGTCTTGTCAAAGTCAATCGCCAGGAAGAAACACGTTTCATCCAGCAGCATCGGGTAAACCCCGACGACGAAATCACCGCCACGGTCATCCCGACCGGAAAGGTGCCACCGAATCACTTCATCAGCTACGGGCAGAAACTGTCGATGCTGGCAGTCAGCACACTTCACCCGCGGCTTCTCACAGATCCCCGACACCCACTCATTCCCACAAGCCGGCGAATACCCCGATTTCCCTGATGTTCGGCTTTCAAAGCGACGTGGATAGACGTCATCCCGTCCGCGAAAGAGCGACCGGAACAATGCAATCTTCGCTTCTGGTGGTGACTGATGATGAACGGCAGCGCGATCGCGGCTCACCCGTGTCCCCCTAATTCAGACGCACATGGCACAGCGTACAACACGCCATTCGTCCGACCATTTTAACCCACAACGTCAGCAGGAAGCCACCGCGTCTTCACATCGGAGGGAACATGGTGATTGGATTTGAACTCCGCAAGTTCTTTCATATTAGAATGATGAGACAAGCTGGCCGCCGAAGAGCATTCCATTGGACCTTTGTTTGAACCGTCGTTTAAACGGCGTAACTCTAGTCCCCACAATAAGAAAGCCCTTCGACGCACTCGCCGAAGGGCTCATTTCTAAGAATAGTCGGGATGACAGGATTTGAACCTGCGACCTCTACGTCCCGAACGTAGCGCTCTAGCCAAGCTGAGCTACATCCCGTGAATGGCAATCCATGCTACAGCAACACATTACACCGTGTGACCAATGTCGTCAACACGCTGTTTTCTCGTGCTGTTTCGTGAAGTTTTACCCATGTTGCTGACAACGTCCTGTTGTGCCTTGTGGTGGAATTCGTTGGGATGATGGGGTGGGGTTTCATCGGAAGGGGACGGTTGCTCCGGTGCAAAATTCGGCCCTCAAGGGGATTCATGAATCGGTTGGGGAATGTGGCGAGTGTGTCGGTGTGGTCATTTTTGCGATCAGCATGGCAAGTGCGAGGATCCCAGCCATGCTGATCAGGATCAGATTGCGATTCTCGTTCTCCCAGTAGCCTTTCAAGCCCAGAACGAGAAACAGAATTGCGGAGATAATGTTCAGGGAGGTCAACCAGAGCGGAGGTCGAAGCTCTGGGGGGAGCCAACGGCGGTCCATCCACACGGCTGCCAGACAGATCAAGCCGCAGGAGAGTACGCCGGTAAACAGGTTGACTGGCGTCAAGATTGCGAGCAAGAGCTTAGGTTTGTCGACGCGGGCAGGCTCGGTGGTTGAGTCTACTTCCTCGGCTGGCACATCTTCACTCGCGGCGACAGGCAGGCTTGTCGAATTGGGCAGCGGGGCGGCGGGAGAGATTTGACGAACGAGTAGCCAAATGAGGATGGCCATCGCGAAAGTTCCACACCAACCGAGGACGATCCGTTTCAGTCGTTCAGACTTCTCCTCGGACCAGGAGGGGCGGAATGACCTCGCCATTTCGTCTGCAATGCTACAACCAACTTCAATCGTCCCATAGAGTGTGCCCAGCATGGCCAGAAAAGCCCCGGCGACGTAGAGTGGCAGCAGGATGGAATGAATCTGGGTGACGAACCTCGATTGCAGATTAAGTAGGTTCGCTTCATCAGGGACAATCTCTTCGGCCCGGAGAACGATCGTTCCCGAGGCCACAAACACCGCGCTGAACGCGATGATCAATGCGAAGCTGATCGCGCAGTCGACGAGAGGGGCGTTGATCCATTTGCGGACTTCGTGCTGCGGGTCGGCGGCGATCTCGGCGATTTGTTCTGGTGTGGCTTTTCCTGGCAAGACACCCCAACTCTTCTGACGCAGCCATGAGGTGTAAGCCAGGTAGTCGAAGCCGGCTCCGCCGATGACTCCCACATAGCGAGTGGTCTCGACCCAGACCGAGTGGCGGGCGATCTCCGGGTATTTTTCGGGAAGCCACTCGGGATAGTTAAGCGGTCGAGGCACGAGACCGGACAGCAGGTCGAGCCAGTCAGGATTGTAGATTAAGAGCGAAATCCCGGAGCAGACCACCATCGTCGTCACGACAAACAGTTGCACGCGCTCCAAGACCGAGTAACCGCCGGTCGCTGAGAGAAGCAGGATCATCGCGAGGATGCCTGCACCCCACAGGTAGTCCGCGCCGCCGTGCATGGCATCTCGAGTGCCGGTGATCCACGACGTGAGGTTTCCCAACACGCCCGCATGAAAGCTGATCCAGATAGGCAGGCTGACAGTCGCCATCAGCAAGAGCATGATGGGCATCCAGCCGCGCGGGCCGGGCAGGTCGATCATCCGTTCATACGGATGCACGCCGGTCAGGACCATGTGTCGGCTGGTTGAGACGACCAAGCCCCACTTGAGGAGCGAGATGATCGCGAAGACATACAGAATGTCATAGCCGAAAATTGCGCCACCACGGGTGGAGAAGATCAGCTCTCCGGTCCCGATGGTGAGAGACGCGATGATCGCCCCGGGGCCGAAGATGCGGACCCAGTCGACAACCGAACGGGGGAGTCGAGGGGTATCCGACATATCGATTCGACCTCAGCAATGACAGCAAAGAGTTCCCATGGGCAGACACTCTGTCCCCTCTCCCGTGACTTCCAACATCTCAACCGGTCGGTCGAGTTTGTCAGTCGTCTGCACTGGCACCCACACGATGCTGCTCCTTGTCGCCGACGCGTGCCAGCCGGCGCGTCAAACGACGACACGTCGAGTTGATCTGCCGCCACTTGGGATCCTTACGGTACTCCTTATCCGTCTTCCCCTGTTCGCTCAACTGCTTACCAGCCTGATCACGGAGTTCCTTAGCAGATGACAGTTGACGTTCCAGTACATCTCGACTCATACCCATGACTTGAACCACTTCCTCGGTTTGTTTGACGACGTCGCCGTCGGTGATTTGCAGTTGGTGATGTCTTCGCGGATCGTCACGTCAGACGGAATTCTCACGAATAAGACCGACAGACGATCGAGGATTCTTGCATCTTCGGGCGAATTGTTCAACATGCGTGAGTGTCGAGGGTGTGGAATCCTCTGATTTGATTGTGACTTTCCTGGTTGTTGAAGGATAAATGCGATGAGTGCAGACGCCCGGCTTGACGAATTGAACCTCGAGCTGCCACCCGCCGCCAAGCCGGGAGGAACATATCGTCCGATCGTGGTGACGGGGAACATGGCCTATGTCTCTGGGCACGGCCCGCTTCAGGTCGACAAGACACTCATCACCGGACGTGTCGGCGACGATCTGTCGGAGGAACAAGGTCGCGAAGCAGCACGCGTCGTCGGGCTCGGCATTCTGGCCACACTCCAGCAACACTTCGGCACGTTGGACAACATCGTCCGCACCGTCAAGGTGCTCGGCATGGTCAATGCATCACCCGACTTCCAAAATCACCCATCAGTGATTAATGGCTTCAGCGACCTGATGGCTGAGGTCTTTGGCGAAGACGGCATCGGAGCACGCAGCGCAGTCGGCATGGGGTCACTGCCGGGGAACATTGCGGTCGAGGTTGAAGCGATTTTTGAGATCGTGCCGGAATACGATGGAAACTGACACTCCCCAAACCCGGTGATCTCATGAGATGATTGATCACCCATCACCGCCATCAGATCCCGGGTGATTCCACTATTGCTGAGTGCCACTGTCGCTGAACGATAGCATTGCCGACGGATGGAGACTGTGGCTCAGTCTTCGATCACACCACCATACTATGGCAATGTCCGGCAGGCGAATGAGGCTTTTGCCTGAGTGATTATGGAGTTGGCTGAACGAGCATCAAGCTCGGTCCCCGTGAGCACACGCTCGATCTCTTCTGATGTGAAACTTCGGGCGAGCATGTCGTGAATCAGGCCCGAGGTGGCTTCGTGTTCCCGAACCTTCCGCCATTGAATGAAGCCCACAACGCCGACAGGAATGAGAGTCGTGGTGAGCATCACCACGGAAACAAGCAGCAACACAAAGCGGTCTCCGCCTGAAATGGGGTCAATGAGTTCAGTCATTGTCGTTCTCCACCCGGAATCATGTACGACGGACTAATGCAGTTCTCAGGCTATTCGCCGATTGTTCCTCTCCCTTGGCAGATTTTGATTCTTTCTGGCCATCAGCCTTCGACGTAAGCGTCGAAGATGCGGACCTGTCTCCAATTCGACTTGTTCTCAGCAATAAACTGCTGGTGAGAATCCGACACTTGATACCTGTCGTGGGCATCCTTATCGGTGAAGACCATTTGCAAAGCGACGTCGAAGTCGCAGTCGTTGACGTCTCGCGTGCAGTCTTCTGCCAGAACGCCAGCCGCATAGAACACGATTCCAGGATGATCCTTGAGAGAGGAATGACACGATCGAACTAATCGGTCGACCGCTTCCGGGGAAGTGTCGTTGAGTGAGAAATAGACGTCGTGAGCGAGCATGTCGAATGTTCTCTGGCGAAGGGAGGGAGAAACGAATCAGAATCGAGGTGCATCCGACGACCTGGTTGGGGCTGGCCCGCGGGGAGCCGTGCTGATCGCACCCCCGCCTGCCGCAGGTGGGGCAGACCCATAGTAACGGTCCCTGCGGCTCGCATAGCGAATCGGAAATGAGGGCAGCACTCGAAATTCACCACCCTCGTAGAAGGGGAAGGTTGCTCCGTCGAAGATGGGACCGTGGATACCTCGGCGAAAGGCTGTTTCCGTCATCCGGTGAACGTAGCCAAGCCACTTCAGATCGGGACCTGTCTGACCGATCGGACCACCACGATTCCCAGGTTCGGGGGCAAACCCGACAAACTTGCGAGGCAGTGGGGCAGTGTGCAATGCGGTCAGCAGAATCGCCATGGTCACACAGCCAGTCAGAAAGCCGCATGCCCAACGTGCGATGTCGAACACCATCCCATGAATCTCAATATCGACTGGCAAAATCTGTTCTGTCGCCGTCCGTAAACCGAACACAAAAACCGAGAACAACCCGACCAGGGCAATGATGTCCCAGCGATGTTGCCAACCAACAGAGTTCGCAACGTTCTGCTGGAGGAATGTCGCCATCGCTTCAAAGAAGCTCATGGCCAACAAACCTGAGATCACGACACTGATTAGCGTAAAGGCGGCCCCCCACGCCCCATCACTGGCGACGCACCAGGTCACGAGGCCGATCACAGCAATCAGAAAGAGATCAAGCATGGTATTGTTCGGGAGTTGGAAACTGGGAGATTGGAGATTGAGAGTTCAGTCGTATTCCGATTCCTATGACCGACCACCTACTTCCTGACAACTCGTTGAAGTTCGTCCATTGATGTGACTCCGTGAATGACCAACCGCAGACCCTCCTCTTTCATGGAGAGCATGCCGTTTTTCCGCGCTTCTGCCCGGATGGCCGAGACGGCAGCACTATCACGGATGAGATCCTGAATTCGTTCGCCGATATCCAGAAACTCAAAGACTCCGACCCGTCCTTTGTAACCCAGATCCCCGCAGTTCGCACAGTTGGCGGACTCCTTCGGCGGGCGGCAGAATGTTTCAATTTTATTGACCGGAAGGCCGGCCTTCTTGACGAATTCGGGATTCGGTTTGTACGACTCCTTGCATTCCGGGCAAAGGCGACGAGCGAGCCGTTGACCGAGAATCCCAGTGATGGACGATGCCAAAATCGACGGGTCGACTTCGAGGTCGATCAGGCGTAACACTGCTGTGATGGTGTCATTCGCATGTACCGTCGAGAAGACCATGTGACCCGTGTTGGCCGCTTGGCATGCGATCCTCGCTGTCTCCCCATCGCGAATTTCGCCGACCATGACGACATCCGGGTCCTGACGGAGCACGCTCCGCAGCGATCCGGCAAAGGTCTGGTCAGCTTTGGTGTTGATCTCGATCTGCGTGACATTCTCCATCTTGTACTCGACCGGATCTTCGATCGTGATGATGTTTCTCTGCAAGCTGTCGATCTCGTTTAAGCACGCGTAAAGAGTGGTCGATTTACCGGCACCGGTCGGACCGCAGCAGATGAACATGCCGTGCGGCTCGTGGGTGACGTCCTTGATTTGTTGCATCAGCTTCTTTCGCATGCCCAACTGGGCGACGTTGCTGACGGAGTTGGCTTGATCCAAAATGCGGATGACAAGTTTCTCACCCTCACGAGTGCCCTGGCTGGCAACACGGAAGTCAATGTCACGGCCTTCCATCTGTGCACCAAAGCCACCATCCTGCGACCTGCGACGTTCGGTAATGTCCATCGCGGAGAGGACTTTGGTGATGTTGACGATCGCGTCTCCCACAGCCCGGTCAAATGGTTCCGTTGGATACATCACACCATCAATTCTCAAACGGACAGAGAGTTCACTCTCTTTCGGCTCGAGATGAATATCCGTCGCGCGGCGCAGAATCGCGTCATACACCAGTTCCTTCGCCGCCATGTAACCTTTGGAGTTCTCGACCTGTTTTGACGTCGTGCTGTCGATTTTGCCTGTTCGCGTCTTGCCGATAAATATGATGTTGGGACCGGTCGCATCCTCGGTCCGGTCGCCCCCGCCTAAGTGGATACCAAACCTCGCGAGGAATCGCTGCGTCACACGCTTGATGTGTCGAGGGGTGAGCACCTTGCCGGATTCTGGCACCCGTTGATTTCGCTCGTTGATGTAAGCTCCAACGGGCACACCGAGGCCGAGAACGGCCATGAAGAACCCCGCGCCATAG
This sequence comes from Planctomycetaceae bacterium, assembly GCA_029259815.1. GTDB lineage: Bacteria > Planctomycetota > Planctomycetia > Planctomycetales > Planctomycetaceae > JAHBXU01. The sequence continues at coordinate 6,106 of JAJDEJ010000307.1, read as the reverse complement.
CTGGCAAGCGTGAGGAACAACAGCAAAGCGACAAAACCACAGGCAAAGACCAGCGTATTCCAGAAGACAGGCCGCACTTTCAGCCCTCGGGCATCGTTGCTGACCCATTTCGCCAGAGTGACCCAGCCGAGAAATGCGCCGATCACAAACAGCATCTTCCACAGGCTGACGTACCATTCCGTCCCGGGCGTCGCTGGGTTGCCTCGCTGAAACGGGAGCGGGTCCGGGGGGAATGTGTTGGGTAACCGAGGTGCCGATGAAGACGAGGCATTCCCTGGCTGACTGGCGGTTGCCTCGGGGGCAGACGCATCAGGCGCTGCCACCCCGGGACCGGGAGGCCGCTGCGCGATTGCGCGTGAAGGAGCCAACCCCTGGCTCGCCAGCAGGATCAGTAAGATGGCTGAGGAGAACCTCGATCGTCCTGGCACCACAGTCACCCTTTTCGCTGATGTCCGGCCGATTGGCTGTCTGTTAATCTTTTTTCCGTCAGGTCTCATTCATCGCCGCTGTCACAAGATGGCCGCTGTCACAAGATAGCCGGAGCCTTCACTTCGATCCCCTTGAGCATCATCTTGAGTTCCTCGACGTTCGGCGAAATCTCAAACGCGGCACCACGGCTGACGAGTTCCCTTTGCACGAAATCATACAGCGAGTCGTTGAACACCTGCATGCCTTCATCTTTGCCGATGCGAATGGCCGCGAAGAGCTTGTCATCCTGCGCTTCCAGAACCACTTTCTTCACAATGGGATTGAACTTCATAATCTCGACGATCGGCACCCGCGATGGCTTGTCGACGATTGTCTTGAGAAGTTTCTGTCCAACAATCGCCCGCATGTTGAAGCCCATCGACGAACGAATCGCCTTGTGCATGTCATTGGGGAACAGATCCAAAATACGGCCAATCGTCCCTGGTGCACTGGACGCGTGAATCGTTCCAAAGACGAGGTGCCCCGTCTCCGCGGCGTGAATGGCCGTCTCGAACGTCTCGCGGTCACGCATTTCGCCCACCAGCATGATGTCCGGGTCTTCCCGCACGGCGTGGGCCATCGCGATGTGGAAATCTTTGACGTCCATGCCCAGCTCACGCTGGTTGATCAGGCATTTGTCTGCGGTGTAGACAAACTCGATCGGGTCTTCGATCGTCAGCAAGTGCTTGCGGTACTGGCCGTTGACCCAGTTGAGCATTGATGCAATCGTCGTCGACTTCCCGGACCCCGTCACCCCAGCGAGCAGCACCATGCCCTGATCGTACTTACACAACTCCTCCATAATGGGCGGCAGATACAGACCCTTGAAGTCGGGGATGTTCTGCTCCACCTTTCGAGCGACCATGCCGGGCATGCCGAGTTGACGAAAGAGGTTCACACGGAACCGCCAGTTGTTGCCCTCATAGGGGACAATGTGGGCGAAGTCGGCCCCGCCGTTCTCCTCGAAAATCCGCTTATTGCGGTCGTCCATGATCTCGTAGAACATCCGCCACAATGTGTCTTCATCGATGGGAGCCATCTCGAGTTCACGGATCGTCCCCTTCAGCCGGAGCATGGCCGGCTTGTCGACCTGCAGGTGCAAGTCGGATGCCTCCAGCTTGATCTGCATCTTGAACAGTTTGTCGATCTCTGGATTGACGGCCCGCTTGTATTTGAGGTTTGGCGGTGCTGAAGATGGCGGAGCATCGGCTTGGGGGGGATCTGCAACAGTTGCCATGGGTCAACTCTCAGAGGCTTCGTTCAGTCCGGGACCGGACAGGATGACAGTGTTGAATTGATCTTTCATCATACCATGCCGTTTGATGTAGCGGGAACCCTGTGGCGTTGCAGAAGTCGATGGATTTCGAGGTCAAGACGACTGGTTGCACGGCTGTGAGGCATGTGATAGCTTCGCCCGCTTGTCGGCATCGAAGGCGTCACCATCGACGAACTTCGATCTGTTTGCGTTCGAGACGACCAGTATTCAACATCCAAGAGACGGAAATGCACAAAGTTACTCTGCTCCCCGGCGACGGAACCGGTCCTGAAATCGTCGAAGCCACACGCAAATGTGTCGAAGCCACGGGCGTGAAGATCGACTGGGACGTGCAGGAGTGCGGCATTGAAGTCATCGAAGCCGAGGGCAAAGTCCCCGAACGTGTCCTCGACTCCATTCGAGCCAATAAAGTTGCCCTGAAGGGACCCATCACCACACCCATCGGCAAAGGCTTCCGTAGTGTCAACGTATTCCTGCGTCACGCGCTCGGCCTCTACGCTTGCGTCCGACCCTGCAAAACATACGAGGGGGTCCGCACCTATTTCGAAGGCTCGGGCGTCGACCTCGTCCTCGTGCGTGAGAACACCGAAGACCTCTACGCAGGCGTCGAGTTCCGCGCGGGCGAGGACAAGACGGCCAGTCTCATCAAGATGATCAACGACGCTTCCGAAGACAAGAAGATCAACACCCGCGACGACACCACTGGCGTGAGCATCAAGCCCATCTCCTACGAAGGCACCCGCAAGGTGACCGATCACGCCTTTGACTACGCCGTCAAGAACAATCGCAAGTCCGTCACGTCGGTCTGCAAGGCCAACATCATGAAGTTCACCGACGGCCTGTGGTACGACGAGACACGAGCGGTCGCCCTCGCCTACGGGGCCGACTTCGAGTGGGACGAACTCGCTGAAGGCGTCAAACCGGACCCCGAACTCGTCGGCAAGGTCTCCGAAGCCAACGGCATCAAGTACATGGAACGTCTCATCGACAACATGTGCATGCAACTCGTCCAGAAGCCCGAGATGTACGACGTGATCGTCACCCAGAACCTCTACGGCGACATCCTCAGCGACCTCTGTGCCGGACTCGTCGGTGGACTGGGCGTCGCACCCGGTGCCAACATCGGCGACGACGCGGCTCTCTTCGAGGCCACACACGGCAGTGCCCCCAAGTACAAAGGCATGAACAAGGTCAACCCGACAGCCGTCATCCTCTCCGCCAAGATGATGCTCGACTATCTCGACGAACACGAAGCGGCCGCCAAGCTCGAAAACGCGGTCGCCGAGGTGATCCGTGAAGGCAAAGACGTCACCTACGACATGAAGCCCGACCGCAACGACCCCACCGCCGTCGGTACCCAAGAAATGGCCGAAGCCATCTGCCGCAAGATGTAATCAAACATCGCGATCAACGAACGCTCATCGCCAGTCCCATCCACCGCTTGCGGCTTAGCGCTACCACTTGACGTCGACCATCGTCTCCCGGTTCCGCTAATCGGCAAGTGCTAATCGGCACGGCATCAGTCGAGCGATCGACGTCAGCCTTCGGCGATGTCCGCTTCCACAACGTTCGTGGCAAAGTCGTGGTACGCTGCACCGACTTGCTTGGCCATTGTGTCCGGGTAGGCGTGGAAGTCCCCGGCCTTCAAAGCCTCGACGATACACTCGCCGACGAGTTCAGGCGGCTCTGCAATCTCACTGAGCCCAGCGGCATCACCCATGTCTGTCGCGATCGGGCCGGGATGAACGCTCATCACCTGTGTGCCTTGATCCTTGAGAAGTGATTTCAGCGCTTGAGTGATCGAGTAAGCTGCCGCTTTTGATGCACAGTAGGTGGTAAACTGCGGAAAGCACTTCATCGAGACAACCGAGTTCAGTTGCACGAAGGCACCGCCCCCATTGCTCTTGAGCACCGGAGCGAACGCCTGAGCCATGTGGATGAGTCCGAACACGTTGGCGTCCATCTCAAACTGTAATGCCTCGATGGCGTCATCGGACAACGCAGTCGCAGTCCGCAGCACCCCTGCATTGTTGATGACCAGCGAAGCGTCGCTCGCCGTCTCGGCGGCCGCCTGAATCGTCTCCGGTTTGGTCAGGTCCAATTCAACCGGCATCACCTGCACGCCGTGCTCAGCAACCAGAGGAGCGACGGACGCGACGTCACGCACCGCCGCGTAGACCTTCTTCGCACCATGTTTGATGAGACTCTCCGTGATGGCCTTGCCTATTCCGCGATTAGCACCAGTCACAAGAGCAATCTGATCCTGAACGTCGTAACTCATGGGGGACTCCTTTGAGATGAAACCTCGACACTCAAGGCTGCAAACACAGCAGGGATTGGAGTGTCGAAGAAAGGATAGACTCCAACTGGCTCACGGCAAGGGCCGGAGACTCGTTCACGTCTTCCGATCTACTCTCCGGTGACGTGTGCATCCAGAAACTCGAAGAGTTCCTGCGTTGCCGGGTCGTCGGGCTTGCCAAGGTCGTTATTCAGGCGACGATGGTTGGTGTCGCCCTTTCCGTACGCTTTAACCGGAATCTCCGCCTCCTTCAGCACGGCTTCCAGTCGCCGCGCCTGAACCGTCGTGTCCGAGTTGCCGGTGAAGTACAGGACGAGAAACGGCGGGATGCTCTTGCCCTTCGCCACGTGCGTGACGGCGGAGAAGTCAACGTGTTTTTTCGGGTCGTTCCCGAACTTTTGCCGATGACCGAACGTAAACATCTTCCCCCCGTAGAGGACCTGCCGATGTTCGGCGGTCATGATGATCTTCGGGATGTCGTACGTGTCCCCATCGACCGGCACGCACCCCTTGAGCACATCGAATGAGACGCCGACTTCGTTCAGGTAACGCTGGTCGATGCACAGCAACGCTGCCAGTTGGGCACCGGCCGAATGTCCGCCGACAAAGATGCGATGCGGATCGCCGCCATACTCAGCAATGTTCCGATGCACCCACCCCAGCGACTTCGCGACATCGCGGGTCAGCACATCCATCGTCACATCAGGCAAGAGCCGGTAGTTCGTCGAAACAAACACAAACCCCCGCTCTGTCAACACCCGCGGCTTGATCGCCACGTCCCCCTTGTCACCGACGACCCAGCCACCCCCATGAATCCAGAACATGACTGGCAGCTTCTCGTCACCCACTCGCTCCGGCGTGTAGATGTCCAACACCTGCCGCTCATGACCATTCTCCACATAGGGCACATCCGCCACGAGCTTCTGCGCATGAACACTATTGCAAAAGACGAACAGCGAAAGCACAAAAGCAGTGATGAGGCGAGTGTTCATGACGAGTTTCATCCTAACCGAATCGGTCTCTCTTGTGCCACAGGCGTCTCGTCGATACGAGCACGGTTTTGACATCGGGACCTCATCAACGCCCCATTTTCAAACGGCAGCACCTCCTCCTCAACATCAATACGGCTGACATTGCCATGAGCCAGTTTCAAAACAGCAATTCTTGAGCGTTGGCAGGGTCAGGAGCGAAGCGGATGGCCCTACAATCGCCGGCCCGGGCCTTCCCGATGGTCAGACCGGGCCACCCCTGTGATGGGTTTTGAAACTGCTTCACGTCATTCGTCAACACGAGAGTTGAATATCAGACAATTCCAGAACTTCAAACACCTTCCAACAGACACAGAGGCTCAATTTCATCCGTGTCAATCAGCCTCATCCGCCCGATCCGCTTTTCCTGTTATTGTCATTCCCCATCCAACTGACCATGCCCTGTCGATCGAGTCATCCCACCTCGAACGATCGAAGCCAACGTCGATGTGACAGTCTCAATCACACCGTGTAGAATTGCGCATGACCCCCGATGCCTCATCGATTCCCGGAGACTCCCGATGCCCGAAGCCGTCATCCTTGATGCTGTCCGCACTCCCTTTGGTCGCCGCAACGGGGCGTTTCGCGAAATTCAGCCGAACCAGATTCTTGCTCACACACTGACCGGCCTCTGTGAGCGCGCGGGCATCGAGCCAGGCAAGATTGCAGACGTCATCACGGGTGTCGTGTCACAGGCACAGGAGCAGGGAGCCAACGTCGGTCGACAAGCTGTCTTGCTCGCGGGGTTCCCGGTCGAGGTGCCGGCGGTCACGGTCAATCGCATGTGTGGATCGAGTCAGCAGGCGGTGCACTTCGCGTCACAGGCCATCGCAGCGGGCGACATCAACTACGCCATCGGCTGTGGCGTTGAAAACATGACCCGCGTCCCCATGTTCTGTGACATTGGCGGCGACTTTGGCACGCTCAATCCAGACCTGCTGGCCAAGTACGATCTCATCCATCAAGGCGAGTCAGCCGAGCGACTGGCCGACCGCTGGGAGATCACCCGCGATGAGGTCGATGCGTTCGCCACCG
>JAJDEJ010000306.1 GCA_029259815.1 Planctomycetaceae bacterium | reverse complement strand
ATCGCCGCGGCAAGAATCTCGCTTGTGCTTTCACGCATGATGCGGGGATCGACCAGTTCGCCCTTCTGGAGGGTGGCCCGGACGTCCTTGCCGCTGATGAACACGGGCTTCTCGTCCGGGTGATTCTCCATGAGATCCACCCGGCCCAGTGACTCGTAGTAGGCCGCGAAGCCGACTTTGACCGGCTGAATCTTCAGGTCCCCATTAAGGTTCTCGAAGATCTCCTGCGCGTCGAAGTCGCCCCAGATGGCGGAGCCGTCGGCATACGGGGCATCAGCATGCTTGCGGCCGATGACGATATGCGTGTAGCCCATGTTCTGACGATAGATGCCGTGCATGACCGCCTCAGCGGGGCCGCCGTAGAACATCTTGATGTCGAGGCCAAGCAGCTTCACACGGTCTGGCACTTCGTCATCGTGGGCGTCCCACAACTCACGATCGCTGTCGCCGTCGCCCATTTGACGGGAGGAGATCAGCTTCTCGTACGTCTGCATGCGGATCTCAGCGTTGACGTCGTCACCCTTGGTCTCACCCACGAGCGGGTTGAGCACCGCACCGGCGTTCTTGCCTGCTTTGAGGAGCGACTCCAGACCGTAGACGAGAGCGTACTCGTGTGCGCGGTGCAGCGGATTGCGTGTCTGGAAAGCGACAACTGCGTCCCAGCCAGCCTCCGCGATGACCTTCCGCACCTCACGAGGCGTGAGTACGTACTGACCAAAGTTGGGATTCTTCGGTTGTGGCAGAGCCTTGATCTCGCCACCGATGAGATGAGTCTTGTCAGCATCTCCCTCCATGACCATTGCACCGCCCGGATGATCGGTCCGCTCGGTGCGGTAGACGCTCTTGATGTAGTGGGGCTTGTCCCATTCGAAGACGTCCGAGATGTCGAGCGTCGCGACGACGTCGCCGTCCGGATTCGTCAGTGTAACCTTCTGACCGGCTTTGAGTGTGCCAGCCAGTTCACTCGTGACGGGGAAGCTGATCGGAATCGTCCAAGCGTACTTGGCACCGTTATTTTCAAGGACCTGTTCGTCGAGGACACGGTTGTAGGTGGCCGAGTCCATTGGGCCGGTCAGCGGGCTGAGGGTGCCGTCGGCGAAGCGGTAGACGCTCGACAGATCAGCCGCAGAGACGGGGACTTGTGGCAGGGAGGCGGCCTCCTCCTTGAAGGCAGCGATGTCGCCCTCAGAAACGGTGCAGCAAACGGGTTCAGTCAGTCCGCCATGAGGAGGAATCAGGTCTGTCATGATAGTCGCAAAGTTCTCAAGAGGCTGTGGAGAGGTCGTTAAACGGCGCGAGCCTATGGCATGCCCGAACTGTCGTCAAGCCGCGACCGGTCCCAACGGGATGGGAAGGATCGGTCACGACGTCGACCGCCATCTCAGGCCATCAGGTCTGTCACGACTCGTCCGTGGACATCGGTCAAGCGAAAGTCACGACCGGCGTACCTGTAGGTCAGTCGCTCGTGGTCGAAGCCGAGCGGAGCCAGCATCGTGGCATGGAGATCGTGGACGTGGACGCGGTTCTCCACTGACTTAACCCCGAATTCATCGGTCGCTCCGTACGCTTGGCCACCTTTGACACCTCCACCGGCCAGCCAGACAGAGAAGCCGTGATGATTGTGGTCGCGGCCATTGATCTTGCCGGCGTTGGAACCAGGCTTCGGTAACTCGACGACCGGAGTGCGACCAAACTCTCCGCCCCAGAGGACGAGTGTCTCATCCAGGAGTCCCCGCTGCTTGAGGTCCTTCAGCAGAGCGGCCAGCGGTTGATCCAACTCGCCTGCGAGACGGCAGTGATTCTTCTCAAGGTCACCGTGATTGTCCCACGGTTGTCCGCCGCTAAGGTTCCCGCAAACTTGGCAAGCAAAGACGGAATAGCGAGGTCGTGAGCAGAATCAAACGTGCTGAGTAGTGACTTTGTGACAACAACTTTTCACTGTAAAAAAGTATCACGTGAATGCAGGTTCGTCCAAAGTACGGCGTCGATCTGTTCGCTGATCGACTCCACCGAACCATCCAGCCGCAAGGCATTGACGATGCCCGCATGTTGACTGCGAGCCGTTGCTGCATAATTCGAGGGGATCGGTGAACTGGAGCAGGGCATCCCCAGCCGCTCCAATGCGGTGGCTGAGTATGTCAGTGTCAGGTTTGTGCAGGAGTTGATCCCGTCATATCCCATCACTGCGTTTGGTCCTTGGGAGTGAACAGCGGTCACGCTTGCCGCAGGAAAGCCCAAGCTCCAAACCCCTCGGGGATCGATGGGGTCAATGCCGGCACGAATCTCGTCAATCGCGATCATGTTGGACAACCCTTTTGGGAAATTCCGAAAGCGAAGGGACACGTTGAATCCGCCCACGCCACTGCCCACGAGAGTTGAGTTCGTATTGATCAAATCATACGTTCCCGTCTGGAATCCATTTTGACATGCCGGTTGAAAGGTGAAGCACGGAGGGTTGGGACCAACATTCATCGCGTAGTTTCCGCGTGCATACACATGACCTCTCGTGCCATCCAACAGAGCCCGTTCATAGGGCAATTCGTTGTAGGAGTCAGAGGGACACCTCATCACGGAGAGATTCGTCTGACGAGCGGGCAGGTTGGTCGCATCGTCCAGCGGCAGGTTGAGGTCGAAATTGTCGTAGAGCGTCGCCTGATCAAGAGAGGGCAACAGAAGGATGGCCCAGTTGGCGTACAGGCGGTCTGGTTCGGTCGCCGGAGAGATGCCCATCGCCACTCGATCGAACGTGCCAATCGGCAGCAGACCGCCCCCGAGCGGCTCGCCCCTGCCGCCCCAGATGTTGGCAGGAGGCAGCATCAGATGGGCATCATGATAGTTGTACAATGCCAATCCCAACTGCTTGAGGTTATTCTGGCATTGAATCCGCCGGGCTGACTCCCGCGAGGATTGCACCGCTGGCAACAGCAGAGCCATCAGGATACCGATCACTGAGATCGCGACGAGCAATTCGATGATCGTGAACCCGCGTTTCTTGCGAGTAATCATGGCTGGACCTCATGTGAAGACGATCAAGGGTAATTTCATGGCCCGCTGACGTCGCTGCGAAGGATACCCGCTCTGGCTGGCAACTGACGGACAATTTCTCCCGTCGGTTCAATGATGGCACTCCCCGCCCACGTCGAGCAAACAAGATTCCACGTCCGCGACTCGATCGCCCGGTAACGGCACGCCAGCAACTGCCGCTCGGCCCATTCCGGGTGATCACTGAAGTCTCCATCATATAGCAAGTGGACCACCGCATCCGCGTGATTCTCTTGACGGAACTGCGGTAACCAAGGGAGATGGGATTCATAGCAAATTGACACGGTTATGTTCGCATCCCGCCCTTGCCGCGTCGAGAATCTGAGCATGCGGAAATCTCTTCCCCGCTGGAGAGGTGCCTTCAGTTGAAAAGACGGCAGCACATTGCGTCTGAACCACGAAGTGTCAAGGAGATCCGGAAGTCCCTCCGTAAGCGGCACAAGCGCCAACTTCTCGTGACAATTGATCTCACCGGACTTGCTCACCAGACACGCCCCGTTGACGCGTCGCACCTCCGAAATCTCCAATCCATATCGCTGCACCATCTCGTGCTTGACCAACGGGACGCCGAATAGACAAGCCGCCTCGTAAGTCGGCAGATACGACCTCTGAAAACTTTGCAGCGTCAGTTGATGTCTCTCCCTCTCGACGGTTGGTTCCGTTGACAACTCTGTCGCCGACTCCGGGTGCCAACTCTCGTTGAGCGACGTTTCCGGCCAGACGATCAGATCAACTGGTCCATCACGCTCCAGACTTTCACGAGTCAAGCGGTCGAGTGCGAGCCACGGACGCCATAAGCCATCCTCGCCCCCACGAACGTGAGGTTGCACCAGCATCACCGAAAACGGTTGCGGCGGCGACACGACCGAAGCGGCGATTTGCTGTCCCCCCATCCACGCTGTCAGTAGCAACGTGCCAGCCAACAACGGCCCTTGCCAACGTCGCCAACCGGTTCGTGTCAGTTCCGGAAGCCACAGGAAGTTAATGAAGTACAACCCCGCCGAAACTCCCAACGGCCCGACAAACTCAGCCCACTGCGCCAAAGGCGTTTGCCCCGCCGGCAGGTAGAGGCCCATCATCGACCAGACGACTCCGGTCATAACGTTCGCCTGCAACCACTCGCCTCCTGTCGCGATCGCAATCATAAGTACAGCGGTCACCAGCATGGTCCGACCACCCAACCACCGCAAGGGGATCGGCAATAATGCCATTTGCAATCCGAACAAAAGACATCCGCTCCCTTGCACCAACTCTCCCCGTGTGGCCATGGCGTCTCGCACAAATCCAGTCGTCATCCAGCACATTGCAAACCCAATCACCACCCCTTCGAGTACATCACGAGGGTAGCCAGAGGCGTTAGCCTCCGGCTGCGTAGATGAAGAGTTCAACGCCTGTACTATCCCGGACCCATCAGGGGGCTCACTTCGCCCGCTCGACCCCGTAGAACCATCTCCGCGCCACACGAGCAACAACGGCGTGTAACAACAGACCCAAGTCGGCCACGCCCACGGCGGCCACATCGCCACAAACAACAGCACAGATACAATCGCCCATACCTTCCGCCACAGTCCCGCACGACCACGAACACCAGCCCGAGCATCAACACCTCCTCACAGCCGAACGTTCCACCAAAGGACCATTCGCCTGTAAACGTGTCGATGAACGCCATCTTTATCTCACGAAGTCGTCTGCTGTCGCTGCCGAATCCAATAGGCTACTGCCAAGCAGATGGCTCCGCCGATCAGATATACCAGCCAAGTCGTGGACGATGATCGCTCGAAATTCGGTTCTGGGAGGCCGTAGGCGGACAATCGGAATACGTCATCGGAAACATTTGTATCGAGAATCTCCTGAGTCATTACTACGGTGTCAACATTCTCAGGTTGATCAATCCATGTACCAGTCTCATTCATTCTTGTGACTATGGGTACACCGTTCGTCGTATCTCCGTATTCGAGAAGAACCTGTTTTTGGAGGATTTGGCTCGTCCATCCGTACTCGATAAATGCCCACTCCCGCAACGGGTCGCAAATCACATAGGCGTCCCGGAACAAGAACGCTTTACCGGGGTCAAACTCTACACGTACCAACTCCTGTTCGTCTGAGGAGTGCTCTTCAATACGTTCAATTTGGAACCCCTCGCCACTGACTACGTCTGACATTGGTGTACCGGAGAACGTAACCGTTCACACCCCGAACGTGGTTGGGTGAGGGATTCGTCTTTTCACAGATGGCGATTTCTGCGACATCTCGTGCATGTCGCAGCGACCAACAGGACCGCCGATCTCTGAACAGCAGCCGGCCGGGTTGCCAGCCGAT